>NZ_CP141615.1:1506158-1807390 GCF_035593305.1 Limnochorda sp. L945t | reverse complement strand
TGGTCGCCGTCACCAAGGGCGTGCAGGCGGCCCGCATCCGGGAGGCCGTCGCGGTGGGACAGCGCATCTTCGGAGAAAACCGGGTGCAGGAGCTGATGCCGAAGACGCAGGAACTGGCGGGGGAGGCAGCCGTCAGCTGGCACATGATCGGCCACCTGCAGCGCAACAAGGTACGCCACGTGGTGCCGGTGATTGCGATGCTCCATTCCCTCGACCGCCTGGAGCTCGCCACGGAGCTCGACCGGCAGTTGCAGCGCATCGGGCGGCGGCTTGCGGTGCTCGTCGAGGTCAACACCTCCGGCGAGCCCACCAAGTACGGCGTGGCCCCGGAAGAGGCGGCGGAGCTCGTCCGGGAGGCGGCGAAGCTGCCGTCCCTGGAGGTCCGCGGGCTCATGACCATCGGCCCCCACACTACCGACCAGGAGGCGGTACGGCGGGCCTTTCGCCTCTTGAGGCAGCTGCGGGACCGCATCCGTGAGGAAGGGACGGCCGGGCCGTCTTTCGGGGAACTTTCCATGGGCATGTCCTCCGACTTCCCCATCGCCGTGGAAGAGGGCGCCACGCTGGTGCGCGTCGGCACCGCCATTTTCGGGCCGAGGGCTCCGTGAAGGCCCGCACATCGGAGCCCTGCACACGGGGCCGGCGCGCCGGCACGGGATGGTCTCGTCTCCGCTTTCGCCGAGTCTAAACTGCGCGGGGCACCTTGGCTAACGGCCTCGTACGTGGTTAGACTGCACCGCGGGGAAGGGAGGGGCGGCCCATGACTTCCCGGCGGGTCTCCGAGGGCGTCCGGGTTGCGTTCGTCACCATCGTGATCAACCTGGCACTGTCGGCCGTCAAGATCGCGGCGGGCATCGCCGGGCGCAGCTACGCGGTGGTCGCCGACGGCTTCGAGTCGCTCACCGACATCGGCACGACCCTCGGTTTCGTGGCCGCCCTGCGCTGGGGGGATCGACCGCCCGACGCCGATCACCCGTACGGGCACCGGCGGGTCGAATCGGAGATCACCCGGGTCCTCATGCTGGCGCTCATGGCCATCGGCATCGTCATCGGCTGGCGGGCCCTCGTGGCCTTCGGGCGAGCGGAGCGGCCGACCTGGGTTGCCCCGGCGGTGGCTCTGTTGACCATCGGGGCCAAGGAGTGGATGTACTGGTACACGCTCGCGGCCGGGCGGCGGCTCCAGAGCGAGGCGCTGGTGGCCAACGCCTGGCATCACCGTACCGACGCCCTCGATTCCCTCGGGACCGTGGCCGCCGCGGTCGGGGCCATCCTGGGCTGGCGGTGGCTCGACCCGCTCGCCGGCCTCATCGTGGCGGGCGTCATCCTTGTCATCGCGGGGCGCCTCTACTGGCAGGCGACGCGGGAGCTGGTCGACACGGCACCGCCGGAGCCGGTCATGCAGCGGATGCGGGAGGCCGTCGAGGCCACCCCGGGCGTGCACAGCCTCTCCCGGTTACGTGCCCGGTTGCACGGCACCCGGGTGCTGGCCGACCTGGTCATCAAGGTGGACCCGGCCATCAGCGTCGTGAAGGGTCACGCCATCGCCGAGTCCGTGGAGCGCTCGCTCCATCGCGACGTCCCCGAGCTCCTCGACGTCACGGTCCACGTGGAGCCCTCCCCCGACGGCGCGCGGCCGAACGGCGGGGTCCGGCCACCGGAGGAGGCCCGCCGGGAGGAGGGCCCCCGCTGAAACCGTTGCGGCCCGTTCACCCCTTCGTTGCACATTCTTAACGTTTTCGACGCAGCCTTTTACGCGGTGATGATGCGCCATTAACGGCCGGCGGAGAGAGTTACGGCGGACGTTGGACAGGCCTGTCCTCGTGCGAAATCGAAGGGAGGCTCCGTGGGTGAGGCAGCACGCTCGTTTTCTGCGCCGGTACGTGGCGTCCGCCTTCGTAGCTCTGACCGCACTGCTGGTGGCCGTGGCGGGGGTCGGGACGGCGGCGGCCGAGTCCGTCAGCCTGACCGGTGCGGGCGCATCCTTCCCTTACCCGATTTACAGCAAGTGGATCGACGAGTACCACAAGCTGCATCCCAACATCACGATCAACTACCAGTCGATCGGTAGCGGCGGCGGCATCCGCCAGATCACCGAGAGGACCGTCGATTTCGGCGGCAGCGACGCTTTCCTCACCGATGAGCAGTTGAAGGCTGCTCCGGGCGAGCTCGTCCACATTCCGACGGTCATGGGCGCCGTGGTGATCACCTACAACGTCCCCGGCGTGACCAAGTCGATCAAGCTGACGCCGGACGTGGTGGCGGACCTGTTCCTCGGCAAGATCACCCGGTGGAACGACACGCGCATCACCTCCCTCAACCCTGACGTCAGGTTCCCCAACCTGCCCGTGTCGGTCGTGCACCGCAGCGACGGCAGCGGCACGACGTTCATCTTTACGAGCTACCTCTCCAAGGTGAGCCCGGAGTGGCAGTCCAAAGTTGGCGCCGGCACCTCGGTCTCCTGGCCGGTGGGCGTGGGCGCTCCGCAGAACGACGGCGTCGCGGGCCAGGTCCGGCAGATCCCGGGTGCGGTGGGGTACGTGGAGCTGGCGTACGCGCTGCAAAACAAGATGCCGTACGCAGCGCTGCGCAACCGCGACGGGTACTATGTCCTCCCGTCACTCGAGACGACCAGCAACGCGGCGGCCGGGATCGAGATGCCCAGGGACTACCGGGTGCTCGTGGTGGACGCGGCCGGCAAGGACAGCTACCCGATTGCGGCCTTCACCTGGATCCTGGTCTACAAGGAGCAGAGCGATCCGGTGAAGGGCAAGGCGCTGGTCGACTTCCTGTGGTGGGCGCTGCACGACGGGCAGAAGTATGCTCCTGCGCTCGAGTATGCCCCGCTGCCTGAGGCCGTGGTGAAGCGGCTGGAGGGCACGCTGCGCGAGATTACGTACCAGGGGAAGCCCCTGATCGAGAAGTAAACGAGGAAGGGCACGGGATGAGGCGGAGAGCGGCGAGCAGGGTCCGGTGCTTGCTCGCCGCTCGGCCCGCGCCTTGCAGCGGCCATGCCGGGTGGGCATGAGGGCGAGGGGGGATGGCACAGGCCGTGGGATCGAAGGGGCGCTTCAGCGACCGGCTGTTTCGCTGGCTGACCCAGGCGTCGGCGGCCACCATCGTCGCGATCGTGGTGGCCATCGGGCTTTCGTTGCTGCTCGCCTCCTGGCCGGCCATCCGCGCCTTCGGCTTCTCGTTCCTGGTCAACACCCACTGGGACCCGGTGCGGCGTTTGTTCGGCGGCTTCCCGTTCCTCTTCGGCACGCTCGTGACCTCGGCGGTGGCCCTGGCCCTGGCGGTGCCCGTGAGCTTCGGGATTGCCGTATTCCTCGCGGAGTATTGCCCGGCTCGCTTTCGCCAGAGCCTGTCGTTCGTCGTGGAGCTGCTCGCTGCCATCCCCAGCATCGTGTACGGGCTATGGGGGCTGTTCGTGCTGGTGCCCCTGATCCGGGACTACGTCGAGCTCCCGCTCGGGATGCGCTTCGGAGATTTCCCGCTCTTCTCCGGGCCGCCTTACGGCCTCGGCATGCTGGCGGCGGGCGTGGTGCTGGCCATCATGGTGACGCCCACCATCGCCGCCATCAGCCGTGACGTGCTGGCCGCCGTGCCTCGCAGCCAGCACGAGGCGGCCCTGGCGCTGGGCGCCACGCGGTGGGAGGCGATCCGCATGGCGGCGACGGGTTACGCCCGCGCGGGTATCCTGGGTGCCGTCATCCTGGGCCTCGGCCGGGCGCTGGGAGAGACGATGGCCGTCACGATGGTCATCGGCAACCGGCCCCAGGTGACCGCATCGCTCTTCGACCTGGGGGCGACGATGGCGAGCGTGATCGCCAACGAGTTCGCCGAGGCGGTGGACGACCTCTACCTTTCCACGCTTTTCGAAGTGGGGCTGATGCTGTTCTTGCTGACCTTCCTGCTCAACCTGGCGGCCCGGGCGCTGGTGCAGCGGGTGGCGCGGGGCGTCTCCACCGCGTCGGGGAGGCTGTAGGCCGTGGCGGTCTACGACGGGACGCACGAAATGGCGGCCGTGGCCGGTGCGCTTCGCGGCGGGGTGAGCTGGGGCCGTCGCTTGAGGGATCGGCTCTCGGTCGTCCTGTCGATGGCGGCGGTCGCCGTGGCGGTGATCCCGCTCGGGAGCATCCTCCTGTGGGTCGCCCGTCAGGGGCTTTCGGCCATCGACTGGGAGTTTCTCACCTCGCTGCCGAAGCCCGTGGGCGAGCCTGGCGGAGGGATGGCCAACGCCATCGTCGGCACCGTCCAGCTGGTGACCTTCGCCGGGGTAATGGCGGTGCCGGTCGGGGTGCTGGCCGGGGTGTTCTTGTCGGAGTTCGGCAACACCAGGCTGGCGGAGTGGGTGCGGGCGATCACCGACGCGCTGACCGGGGTGCCGTCCATCGTCGTCGGCATCTTCGCCTACACGGTGCTCGTCCGGCCGACGGGCCACTTCTCCGGTTGGGCCGGCAGCTTCGCCCTGGCGGTACTGATGCTGCCCGTCGTGACGCGCACGACCGAGGAGATGATCCGCCTCGTGCCCCACTCCATCCGGGAGGCGTCGTTGGCGCTGGGCGTCCCGATGTGGCGCACGGTGCTCTCGGTCATCATCCCGAGCGCGCTTCCCGGTATCGTGACGGGTGTGCTGCTGGCCCTGGCCCGGGTCGCCGGGGAAACGGCGCCGCTGTTGTTCACGGCCCTTGGCAACCGTTTCTGGCCGCGATCGTTTAACGAGCCCGTAGCGGCGTTGCCGCTGCAACTTTACGTGTACGCCAAGTCGCCGTACGAAGATTGGCACAGGCAGGCCTGGGGCGCGGCCCTGGTGCTGGTCGGCATGGTGCTCGTCACCAGCATCCTGGCCCGCCTGGCGACGGCCCGCACCGCCGGCCGGGGTGGGCGGTCGTGAGGAAGGAGTCGAAGGACGTGGCGGGGATGGTGCGTTCCTTTGCGAGCAGGCCCGCTCCCGATGGCGGGCTGGACGGGGCGGCGGCGCTGTCGGCGCCCCTCAGGGAGTTGACTCGCCCCCGGGCCCAGGTGCGCGCGGCGGCGGCCGAGGCCGGCGAGGAGCTCGCCATGGCTGCCGAAAACCTGAGCGCCTGGTACGGCAGCACCCAGGCCCTGCGGTCGGTCACGCTGCCGATTCGCTCCCGCGCCGTCACGGCCATCATCGGCCCTTCCGGCTGCGGCAAGTCGACCCTCATCCGCTGCTTCAACCGCCTGCACGAGGTGCTCCCGGGGGCCCGGGTGAGCGGGCGGGTGCTGCTCGCCGGCCGCAACATCTACGATCCCCGTGTCGACCCCGTGGAGGTGCGGCGCAAGGTCGGCATGGTGTTCCAGAAGCCCAATCCCTTCCCGACCATGTCGATCTTCGACAACGTGGCCGCGGGCCTGCACCTGGTCGGCATTCGCAACCGCCGGCTCGTCGCCGAGGTGGTCGAGCGCAGCCTGCGGATGGCGGCGCTGTGGGACGAGGTGAAAGACCGCCTCCACGACAACGCCATGGCCCTGTCGGGCGGGCAGCAGCAGCGGCTGTGCGTGGCCCGGGCGCTGGCCGTGGAACCCGAGGTGCTGCTCATGGACGAACCGACGTCGGCCCTCGACCCCATCTCCTCGGGCAAACTCGAGGAGCTCATCGGCGAACTGCGTCGAACCTACACCATCGTGATCGTGACCCACAACATGCAACAGGCGGCTCGGGTCAGCGACTACACGGCCTTCATGCTCCTGGGCGAACTGGTGGAGTACGGCCCAACCGACGACATCTTCACCAACCCCACGGACGAACGCACCGAGGCGTACGTGACGGGGCGCTTCGGTTGATCCCCGCCGCCTGCCCCGTCAGAGGGGGCTGGAGGGGCTTCCATGGCGCTAGAGATAGAGGGACTGGTCAAGCATTTCGGAGCCGTCCGGGCGCTCGACGGCGTAACCTTCGAGGTGCCTGAGGGCACCGTCTTCGGGCTCATCGGCCCCAACGGCGCCGGCAAGACCACGACGATGCGGGCGATCCTGCGCATCCTGGAGCCCGACGGCGGGTCCATCCGGTGGAAGGGCCGGCCGATCGAGGAGGTGCCACCGGCTCGCTTCGGTTACCTCCCGGAGGAACGCGGGCTCTACCCGCGCATGCGCGTGCGCGACGAGCTCGCCTTCTTCGGGGAGCTGCGGGGGCTTTCCGGCAAGGCGCTGCGGCAGGCCATCGATACTTTCGTGGAACTGCTCCACATGCAGGACATCATCGAGCGCAAGGTGGACGACCTGTCCAAGGGCAACGCCCAGAAGGTGCAGTTCGCTGCGGCCTGCCTGCACGATCCGGAGCTGCTGGTGCTCGACGAGCCGTTCAGCGGGCTCGACCCGGTCAACGTGCGGCTGTTCATGCGGGCTTTCCGGCACATGCGGGAGCGGGGAGCCACCATCTTGTTCTCGAGCCACCGGATGGAGCACGTGGAGCAGCTGTGCGACGCCCTCGCTCTCATCGCGCGTGGCCGGGTGCTGGTCACCGGGGCGGTGGAGGAGGTGCGGCGGCGCACGGGCCGGCGGGTACTGCGCCTGGCGTGGGAGACGCCGGGAGATGGAGCAGGGCGGGTGGCGCCCGGCGACGAGCTGGCCCGGTGGCTGGAGGAGCTCGCCAGGCGGGATCTCACGGTACGGCACCGGCCGCAGGGCGTGGTGGAGGTCGCCTGGCAGGATGGCGCACCCGAAAGGGAGACCCTGGCGGACGAGCTGGTCGGGCAGGCCTCCCGGCTGGGGCGGCTGCGCCTGTTCGAGCTGACCTACCCTTCGCTCGAGAGCGTCTACGTGGAGACAGTCGGCGCCGAGGCCGTCGCCGGTGAGGAGGAGGCCCGGTGAGGACCGTCTGGGTGCTGGCCAAGCGGGAGTTCAGGGTGCTGGTCGCCTCGCGCGCGTTTCTCTTCGGCACCATCGTCGGCGTGTTGGCCATCCTTTCGTTGTCGTTCCTGCCGGGGCTGTTGGCCCGGTGGACGGCTCCCACCGAGACGACGGTCGTGGTGTCGGATCGGACGGGGCAGGCGGCCGGCGCCCTGCAAGGGGTGCAGGCGGCCATGCCCGAGCTCGTGCGGCCCCACATCGTCTGGAAGCGCGCCGCCGAGACCGAGGCCTTCGCCGGCGAGGCCGCTCCCTCGCTCGAGCAGCTCAAGCAGGCGGCCGCCGACGGCAAGATCGGCGAGTTCCTGTACGTGGACCGGGACCAGGCGGGCGAGTTGCGCTGGGTCGTAGGAGGCAAGGAGGTCTCCGGGGCGGTGGTGCGGGGGGTGCAGCAGCTCGCCACGCCGGTGGCGGTAGCCGACCGGGCCCGGCGATGGGGCATCGCTCCCGAGCAGGTGGCAGGGCTGCAGGCTCCTGCGCAGGTGGAGGTGGAGGAGATCAAGCCCCCCGAGGCCGCGCACCGCTCCCCGGTGGCGGCCGGGAGTGCGTCCGACCTCGGCGAGATGATAAGCTTCTGGATGGCGTACCTGTTGATGTTCGCCCTCTACATGACGCTCATCCTGTACGGCCAGGCGGTGTCCAACGGGGTGGCGGCGGAGAAGGGTAACCGGGTCGTGGAGATGGTACTGGTCGGCGCCCGGCCGTCCCAGATCCTGCGCGGCAAGCTCCTGGGCGTGTCGCTGACGTCGCTGGTGCAGTACCTGGCGTGGGGGGCGGCCGCGGCGGTGGCGCTGGTGATCCAGCGCACGGCGCTGCAGCAGCAGCTGAGCCGGCTGGTCGGCTTTCCGGTGGAGCTTTCGGCGGTGCCGCCGTGGCTGTTGGGGTACCTCATCCTCTTTTTCTTGCTGGGATTCATGAGCTACTCGGCGCTGTTCGCTGCCTCGGCCTCGCTCGCCAGCCGGCCCGAGGAGGCCAACCAGACGGTCTGGCCGCCCGTGCTGCTGATCCTGGCCGCCTACATGGTGGCGGCCGTCGGCATGGCCGACCCGACAGGCCGGGTTGCGGTCGTCGGCTCGATGGTGCCGTTCGTGGGGCCGATGGCGATGTTTACCCGGTTGGTCATGACGGCGGTACCGGTCAGCCACATCCTGATCAGCGTCGCCACGTCCTTGGTGGCGGCGTGGCTGACGCTCTTGCTGGCCGAGCGGGTGTACCGGGGCTCGATCCTGCTCACCCGCCGTACGGGGTGGCTGGCGGCCCTGCGCCAGGGCTCCTAGCCGGCCCCGCTAGCCGGCCCCGCTCTCTTTAGAGGTCGACGCGCTCTTTTGCGCGCAGGTACTGCCGGGGCCACGGTGCGGCGTCGCCGAGGGTGCGGGCGGCATGGAGCGGCCAGTGAGGCTCCCGCAGCAGCGCCCTGCCCAGGGCCACCAGGTCGGCGTCCCCCTGCCGCAGGATGGCCTCGGCGTGCTCGGGCCTGGTGATGAGCCCCACGGCGATCGTGGGGATCTTGGCCTCGTGACGGAGACGACGGGCTGCCGGGACGTTGAACCCGGGGTATTCGGCCACCGCGGCGCCTGCCATGCCCCCGGACGAGCAGTCGATGGCATCGACGCCGGCCTCCTGGAGCGCCCTTGCCACCGCCACGGCTTGCTCCACGTCGAAGCCGCCGGGGATCCAGTCGGTCGTCGAGAGCCGCACCAGCATGGGACGCCCCTGGGGCCACGCCTCCCTGACGGCCCGTGCCACTCGCACCGGGAAGCGCATGCGCCCTTCCAGGCTTCCCCCGTGCTCGTCGGCGCGGCGATTGGAGAGGGGCGACAGGAACTCGTGGAGCAAGTACCCGTGGGCAGCGTGGAGCTCCAGCACGTCGAACCCCACCTCGGCCGCCCAGCGGGCCGCCTGCACGAAGGCCTGCGCGACCCGGTCCATCTCATCGGCAGAGAGCTCGTGGGGCACTACCCAGCCCTCGGCGAAGGGAACGGCGCTGGGCGCGACCGGATGCTGCGGCCCCCGCCCTTTGGAGGCGGAGAACGCCTTGCGCCCGGCGTGGGCAATCTGGATCCCCGCGGCCGCGCCCTGGCTGTGGATGAACTCCACCAGCCGCCGCAACCCCGGAAGCTGGCGGGGGTCGTACAACCCCAGATCCTGGGTGCTGATGCGGCCGCGAGGCTCGACGGCCGTGGCCTCGACCATGACGAGCCCCACGCCGCCGGCGGCCCGGCTGCCGTAGTGGACGAGGTGCCAGTCGGTGACCTGCCCGTCCTCGCCTGCCGAGTACTGGCACATAGGAGACATCACGATACGGTTACGCAGCGTGACACGGCGCAAAGCGTAGGGGGAAAGCAACGTCGACA
This sequence comes from Limnochorda sp. L945t, assembly GCF_035593305.1. Taxonomy (GTDB): domain Bacteria; phylum Bacillota; class Limnochordia; order Limnochordales; family Geochordaceae; genus Carboxydichorda; species Carboxydichorda subterranea. The sequence goes on along the minus strand of NZ_CP141615.1, from coordinate 1,798,169 downwards.
CCGCTTGGAGACCTCCCGCGATCATGAAGCTATCCCGATCCCCAGCGCCAGGGCAAGCCAGGCCAGGACGGCGAGGATGCTCGCCTCGGCCCCGTAGACCCCGCCGCTCCACCACCAGGGGCCTGCGGGGCGCACCCTCCAGTGCGGCGGCAGCAGCCCGACCAGGAGCGGCTCGAGCCGGGACGCCGCGTACAGCGGAAAGCCCAGCACCGGCCATTGCACCAGGTTCCAGGCGAGGTGGGCGCCGACGGCCATGCTGAGCCCGCCTGTGCGCAGCACCATGGCGGAGAAGGCCCATCCCGAGACGCACGCCGTTACGAAGCCGGTCGCCTGCTGCAGCGGCACGGTCGCCTGCGAGGCGCCGAGGCGGGCGTTGGGGAGGTGGGCGAGGCCGAAGAGGAGGCTGGAGACGGCGATGGCCGCGGCGCTCCCCACGTATCCCCGCAAGAAGCTCAGGAGCAGGCCACGAAACAGCCATTCCTCGGCGAGCGCGGCGGCCGCCACCAGCAGGACGGCTCCGAGCGCCCGGGAGGCGGGCGGCGCGGCAGATGGCCCCGTAGCCCGCTCCACCCGGATCCACCCAAAGCCGGCCTGTACGGGCGCCACGGCCGCCATGGCGGCTGCCCCGAGTGCGAAGCCCGCGAGCAGGGAGTGCGCCATCAGGCTTGCCCCGGGAAGGCGGCCGGGCAGCAGTGCGGGCGGCGAGCCCCGCTCAGCGCAGGGCAGTCAAGAGGATGGCCGTCGCCAGGCCCAGGATGGCGGCCGCGGCGAAAATCCGGCGTATCCACCGTTCCCGGGCCGCCGAACGGATCTCCGGATGGTCGCCGTGGGTGACGACTGGCAGGCTGTCCAGGAACTCCCTGGCCGACAGCTGGACGGGGGGAGGCGCGGTCCAGAGGTTTTCCCGGGGGACGAAGTCCGGGCAGTGGCGCGCGTTGGGGCGCTCGGGCCGGCGACAGGCGTCGCCGTAGTCGTATCGGCAGTGGTCGCACAGGTATCCTGCCATCCCTGGTCACACTCCACTGGGGCTGTCGGGAGAGGGTGGCCGGCACCCCTGGGTTTTCCGGGAGAACGCTCTTATTGTTGCCCATCGCTGCCAGTTTCACCACTGCTGCCAGGGAGTTCGACGCCGGGTGGCGAAACGCCCTTCGAGGCTCAACGCCCGGCGTGGAGGAGGTCTCGGATGCGAGCGAAGGGATTCACCGGTGGGCGGAGCGCACTCGTCATGGCAGCGGCGGTGGCGATCGCTGTGGCGGCAGGGCTGGCCTTGCCCGCCTGCGCGGCGAGCCAGGGGATGGCGTTGATGACGATCCGTGCCCGGACGGGTATGCCCGGGGGCATCGAGTTGCGCTGGGCCCCGAGCGGGGGTAGCGAGTGGTGGGGCGCCGCCGTCGCCTTCGAGCGCAGCGCGCACGAGCTCGAGGCGCTTTGGGCCGGGCACCTGTGGGCCCTGGGACCGGACAACCTGAGCCAGCTCGGCGTCCAGGCCGGGTACAACCTGCCCAAGGAGGAGCCGCAGTGGACGAGTGGGCCGTGGGTGGGCTTCTACGCCGGGCAGCAGTGGAGGCTCGTGCCCGTGGCCCTGCAGTTCGGGGCGTCGTTGCGGGTGCCGGTCGACGCGCCGCAGCACGTCTGGTGGGAGACGTCGGCAGGCATCGGCCTGTCGTGGTAGCGGGCAGGGTGCACCATCGCGCGGGTGAAAGCCCGCACTTACCCACGAGAAGGGTGAAGCGGCGTGGCCGGGGGACGAGCCGGGGAGGAGCGGGCGGCGGGCGGCAGCGTGTCACCCGGAGCGGCGGAAGAGCCGGGCAAGCCTCGGTGGATCGTCATCACGGCGGACGTCATCGGCTCACGCGCGGTCGAGCCGAAGGGCGCGCTGATGGGGGCCCTCGCCGAGAGCCTCGAGGCGTTCAATCGCGCCTGGGCCGGGCTCATCGCGGTACCCTTCTCGGGCGCGGCGGGCGACGAGGTGCAGGGCGTGCTCGTGCCCGGCGTCGAGGCGTTCGCCATGGTGCGCCGGCTCCGCTGGGCGGCCCGCCAGGCGGCGGTGCGCCCGGCGCTCAGGCTGCGCGTGGGCATCGGATGGGGTACCATCGACACGCCGATGCAGGCGGCCAGCTCGTGGGAGATGGATGGGCCGGCCTTCCACCGGGCCAGGCAAGCCCTGGCCCGGGCAGGGGAGGTGCGGGGCGAGACGACGCGCTTTTCGGGCCCGGATCCGGAGCACGAGGCGTGGGTCAACGTGACGCTCTCCCTGGTGGACGCCATCGTGCAGCGCTGGACGCAGGCGCAGTGGGAGGCCGTCGACGCCTACGAGCGCCGGGGTACCTACGCCGCGGCCGCCTCGGAGGTCGGGGTGGCCCTGCAAAACGTCCAGAAGCGCTGCGCCGCCGCCCGCTGGCCCGTGATCCGGGAGGCGGAGCGGGCCCTGGGGCGGTCCCTGGAGAGGGCTGCACCTGTAGAGCGGTGAAACGCCGTACTTCACCGGTAGGAGGGTGACGCCGCTGTCGCTGGAGGGCCTGTGGGGCTCGACGGTGCCGCCCGGCGCGGTGGGATCCACGCTGGTCTGGATCTTCCTTGCCGCCCACGTGCTGGCGGATTTCCTGTTCCAGACGGACGGCGTCTTTCAGGGCCGGCTCGACGGCCAGGCTCGCGCCTACCTCGTCCACGGCCTGACGCACCTCGTGCTCTCGTGGGCGCTCTCGGTGGCGGCGTGGTCGCCGGGGGTCCTGCTGGCGGGCGTGATCGTCGCCGCGGTGCACGTGGCGGTCGACGTGGCCAAGGACGGGCTGCTGCGGGCGAGGGCGCGCCTCGACCGCGGAGCGCCGGCGGGCGGCGCCGCCGGGGCCTGGGCGTTCGTGGCCGACCAGCTGGTGCACGTGTGGGTGATCGTGTTCGTCGTGGCGTTGATTCCTCCCGGTTTCTTGCGGCCCTGGACCGGGGCGGATCTGCTCCTTCGCTTCGTGGCAGGAGCCTCGGCAGCCCGGGTGCTGGCCCACGAGGAAGCCTGGCGGCTGGCGGCCGTCTATCTGGCCGTGGTGCTGGGAGGGGCGGTGCTGGTGCGGCTCGTGCTCCAGGCGGCTCGGACGGTGCCGGCCGGCACGGGGTTCACCGCCACGGGGGAGCGGCAGGTACCGCGCACGGGCACCTACGTGGGGATGGTGGAGCGGGCGCTCATCCTCTCGTTCCTGCTCCTCGGGTCGCACGCGGCCGTCGGCTTCGTCATCGCCGCCAAGTCCATCGCGCGCTTTCGGGAGCTCGAGGACAGGGCATTCGCCGAGTACTACCTGGTGGGCACGCTGCTGAGCGTGCTGGTGGCCCTGGGTGGCTACCTCGTTCTCCGGCCCGCCGGCTGACGGCCGCGGGCGCCTCGCGCGCACGGCGGCACTCGCTGCTGCCCTGGTCGTGCTTGCGGCAGGCGGCCAGCTCCTGGGCCTGTGGGAGCCGCTCGAGCTCATGGCCTACGACCGGGTGGTAGGCGTGCGATTCGCCGCCGGGCCTCCCAGCCGAGCGGCCTCCCGTATCGCGGTGATCGCCGTCGACGAGCGCTCCCTGGAGCGGCTGGGAGCCTGGCCCTGGCCCGCCTCGGTGCACGCCCGGCTGTGGCAGGTGCTGGCCCGAAGCCGCCCGGCCGCGGTCGGCTTCGACGTGATGCTGAAGGAGCGTCCCCGGGATCCTGCGGACGTGCGGGCCCTGATCGAAGCGGCCCGCAGGCTCGACGGGCTGGTGATGCCGGGCGGGGCGGAGGCGCCCTTCCCCGAGCTGGCCGGGGCGGTACGGCACCTGGCGTCGATCCGGTACCCCGTCGACCCCGACGGGAGGGTGCGCCGGCTCGTCTCCGAGCCCGGGGAGCCTCTTCCGATGGCGGCCGTGCTCGCGGCGCTGGCCAACGAGGCGAGCGGCGCTACGACTTCGGCCGGGCCACCGTCCCCTCGGGCCGCACCGGCTCCGGCGGCGGGAGGGAGCTCGGTCTGGTGGATCGACTGGAGGCGTCCTCCTGTCGTGCGATGGCCGTTGTCGGTGACCGCGCTTTTCCCGACCTACTCCCTGGTCGACGTGCTCGACGGCACCGTGGATCCGTCCTGGATCGAGGGCCGGGTGGTACTGGTGGGGGTGACCGCACCGGGGGTCGCGGGCGCCGACCGTCACCTCACCTCCCTGGCGCGCCTGGGGCCCGTGCCGGGCGTGCTCGTGCACGCCGGTGCCGTTCGGGCGTTGCTCGATCCGGGGGCAGTGCGGCGGGCCGGGGGGTGGAGCGCGACCATCTCCGCCGTCCTGGTCGGCCTGGCCTGGGCGGCGGCCGGATCCGCGAGCGGGCGCCGGGGCGGGCCGGCCCGAGCAGGCGGGCGACTGCTGGTGCCCCTCGCTTTGCTGGGGCTCTATGAGATGGCCGCCGTGACCCTCTTCGTCTGGGCCGGCTGGTGGCTCCCCATGGCCGCGCCGGCCATGGGGCTGCTCGGCACGCAGATCGCCGCAGGAGCGCAGGCGGTAGTGGAAGAGCGCCGCCGGCGCCGGCACGTCGAGATGGCGTTCGGCCGGTACGTCGCCCGGGAGGTACTCGAGGAACTGATCCGCTCCTCCGACCTTCCAGCCGTGGGCGGCGCTCGCCGCAAGGTGGCCGTGCTCATGGCCGATCTCTGCTCGTTCACCCCGTTTGCCGAGCGCCACGCCCCCGAGCAGGTGGTCGAGGCGCTCAACGCTTACCTGGAGGCGATGGCCCGGCCGGTGCTCGAAGCCGGCGGTATGCTCGACAAGTACCTGGGCGACGGCATCCTGGCCGTCTTCGGCGCGCCGGTGGGGGGCCCCGGTGCCGCCAGGCGGGCGCTCCTGGCATCCATGGCCATCGTGGAGCGGGTGCAGGCGCTCAACCGGGCGCGCGCTTCGAGCGGGCGCTGCGCGCTCGACGTGCGAGTGGCGATCCACGCGGGAGAGGTCATCGTCGGCAACGTGGGCATTCCCGAGCGGCTCGACTACACCGCCATCGGGGATGCGGTCAACCTGGCGAGCCGCCTGCAGGATCTGGCAGGGCCGGGGGAGGTCGTGGCGTCCGTCCCCGCCATGGAAGCGGCGAGGACGGAGACGGGCGTGCCGCCGCCCGCGCCTCGTGGATGGCAACGGTTTGACCCCGAGACGGTGACGCTTCGCGGGCGTCGCGAGCCGGTGGCGGTGGTACGGTGGCGCAAGACCGGACTCGCGGCCGGAGATGGTCCGGGGCCCCTCGCTGTGTGACGGGTGTCACAGAGCGCGCCCTGGCAACGTTGGACAATGGAGCCAGGGACAGGCGATCGCACCCGTCCCGAGTAAGCTCCCGAGGGGGAAGGCCGGATGGAAGGGAAGCGAAAGAGCGCGAAGCGGTGGTGGCCGGCCGCAGTGGTCGCGCCGATCCTGGTGCTGACGGCGGTGCTCGTGATGGGCGGCCCGGCGCTGGCGGAAGGGGTCATCGAGTGGCAGCCCGGGGTAGGGTTTTACTGGGCGGAGTCGACGGATGACGGCGTGCAGCTGCGGATCGTGGCGCAGGACCAGGAGAGGCTGCGCACGATGGTGCAAGTGCTCGAACAGATGAGCCTGGAAGAGCAGAGCCGGCTCGCGCTGCACATCCGCATGCAGCTCCACGTGTCCGCGGGTCAGGGCCCGGCGGTCGTCGACATGGAGAAGGCCATCGAGGTCATGCCGGCCCAACAGGCGGAACGCCTGCGCGAACAGCTGCGCCTTCGGGAGCAGCTCCGAGAGCAGGAGCAGCTGCGGGAGCAGGTGAGGCAACATGAAGAGCAGCACCTCGGCCCGGCGAGCGGCTCCGGCAACGGGCAGCAAGGACCCTCGTCCGACGACGACGAGGACGACGGAGGCGGCCAGAGCGGAGGGAGCAGCGGCAAGGGCGGCAACGGCGGGGGTAGCGGCGGTCAGGGTGGCAAGGGCGGCAAGGGTGGCAAGGGCAAGTAAGCCGCTCCGCCCGGAGCGGGCCGCCGTCACGGCCCCGGTACGGCGAGCGGGATGGGTCGCGGCCTTGCTGGCCGCGACCATCGCCGCGTGGGGGTGGGCCGCCCTTCTCGGGCCGTCTCCTCTGCCGGCGGACGCGGCGAGTCCTCCGCCGGTGAGCGTGCGCGTCGTCCAGGTGAGCGGGGACGTGGCGTGGCGTGCTGGCGGCGCGCCGGACGGCTGGCGCCCGCTCCTGCGAGGGCAGGCGCTGGCGGCAGGAGACTGGATCCGTACCGGCACGTCCGGGCGGGTCGAGCTCGTCTATGCCGGCGGCCCGCCACTCTCCGTCGCCCTGGCCCAGCCGCCGGCCCGGCTCTGGGTGGAACCGGGGACGCTCCTGCAAGTCGGCGCGGGGTATCGCAGCCTTTCCCCCGAGGAACTGCGCGAGCTGGCGCGGCAGACCGTGCGACCCGAGGGAGCGTTCGGCGCCGCGTACTTGAAGATCGGCAGTTTGTGGGCCGAGGTGTCGGCGGCGTTCGGCAGGATCTGGCGGTTCGAGGTGGAGACGCCCACGGCGGTGGCGGGCGTGCGGGGCACGCTGTTTCGCCTGCAGGTGTTGCCCGACGGGACGACCCGCTTGTTCGTTCATAGCGGCGCCGTCGAGCTGCGATCGCTGCGTTACCGGTGGACCGTGCGGGAGCGCGAGGCGGCGGCCATCCGCGGCGATACGGGCGAGCTACAGCACGGCCAGACCGGCACGCCGCCCGGTCCAAGGACGGCCGATGAGTGGAGCCTGGACCGGTTCATCGAGGAGTCCCTCGGGCATATGCCGCAGGAGAGGGCCGCGTCGCCGCAGGCAGGTCCCGGCCAACCCGGCCCGGGGGACGACGGCGCATCGAGCGGCGGCAAGCAGCAAGGCCCGGCCGAACCCACGCAGGACGACTCCAACCAGGGAGGCCAAAGCCAGAAGGGCCCCAAGCCGTCACCCAAGGGTGGACCCGCCGGCTGAGGACGCAAAGCAGCGCCTCCGGGATCAAGGAGCCGGCGGGGCCTTCGTGTAAACTGGATCATCGGCGATCGGCAGGGGCCGCCGCGTGCCGGCGGGCGCGGCGGCCGTCGATAGGGGGCTTCTCCCGATGGCCGCTCGGATCACCGGCGTCGGTGAGATGCGCGTCGCGCTGTTTGCCGGGTGCATCCACGACTTCTTCTTCCCGCGCTCGGCCATGGCCGTGGTCCGCATTCTCGAGCACCTGGGCGTGACGGTGGAGTTTCCCGAAGGCCAGACCTGCTGCGGGCAGGCTCACTTCAACAGCGGCTATCGCGACGAGGCCCGCCGGCTGGCGCGCCACTTCGTCGAGGTGTTCGACGGCGGGCAAGGGGGGCCGCCCTCTTACATCGTCAGCCCTTCGGGTTCGTGCACGGCCATGGTGCGGGAGTTCTATCCGGCCATGTTCGTGGGGCACGGGCTGCTGGCGGGCCGGGCGAGAGCCGTGGCCTCCCGGGTGGTCGAGTTCACCGACTTCTTGGTGTCGGTGCTGGGCCAGGTCGACCTCGGCGCCCGCTTTCCCGCCCGGGCGGTTTATCATGCCTCCTGCCACACCACGCGCCTCTTGCACGTCGTGGAGCCGCCCCTGGCCTTGCTGCGGGCGGTGGAGGGCCTGGAGCTGGTCGAGTACGAGGGCGCCGAGCTTTGCTGCGGCTTCGGAGGCACCTTTGCGGTCAAGTCGCCGGAGCTGTCGGCGGCCATGGCCGACGCCAAGCTCGACGCGATCACGGCGGCGGGAGCCGAGCTCGTCATCAGCGCCGACGCGTCATGCCTGCTGCACCTGATGGGGCGGGCGAGCAAGCGGCGGTTGCCGTTACGGTTCATGCACGTGGCCGAGCTGCTCGCCGAGGGGATGGGGCTCATGGAGCCGGCGCTGCCGCAGGCCGAGCGGGCGCAGCCACAGGCCCTTCGGGAGGAAGGGCGGGCGGTCGGATGAGCGTGAGCTCCTTCCGGCACCGGGTGCGCGAGGCCCTGGCCGACGCCCGGCTGAGGCGGGCGGTCCGGTTTACCACCGGACGGTTTGCGTCGGCCCGCCGGGCAGCGCTGGACGAGCTCGAGGCGATGGCCCGGGAGGGGTGGGCCGCAGCCGGCTTCGAGGAGCTGCGGCGCCGGGCGCGCGCGATCAAGCGGGACGTGGTGGAGCACCTCGACGCCTACCTGGAGAAAGCCGTGGCCGCGATCCGCTCGGCGGGCGGGCACGTGCACTACGCGGCCGACGGCTTCCAGGCAGGGGAGATCGTGCGCCGTATCGCGGCGGACGCCGGCGTGCGGCTGGCGGTCAAGTCCAAGTCGATGGCCACCGAGGAGGTGCACCTCAACGCGGCACTGGCGCTGGGGGGCGTCCAGGTGGTGGAGACCGACCTCGGGGAGTTCATCGTGCAGCTGGCGGGGGAAACCCCCTCCCATATCGTCGCCCCGGCCATCCACCAGACCCGGGAGCAGATCGGGCGCCTGTTCGGGCACCTCGTCGGGGAGGTCGTGGCGACCGACACGCCCACGCTCACCCGGGTGGCGAGGCGCGTGCTGCGGGAGCGTTTCCTCGAGGCCGGCATGGGGATCTCGGGTGCCAACTTCGTGGTGGCCGAGACGGGCACCCTGGTGCTCGTGACCAACGAGGGCAACGGCCGGATGGTCACCACCGTGCCCCGGGTGCACGTGGCGCTGGTCGGGGTGGAGAAGCTCGTCCCGCGCCTGGACGACCTCCCGGTCTTCCTGCACCTGCTGGCCCGTAGCGCCACCGGGCAGAAGCTGTCGGTCTATACCCACCTGGTGACGGGCCCCAGGCGAAGCGGCGAGACCGACGGCCCCGAGGAGCTGCACGTCGTCTTCCTGGACGGCGGGCGGCGCAAGCTGCGAAAGTCCCGCTACCAGGAGGTGCTGCACTGCATCCGCTGCGGGGCGTGCCTCAACCACTGCCCCGTTTACCAGCAGGTCGGGGGCCACGCGTACGGGAGCGTCTACAGCGGGCCCATCGGGGTGGTGCTCACGCCGCAGCTCTTCGGGCTGGGCGACTGGCGAGCGCTGCCGGTCGAGGCGTGTTCGCTGTGCGCGGCCTGCACCGAGGTGTGCCCCGTGGGCATCCCGCTCCACGAGCTGATCCTCGAAGAGCGGGCCGACATCGTCCGCAAAGGCATGGACGACAGCGGGCTGGGGCCTCCGCTGAGGGCGCTGGCAAGGGCGTGGGAGCGGCCCTGGGCGTTTCGGGCGAGCGTCAGGTCGGGGCGGATGGTAGCCAGGCAGATAGCCGCGCGGCGCATCCCTGCCCCCGGCATCCTCGGCAACTGGACGGCCGCACGGGACCTGCCGCCCCCGGCTCCCCGCAGCTTCCACGAATGGTGGGAGCAGCGGCGGCGGCAGGATGCGCCCGGCGGGCAAGCGGCGCGCGGCCCGACGCCTCCTGTCAATCCGGTGCGCGACCGGACGCGCGTCGATGGGCTGCCTGCCGGGCAGGCCATGGCGGTGCAGGCCGGTGCGACCGGTCTCGGTCACGAGCAACGGCGCCCTTCGAGGGCCATCGTGCACGCTCCTGAGGCGCTGCGGGCCAGGCTGGTGCGGGAGCTGGAGAAGCTGCACGTGCGGGTGCACGATGGGGCGGGCGAGCTGGGCGCACTCGTGGCCGCCATCGCCAGGGAGCACCTTGACGCCGGCCGGCATGCCATGATCCCGGCGCGGGGCCCGGGCGACCCGGTGGTCGTGGTGTGGGACGACCCGCTCCTGCGCGAAGCAGGCATCGAGGGTTACCTGGCGGCGCAGGGCATCCCTGCTGTCGTGTGGAAGGGCCAGCCGGACCGTGGCGGGCCAGGAAGCCCTGGTGCCGGCGGCCTCCGGGAGGCCGCGGCCCGTGCTCTGGTAGGCGTGACCACCGTGGACTGGGCGGTGGCGGCGAGCGGGACGCTCGTGCTCACCTCGGGCCCGGGTCGGGGCCGCTCCGTGAGCCTGCTCCCGTGGGTGCACGTGGCGGTCGTACCCGAGCGTGCGCTGGTGGCCCGGCTGGAGGACGTCCCGCTCGGGCGGCTCGACGCCTCCTCCGTGGTCCTCGTCACCGGCCCGAGCCGGAGCGCGGACATCGAAAACGACCTCTCCATCGGGGTCCACGGGCCCGGGGAAGTGCACGTCGTTCTGGTGGCCGGCGCGCGACCGGCCAACGGCGCGGCAGGCCCCGGGGGCGCCCTGGCAAAATAGGGAGGGGCAACGCCGGCAATCGCAAGCTCGGTCTTGCTCGGGTCGAAAGGAGACCACTCGTGCCATGCCAACCGAGCCCCGTCTCGCCGGTGCTCCAGCGGGTGCGCCAGACCTCGCCCCGGACGGCGTCATGTTGGCCATCTCCGGGCTGGTCAAGACATACGCCCGCACCGGCACCCGCGCGGTCGACCACCTGGACCTGGAGGTGCGCCGGGGGGAGATCTACGGCTTCCTGGGCCCCAACGGGGCAGGGAAGACGACCACCATCAAGGTGATCGTGGGCATCCTGCGGCCTGACGAGGGCAGCGTAAAGGTCGACGGGATGCCGGCCGTGCCGTCGACCCCGGAGGTGCGGCGGCGCATCGGGTTCGTGCCGGATACCCCTGAGCTGTGGCCGCGCCTGCGCGGGTACGAGTACCTCTCGTTCCTGGCCGACGTGTACGGCATCCCGGCCGAGGAGCGGGTCGAGCGGGCCTGGCCGCTGGTCGAGCAGCTCGAGCTGGCGGAGGCCATCGAGGATCCCATCGCGAGCTACTCGCACGGCATGCGCCAGAAGCTGGCGTTGGTGGGCGCCCTGATGGTGCGGCCGAGGCTGTTGGTCCTCGACGAACCCCTGGTCGGGCTCGACCCGCGTTCGGCGTACGTCATGAAGGAGCTCCTGCGCGAGCACACCCATCAGGGCGGCACGGTCTTCTTCTCGACGCACGTCCTCGATGTCGCGGAGCGCCTGTGCGACCGGGTCGGCATCATCCACCACGGGCGGCTCGTCGCCAGCGGTACCCTGGAAGAGATGCGGGCCCTGCATGCACGGGGCCACCAGACGCTGGAGGAGATCTTCCTGGAGGTGACGCAAGCCCACCTGCCCGACAGCGCTCGGTAGGGGGCTTCTCACGACATGGGCGACCGGTCGAGCGCAGGCACGGTGAAAGCCGGCGAGGCGGCGACCCGGGGGATCCCGGAGCGGGTGGTGCGCCGCATGGAGCGAGCGCGCCCGGGGTGGCTTTCGGCCCTGCGGGTGACGATGGCGGGGCACCTCAACGCCGGCGCCAGCATCGGCAGCAACGTTGGAGGTACCCGCAATCCGATCGTGGTCGGCGCTCTGGCGCTCTTGATGCTGTTCGGCATCGGGGCGGCCGAGGCTGGCTTTTTCTTCCTCATGCGCACGCTGCACATCGGGATGGTCGTCGCCGGGCAGCCGATGGCGCTACCCATCATGGCGGTGATGGGGGCGCAGCTGCTGGTGGTGGTCTTCGGCGTGGCCTTCGCCATCTCGAGCCTCTTCTTCTCGTCCGACGTGCCGCGCCTCATGGCCATGCCGCTGCAGCCGGCGACCGTCATGGGCGTGCGGTTCGCCACGCTCTACCTGGACGTGCTCCTGGTGACGGTGGCGGCGACCGCTCCGGCGTTCGTTGCAGCGGCTTCCGTCCTGCCGCCCGACGTCGGTACGCTGATGGCCGATCCGGGGCGGGTGGCAGCCCTGTTCGACAGCCCTGTCCGGCTGACCGGTGACCCGCTGTACTGGACGGCGGCGGTGTGGCTGTGGCTGTGGATTCCCGTGCTGCCTCTCGGGGTGGCTACGCTGATCGCCGTGGTGGTGGGACGGGGAACGGCGGTCGGCCGGCGGCGGGATCTGTTGTACGTGGTGGGAAGCCTGGTGGGGCTGGCCCTCGCCATGGGCTACCAGTACCTCAACGTCCGGATCATGCCGCGCATGTCGGACCCCGCAGCGATCGTGCGGATGCTGCAAACCCCCAACGCCGTGATCCTGGAGGCCGTGCGATACTACCCGCCCGCCCGATGGGCGGCCGGAGCGTTGATGGGCCAGGCGGGACAGGCGGGGCCGGCGGGCACAGCGGTGGTTGCGGCGGCGGGACAGCGCCTGGAGTGGCTGCTGTGGTTCGCGGCGGCATCGGTGATCGTGACGGCGCCCGCGTTCGCGCTCGCGCAACGGTGGTACTTCGCGGGTGTTCAGGCGGGCCTGGAGGAGCCCCCGGCGCGACGGCAGCGGCGCGAGGGTGGGGCCCGGGAAGGGGGGCACCTCGCAGCGACTCTGCTCGGCAGGCCGGCGCGCAGCCGGATGGTGGCGCTGGCCGTGCGGGAGTGGCGGCTGCTTCTGCGGACGCCGCCCTTCATGCTGCCGGTCGTGACCAACGTGCTCGTGCCCCCGCTGGTCGTCGCCATGATGCTCCTCTTCATACCCAGCGACGAGTCAGGCGGAAGCGTGATCGCTCTCTTGCAGGGGGTCGACCCTCGGTGGCTGGCGGCCGCGCTCGCGGGGCTCATCATCTTCATGGGCTCCAACCAGGTCGCGCCCACGTCCATCTCTCGGGAGGGGAAAGGACTGGCGCAGGTGGCCGCGCTCCCGGCGACCCCGAGCGAGCAGGTGGGGGCGCGCCTTTTGGTCGCAGCGCCGTTCGGCCTGGCCACGGCCTTCGTCATGGCGGGGGTGGCATGGTGGGTCGTGAAGATGCCGCTCGAGACGGCTGCCGTGGGGTTGGCCATCGGGATAGCGGGCCTGTGGCCGAGCACCGCCGGAGGGCTCTGGGTCGACCTGCTGCGGCCCGTGACCAACTGGGACAGCCCGCAGCAGGCCATGAAAGGCAACATCAACGGCCTGTGGGGGATGGTGGTGGCCCTGGCGACGGCGGCCGTGTCCGGCGGGGCCGGGTATCTCGTGTGGCGGGCGAGCGGCGAGCTCTCGTGGGCACTGGGGACGGCGACGGTGGGATTGCTGGCTCTGGGCGCCGTGTTGACCTGGCTTTGCATGCGCCAGGCGACGCGGCTGTTCGAGAACGCGGGCGAAACGACATGAAACGAATGGCCGGCCGTGCGGCCGGCCATTGGCAAGGGGCCCTCTCTCGCAACGAGGTCAGACTCGCAATCGGGTCTGACGTACGGCCATCAGCCCTTCTTGCCCGGTGACCCCCACTTGGACTCGAACTCCTCGGCCGAAAGCTTGTACCAGTCGGCGTTCTTCTCGATGAACGCCTTCCACTTCTCGGGCACCTCGTCCTCGGGGAAGATGGCCTCCACCGGGCAGGCCGGCTCGCAGGCGCCGCAGTCGATGCACTCGTCGGGGTCGATGTAGAGCTGCTGCACTTCGCCGTACTGGCCCTCGGACTTACCCGGGTGGATGCAGTCGACGGGGCAGACCTCGACGCACGCCGTGTCCTTGGTGTCGATGCAGGGCTCCGTGATGACGAACGCCATGGCTCTTCAGCAACCTCTCCTCCCGTATCCGCCTCATTATAGCCAGTCGGGAGCCGTATGGGGCCTGCCGGCCACGCGTCTCGACGCCGACCCTCGCCCCCTTGGCCGGGCGTAGCATTCCACGGACGGGGCCGGAGATCCTGGGCGCCGGGCGCGAAAGGTTGGCCGGCGCCCGCGGCGTACATGGGGCCGGGCAGGAGCGCCACGCGCCGGGGCGAAGGGAACGGCTGAAGGCAGGTGCGCCACCGGTGGTTGGCAGGAGCTGGAGCAGGACCGGGCGGCTCGGGATGTTGCTGTCCGGGGTGGTCCTGGTCGCGGTCGCGGCCGGGGCCCTGGCGGCACCGGCGTCGCCGTCCCCGGAGCGGGTCGCCCGGGAGGTCCTGCAGCTGTTCACCGGCGGCAGGTGGGCGGAACTACGGGAGCGCTTCGCCCCGGAAGTGCGATCCATGGTCGGGCTGCAGCAGCTCGAAGCGTCGGGACGGGCCATCGCGGCCCAACTGGGGCGGCTGCAGGAGGTGGGCGAGGCTCAGGTGCGAAGCGCCCCGCAGGGGGTGCAGGTAGTGCTCCCTCTGCGCTACGACAAGGGCCCGGCATGGCTTTACGTGACCATCGACGAGAAGGGCCAGCTCCTCGGATTCCTCTTCGGCCCCCCGCCGCAACAGGCCGGGCCTGCGCGCCCGTCCGGGTACGTCCCGGCCCCGTACGCTGATCGCTCTCGTTTCGAGGAGCGGCCGGTCGTGCTGGACACCGCCGGGGTGAAGCTGCCGGGGACGTTCACGGTGCCGAAGGGTACGGGCAGGTACTGGGCCGTGGTGCTCGTCCACGGTTCGGGCCCGCAGGACAGGGACGAGACCGTGGCGGCCAACAAGCCGTTCCGGGATCTGGCGGAGGGGTTGGCGACCCGGGGCGTCGCGGTGCTTCGATACGACAAGCGCACCTACGTGATCCGCCAGGACGAGCGCCTGCGCCAGGATCCGGCTCTCCTCGAGGCGGCGTCGACGCCCGACGGCGAGGTCCTCGAGGATGCGCTCGAAGCGGTGCGCTGGGCCTCCCGTCAAGAGGGGGTCAGGGGCGTGGTCGTGCTCGGGCATAGCCTCGGCGGGATGCTGGCTCCGGCGATCGCCGAGCGCTCCCACGGCCTGGTGAAGGGCCTCGTCCTGATGGCCGCCAACGCGCGCCCCCTGGAGCAGCTCGTGCCGGAGCAGCTGCTCTACCTGGCGCGGCTTGACGGGCAGGTGACGCCCGAGGAGCAGCACCGGATCGACGAGGCGAAGGCACTGGCGCAGCGGCTGGGAGGGCATGGCGAGCCGGTGCCGCTGGACACGAACGTGATGGGGGCCCCCGCCCGGTACTTCTACGCGCTGCACGACCTCGCGCCGTTGCCCGTCGCCTCGCGGCTGTCGGTGCCGATGCTATTGCTGTCGGGCGGGCGAGACTACCAGGTACCCGAGACCGATTGGCGCATGTGGGAAGAGGGACTGGCGGGCCGGCCCGGAGTCAGCTTCCGGCGCTTCGCCGCGCTCAACCACCTCATGATGCCCGGGGAAGGCCCCTCGTCGCCCGAGGAGTACGCGGTCCCCTCCCATGTGGACCCGGCGGTCATCGACGCCATCGTCACGTGGCTGGATAGGCTGTAGGCAAGCGATGAGCAGGCTCCTGAGGGCCGGTCTCCGAAGAGAGGGAGCGGGCATGGACGAGGCCGTGCAGGGCGCGTTGTTGCGGATCTACGTCGGGGACAGCGACCGCTGGGAAGGCGAGCCCCTGTATCATGCCCTGATGATGCGGGCGCGCCAGATGGGCCTGGCGGGCGCCACCGTGATCCGGGGCGTGGCGGGATTCGGGGCGCACAGCCGCATCCACAGTGCCCGTCTCTTGCGGCTGTCCGAGGACCTCCCCGTCATCGTGGAGGTCGCCGACACGGAGGAGCGGATCGGGGCCTTCTTGCCGCACGTCCGGCAGATGGTGCGGGAGGGACTGGTCACCCTGGAACGCGTGCAGGTGCTGCTGTACCGCCCTTCGTCGGGCCGCGCTTCGTCAGAGCAGGCGGCCGAGCACGACGCCCAGGGCCACGCTGGCAAGCCCTAGCACCGAGCTCACGAAGAGGTTGACGAGGGCGAGCGGCCAACTCCCGTTCTCCAGCAGGCGGAACGTCTCGTACTGCCAGGTGGAGAACGTGGTGTACGCCCCGATGAACCCCACGCCGAGCAACGTCACCGACTCGGGCGGCACGACCAGTCGCTCTACCGCGAGCGTCCCGATGAACCCGAGCAGGAGACTCCCCGACAGGTTGATCACCAGGGTGCTCCACGGAAAGGCGGCGCCCCACCGGTCGGCCAGCCATCCGCCGAGGGCGTATCGGGTGGCGGCTCCTGCCGCCCCGCCGAGCACGACGAGCAGGTAGCGCAGCATCATACGCCGGGAAACGTTCCTCTCCGTGATGGGTCGTGCCGCCGGCGGAAGGCCATCACCCGTGGCCCGCCACGTGGAAGCCTGCGAGCCATTCGACGGTGTCCCGGACGGCCGTGCGTTCGGCCGGCGTGAGGGGCTCCGTGTTTCGCCAGTCCTGCTTGGCGATGAATCCGGCGAGCGCCCGCTCGAGCTCACGGGCATGGGCCGGCGCTGCATCCCATGGCACCTCCGCGTGGTGGTCCTGGTCGTGCTCTACCAGGTGAGGCAGGCACCAGGAGCTCGCTGTCGGCGGCCCGGGGGCACGCGGCAGGGCAGCGTGAGAGGCGGCCGCTTCGGCGTCGCGGGCTGCATGGCAGGCGGGGCATGGAGCGGGCGCTGCGGGGGCGCCCCCCGTCGTTTCGATCCAGACCTGGCCTGCCCGATCCCACCGGCCGGCGACCGCAGGCCGGGACGCAGCCATCCGGCGATGTGCCCGGCACAGTACGCCGGGCTGCCCGTCGGGCCCTTCTGCGATGCGCCGCTCGGCCGCCTCGAACGACACCTGGCAGACCGGACACGCAGTCCGGCCGTCTTCCGCCATGCTGGCGACCGCACCACGGCGCGCTCCGAGGGGGACGGTGAGCCCGGGGCCGGCGCCGGCGAGAGCAGCCCGGAGGCGGACCCGGAACGCCCCGCCCCGATCGGGGGCGAGAGCGAGATGGTCCGGGCAAAGGATGGGAAGCGGGGCATCGTCGTTGCGGCGAAGGGAGGCGACCACGAGGTCCAGGTAGTCGCGTTCGACCTCGTGCACGAGCCGGCAGGCGGGGCAGGACTGCCACGCTCGCTTCACGGCGTCGAGAGGAGGATGTGGCCGGTGCCTGCCCGCCTGGAGGTGGTCGCCCAGCGCCTCGAGGACGTCATGCAGCAAGATGGCCTCGCCCAGCATGTCGTGGGTCACGGTGCGGTTGACCGCGTCGAGCTGCCACAGGTGCCGGGGGCAAAGGCCGAGGGATCGCCGCAGCGAGCGGCGCACGCCGGGGTCGTTGACCAGTTCCCACAAGATCGCGTCGAAATGGCGGCGCACATGGCCCTCGACGAGGTTGCAGATCGGGCAGCCCGGGCGGGCGACAGCCTCCTGCCAGGCAGCTTGCAGCACGTGACTTGGGCCGCTTCCCACTCCAAGGCCCCCTTGCCTCCGGGCACTCACGAAAAAGGCTCCTACCCCGTCCCGAGGTAGGAGCCATCATCTGCGCACGCCCTCACGCGCCCCGTGCGCAGCCATGCTGGCGAGCTCCATCGCCTGTCGAACTGATCCGTCGCGCCGGGCGACGACCTCATTCTACGAGCTTCGCGCTCCCGGAGCAAGCCTCATGGGGCCCGGCCCAGCCGTCGGGCGTCGCGCGGAGGGCCCGCGCACGATCCTGCTCCCACGCTCACTCCCAGAGCTGCGCCGGGAAGCGGGTGAGAACCTCGGGATCGCCTTCGGTCACGAGCACCTCCTCTTCGATCGACGCCCCCACCGGACCGGGCGGTCCGCCTGGCGCCGCCTGCCCATCCGGCACGTAGACGCCCGGCTCGACGCAAAGCACCATGCCCGGCGCGAGCGGCGTCGGATCGTCCGGAGTCAAGTACGGCTCCTCCACGGTCTCGAGCCCGATGCCGTGGCCCATGAACGTGCGGGCGAACGGGCCGTACCCCTGCGCCTCCAGGTAGCCGTTGGCGGCCTGCACCACGTCCCTGCACGGCGTGCCGGGCCGGCACGCTGCCACGGCCCGCCGCGCCGCCTCGAGCACCGCCTCCAGCAGCCGCCGGTGCGCGGGAGCGGGCCGGACGTCCGGGGGGCCCGCCACCGTCGTGCGCAGCACGTCGAACTGGTACCCCTGGTAGGCGCCGATGATGTCGAGCGTCACCACCTCGCCCGGCGCGATCGGCCGCTCGGTGGCCTGTGGCCATCGGGACCCGACCGCGCTCCACGATCCCGCGTGCACCCGCAGGTAGCGCACGAAGTCGGCCCCCTCCCGCATGGCCCGGGCGATCCCTTCCGCGCACACGGCGCGCTCGGTGAGCTGCTCCGCCTGGCCCGCCCCGGCGCCGCGCAGCGCCCCGACCGCCGCGTCCAACCCGCTGCCGGCGATGTCAGCGGCCCGCCGCAGGAGGGATTGCTCGGCCGGGCTCTTGATGCGCCGCATGGCGCGCACGACCTCGTCGGCACGACGGAGCTCGAGTGCCGGCAAAGCGTCTCCCAACGCCCGCGCCATGGCGAGCGGCAGGATGTCCTCCCCCACGAGGCCGACCCGAGCGCCGCCCAGGCCCCGTCGCTTCAACACGGCCACCAGCAGCGCGGGGAGATCCGGCGACGCCTCCACCTCGTCGGCGGCCACCATCTCCCGGCGATAGGCCCACCCGTCCAGCAGGAGCGCCGAGGGCCCGGAGGCGGGGATCAGCAGCAGGGCGTGCCCCAGCCCGCGCTGTCCTCCGGCGAAGACCGTGGCCGGGAACGGAGGGAAGTGGTTGCTCACGTAGGCGAGGTCCCCCACCCGGTCGTAGAACGAACGCCCGACGACCAGGATGGCGTCGAGACCTCGTTGCCCGAAGCTCGCCCGGATCGCCTCCTGGCGGGCCCGGATCTCGTCGAGCGGGATCGCATCGTACACGCACCCACGCTCCTCTCCGGTCGAATCGTCATTGACCGCCGGGGCACCAGGCGATACGATGCCGCCGGTAGAGGCCATGATGGACTCTCATCCCGGTCGCCCCGTCGCGCCCGACCTTCGGTCGCTGCTGTTTGGCGCGGCCGAGGCTTCCCTCACCATGGCCAGCGAGACCCTGGCCGCGGTCTACCTGCCGTTGCTGGCCATCGACCTCGGGGCCACCCCGCTGCAGGTGAGCCTGGTGGTCGGGCTCCCGCTGCTCACGGCCAACGCCCTCCAGCTGGTCTTCGCTCCGCTCGGGGAGCACCCCGCCTCGCGCAAGCGGGTCTGGCTGTGGGGCAGCGGCCTCATGCGGGCCCTTTGGGTTCCCCTCGTCCTGCTGCCCGTCCTCCCTCTCCCCCAGGAGGCAGCGGTCGAGCTCCTGGTGGTGTTGAGCGCCCTGCGGGGGACGGCCTCGGCCGTGGCCGCCCCCGCGTGGACCGGCATCATGGCGGATCTGACCGACCCGAGCTGGCGCGGCCGCTACTTCGGCGCCCGCAACCTGGGCATCAACCTCGCGTCGTTCCTGGCCTCGCTCGCCGGCGGCCTGATCGTCGACGGGGCGCCGGGGACGGTGGGGTACGCGGGTGCCTTCGGCCTGGCGCTCGTCCTCGGGGTGATGGCCCACCTCTCCATCCTGCCCGTGCGGGTCCCGGTTGGCCCGGACGCCGTCTCGGCCGCCGCGGCTTTCGCCTGGCGGGGCGTGGTGGAGCGAGGCCTGCGCCCTTCTCGCTGGCCGGGCAGCTTTCGCCGGTACACGCTCTTTTTCTGGGTATGGACGCTCGCCACGTTCGTGCCCGGGTCGCTGTACCCGATCTACTTCACCGACCATCTCGAGGGCTCGCGGTCGCTCTGGGGGATGGCCAACGCCGCGACTTACATCGGACTCATCGTCCTGCAGCGGTGGTGGGGCAGGTTGTCCGACAGCCGCGGCCATCTCCCCGTGCTCGTGAGTTCGGGGGTGGCTACCTCCGTGCTGGCGGCGTTGTGGCCGGCGCTCCCGCACCCGCAGTGGCTGGTTCCGCTCAACTTCCTGGCAGGCATCGCCTGGTCCGGATACAACCTGGCCGCGTTCAACCTGTTGCTGGAGTGGACGCCCGACGAAGGGCGGCCGACCTTCGTCTCCGTCTTCAACGCGGGGGCGGGGGTGGCGGCGGCCGCCGGGCCCATCCTGGGCAGCTGGTGCGCCGGGGCGCTGGGGATCCCGGTCGTCATGGTGGGAGCGGCGCTGCTTCGGGTCGTGGCCGCGCTTGCCCTCCGGGGCCGCGGCCCTCACCTGCGTACTCTCCCTATCTCCCGGTTGCGGGCGAGCGCAGGCCGGCCCTGGTGAACGACCGGTGTTCAACGCCTGGCGCTGTCCGTGGCCTGCTCGTCCGCGCGGTCTGGAGCTGGCCCCCCGGGAGCTTCGCCAGACGCCGGTGGCGGGTCCGGAGCGGTATCGGGTGCCACTCGGTAGCCGAAGCCCCGTACGGTTTCGATGATGACCGGCCGCTCGGGGTGGGCCTCGATCTTGCTCCGCAGCAAGTAGACGTACTTCTTCACGTCTTCGGCCGTGGCGTCGCTCCGCTCGGGCCACGCCCGCTGCACGATCTCCTCGGTCGAGTAGACGCGCCCGGGCTCCTGCACGAGCAGGGAGAGCACCTCGTACTCCTTGCGGGAGAGATGGAGCCGCCGCCCGCGCACCCAGACCTCCTTGCGCCGGTCGTCGACCACGAGGGAGCCGGCCTGCCACCGGCGCTCCTCCGTGGCGGCCGCCGGGGTCGCCTCCTGGAGCGCGGCGGGCGACCCCGCCCCGCCGGCTGCTGCCGTGCTCCCGCCTGCGGCGGCACCGGCCGGCTGCGGGGCACCCTGGTGGCGGCGGATGACCGCCTCGATACGGGCGGCGAGCTCCGGCAGGTCGAACGGCTTGGTGACGTAGTCGTCCGCCCCGCCCGTGAGCCCGCGCACCTTGTCGGTCGTCTGGTTGTGCACGGTCACCATGATGATGGGCACGTTGCTCAACGACCGGATCTCACTCAGCACCGTCCAGCCGTCC
This sequence comes from Limnochorda sp. L945t, assembly GCF_035593305.1. GTDB lineage: Bacteria > Bacillota > Limnochordia > Limnochordales > Geochordaceae > Carboxydichorda > Carboxydichorda subterranea. The sequence goes on along the minus strand of NZ_CP141615.1, from coordinate 1,777,702 downwards.
ATCTCCGGCATCCGCACGTCGAGGAGGACCAGGTCGGGTTCCACTTCGAGAAAGCGCTGCAAGGCCATCCGGCCGTCCTCGGCCCGCACCACCCGGTAACCCCTGGCCGTCAGGTACTTCTCCAACAGGCGCGCCGAGCTCTCGTCGTCCTCGGCCAGCAAGATGCGCGTCACGCTCGTCCCACACCTCCTCCGAGGCAGGCGCCGGCCAGTAGACGGTGAACCGGCTCCCCTCCCCGGGGCGGCTGTGCACCTCGATGCGCCCTCCGTGCGCCTCGACGAACCGCCGCACGACGGTCAGACCCAGGCCCAGGCCCTCGACCCCTGGCTTGCGCCCCCCTCCTCGATGAAAGGGTTCGAAGATGTGCGGCTGCTGAGCCGGGTCGATGCCGATGCCAGTATCCTCCACCTGCCAGACGACCTCGGGGCGAGTGCCCTGGTGATGACCGCCGCGGACGGTGATGCGCCCGGCCGGGGTGTACTTCACCGCGTTGCCGAGCAGGTTGATGATGACCTGGCGGACCTGGAGCGGATTGCCCATGACCACCAGCGGCTGGGGCACTTCGAAGGCAAACTCCAGCTGCTTCGCCCTCGTGAACGGCCGCAGGTGGTTCCACGCCTGGCGGGTGAGGGTGGCCAGATCGACGGGTTCCGGCCGGGTTACCTCTGTCTCTTCTGCCGCGGCGTTGAAGTGGAGCAGGTTGTCCACCAGGTCCATGAGGTGCGTGGCCGCTTCGAGGATGGTCTCGACGTCCTGCACCTGCTCCGGGTTGAGAGGACCGTCGAGCCTTTCGAGCAGCAGCTGGCAGTACCCGCGAATGCTGTGCAGCGGCGTCTTCCACTCATGCCCCATGATCGCCAGGAACTGCGACTTGGCCTCGTTGGCCTCGGCCAGGTCCCGGTTCATCCGCTGCAGCCGCCGGTCTCGGGCCGCCAGCGCCTCGGCCATCCGGTTGAACTCATCGGCCACCAGCTGCAGTTCGTCGCCGCTTCTCACCTGGGCGCGAGCCCCCAGGTCGCCGGCCCGGAGCTTTTCCACGGCGACGACCAGCCGGTCGAGGGGCCCGAGCACGCCCCGATAGAGGGCCAGGGCGACCGCTCCTCCGCCCAAGGCGAAGAGGAGGACGACCGCGCCCATGACTGCGACCAGGCGCCCGGCGAACTGCTCGATGGGGGCAACGGGGACGCCCACTCGGACGTAACTCGGCCCCGACGAACCCGGGGGCACCTCCGGGGCCTGTGGGTCCGGCAGCGCCTGGACGAAGTCCAGGAACCGGTAAACGCGGCCGTTGGTGCCCACGGTCACGTCATGGATGGTGAGCCCGCGCACGGGGAAGGGAGGGTCGGGGAGCCGGGATAGGTCCTGGCCGACGAACTCCGAGATGACCCGCCCCGCCAGCACCACCTGCGCGTAGCCCGCGTCGGCGGCCAGGCGGTAGGTGAGCACCTGCATGCGGATGCGGCGGGTGTCGGGATCCGGCTCTTCCTGATCTTTGAGCGTGTCACGGGCGAGCTGCGCCACCATGATCTCGCCCTGGCGCTCCAGCTGCACGCGCAGCTGGTGGGACGCCACGTAGGTCGTGACCGCCCCAAGCACCAGGCCGATGACGACGGCGAAACCCGTGATGGAGACCAGGAAGCGGCTACGGAGCCGGCTCGTGCGGCGCGCGGAAAATAGCGCACGGGAACCCGTCGGGGTTCCCGTGCGCCGGCCTGGGAGGGCGTGTGCGGCGAAAAGTCTTCGCACGTTCACCGCATGCGCAAGCCCTTTGCGATTCGGGCGACCTCAGCCGCTGCCCCCGGATCCCGTGCTGCTCGAGCCGGATCCGCTCGCGCCCGGGGCGGTAGTTGCCCCGCTTTCCAGGAGGCCGAGCGCCTCGTTGAGGTGGTCCGCGGCCAGCAGGACGGTATCTGCAGTCACCGGCGCCCCGGTCAGCAGCGAGTCGGCCATCAACACGTGCACGAGCGCCTGTACCTCGGGAGGATGGTCGCTGGAGGTCGCCATGCTTTCCAGCTGATCCTCCGGGAAATCGCTGGCCTTGCGGCCCGTTACCTGCTCCAGGTAGACGATCGCGCCGGTGCCGTCGCCGGGGTTGGCCACCTCGGCGTTGAAGTGTTCGCCGCTAGATCCTTCGAGGACGTTGACGACGCTCTGGGCTACCTGGCCCAGTTCCCGGTCGGATTTCCCGCTGATGTTCTCTTCCGATACCTGGTCGAGGGCGACTTTCAGCTGGTCCACGGCGCTGGCCCTGGGATCTGCCGGGGATGGCTGCGAAGGCTCAGCCGGGACCTGGGGCGCGGGGCCGGACGGAGGCGGCTGCTGGGCGTGTACCGCGGGCAGCGCCATCAGGCTGAGGGCCATCCCCGTCACCAACCACCGCATCCACCGCGGGCCGCTACGGCGTACGTTCATCTCGACTCGCAACCCCCTCGAGTATCTTCTTGCAGCGCCGGTTTACGCTGCGAGCTTCTCTCCACCGGGACTTGGCCGGGGCTTGGCCGGCCGGCACCCTCACCATACCCGGCGGCCCGGTACCGGCGCCATGCGCGCCCCGGGGAAGTTGCGAGGAGGCCATGTGGAGGCGAGGTCGTCGCGCGGTGCCGCGCGGGTCCATGGACGTCCTCGGGCTTCCACGAAGGTTCCACGCGGCCGGCATGGTACGGGTCGAGAGCGGGACTTAAGGTGAGCATGAGGCTGATGCGAGAGCGGGGTGAGATGGCCAATGCGTCTCGAATCCACCAGGCGCCGGCGGCTTGCGGCGATAGCCGTGATGATGCTGGTGCTGGCGGTCGTCGTGACCGCTTGCGGTGGGGGACAGCCTGCCAGCCAGAGCCCCGAGGGAGGCGCGTCGCCGTCGACGACGGCGCCGGGCGCGCAGGCTCCGCAGGGTGGCGGCGCACCCAGCGCTCCGGCTTCCCCGGAAGCTCCCCAGAGCCCGCCCGCCGCTCCTTCGGCTCCCGGGCAGTAACGAGCGGCGGGCCTCACCAGGCGGCTCCTGCCGGCCAGCGCGCTTCGCCCAAGATGAGGCGCCGGGTCACGCGTGGCGTGAGGGGCGGTGGGAGCCGCCCCTTTTTTGCACACGATGGCGTATGCTCTTTCCGGTGATCTCTGCTGACAGGTAGATCCGGACCAGAATTCGAGCCCAGGGAGGAAGCCGAGCCTGCGCTGGCGGGAACGGGCGGCGGTCCGCTGGTCATGACCGTGGGCGAAGCGTGGGTGTGGCTCGCCGTGGCCGTGGGACTACCCGTGGCGGCGCTGCTCCTGGTGCTCGTGGCCGGACGTCTCGCCGGAGGCCTCCACATGACCACCCGCGTGTTTGCGGCCGTGCACTCGCTCACTCTGGGGGTCGGCTCGACCGCCATCGTCGGCGCGGCGTACCAGATGTCGTCGGCCCTCCTCGGCGCCCGGTTGTGGGGAGAACGGGTCATCCCGTGGCAACTCGGGATCTACCTCGCCGGCACCGGCTCCCTCGTCGCCGGCTTCTGGTACGGCTCCCTGGTCCTCCTGGCCTGGGGTGGAAGCCTGGTCACGGCGGCCGCCTGGGTGTACGTGGCGATCATGCTCCGCACGGCCGGGCGGCTCCGCCGCCGCACCGGACCAACGGGCTCCCGCCAGGGCCGGCCGCAGTGGGTGCACGCCCTGGCCATGGCGCTGGCGACGGTGAACTTCGGGCTGGTGACCACGTGGGGGCTCGTGCTGGCGCTTTCCATGCGTTACCCGTTGTGGCCCGGGCTGTGGGCGGGGCACCGAGGTCTGGTCGTCCACCTCGCCCTGGGCCTGGGGGGATGGTTCGCCCTGATGGTGGTGGGGGTGTCGTATCGCCTCGTGCCCATCGTGCACGGCGCCCGCATCGCAAGCCAGCCGCGGGGGGTTGCCGTCGTGGCCCTGGTGACCGGGGCGGTCCTCCTCGCCGTAGCGGGCGCCCTGGGTCGCTGCGGGTGGGCGCTGCGTCTGGCGGCCGCACTGATCGCCCCGGCGGGCGCCCTGTACGTGTGGGAGCTTGCCCGGCTCTTGCAGCACCGCCGGCGCCGGGCACCTGACCTCAACGTGTCGCACTGGTGGGCCGTGATGGGCTACACGCTGGTGCTGGCCACCATGGGCCTGGGATGGGCCGCGGGACTCGTGGGCCCAGAGCACGGGGAACGGCTTGGGGTGCTGGCGGCGGCGCTGTTCCTGGCCGGGTGGGTGGTGCAGGCTATCCTGGGGCAACTGTACAAGGTGACCCCGTTCCTCATGTGGTATTACAGGGCCTTCATCCCGGACGTACTGCAGATCTCCCGGCTGCCCGACCTCTACGCGCCGCGGCCGGGCCGCCTCGCCTTCTGGCTCACCAACGCCGGGGTCGTCCTCATGGAATACGGGATTGCCCGGGCCGACGGGGGGTGGGCGACCGCGGGAGCGGTGCTGCTGGCCGCGGGGTGCGGCCTGGTCGCCTGGAAGCTGGGGTACTCGTGGCTACCGGGAGTCGTGGCGGGACGGCTTCCCTTTCGGTGGAGGCGCAGAGAAGGGGCGAGTGGGTGAGCCCATCGACCGGTATCACGCTCTGAGAGGCCGCCCGCGGTGCCGGCGGGCGCGTTCCCCGCCGGCCCAGGGTCAGCCGGAGGGTTCGTCGGAGGCGGGGGCCTCGCCGAGCAGGCGTTCCATCCGCCGGGAGAGTTCCTGGGCCTCCGTCACGACGTCCTTGAGGCGCACGAGGGTCGCCTTGAGCTGCATGGTCAGCGTGGTCTGAGCCTCGACGAGCGCCTGTGCCACAGCCGCCGCCACGGCGCCGGCAGAGGCGTTGTCGAAGGCCGCCGCCGCGCTGCCCACGGCGTGGCCCTGTGCTCCGGTCTGCCCGGGCTGGGCCGGACCCGGGGCCGCCTGCTGCTCCGGGCCTGCACTCTGGGGCTGTGATGGATCGCCGCTGCCGTGCTGTTGCGCACTCGGCTGCCCTGCGCCCTGTGGCGCGGCCCACCAGTTGACGCCGGGATTCGTCGAGGCCGGGGCCGAGCCCGGAGCGGCCGGTCCCAGGATGCCGCCCTGCTGCGCCTCGCGGCGGGCGCCGCCGCCCGGGGGAACGAGGGGCTGAGGGGTGACGGGCTGCACGGGCGCCCGCAGCAGCCGGCGCTTGAGCACGTCGTTGATCTGTTGGGTCACGATCCGCTGGATCTCGTCCTGCTGTTCCCTGGTGAGGCTCACTTCTGCACCATCCCAACCCGGCGAATGGCCACGCGGACCTGGATGTCCACGGGCAGGGTGCGGAAGTAGTCCGTCCCTTCGATCTGCTTCCATGCCTGCGGGGCGAAGGCACGGAATTGCTCCCCGTAGCCCAAGGGATCGGCTCCCAGCCGCTGAAGGTGACGCAGCGCCTGGTGCAGCCGTGCCCGCTGGTCGGACGCGGCGATCCGCTCGATCTGATGCAGCACCTCAGGGCGGGACATCTGGAGCGGTCCTTCGACCTCCGCCACGTTGGCTTCGTACTGCACGCGTACCGACACGCGGGGCTGCCCCCTTTGGGGCACCGGCCGGATACGGGTCTGCCGGTTGAAGTTGCGCAACCGCACCCGGCTGCCCTGCACCATCAGCTCCATCTCCGTGCGGTCGGGGCCCCCCGAGCGGAGGCTCAGGGCGAGGTGCGTTTCCCTGGGATCCAGCGTGCCCACCATCCGGTCCTCGCTAAACACCGCAATGCCACGCCATTGCACGTCGCTTCCCCTGACCCGCAGCAGGGGCGCCGTGGGATCCTCGCCGGGATTGGCAAGCCGCACCCCGAACTCTCCCAGGTCGATGCGCGCCATGTTGCCGGCGCGGGTGAGCGTCTCGAGCATGTTGGCGACGAAGAAGACCGCCACCCGCTCCAAGGGGGAACGGGCCTCGAGCAACCGGCGAGCCTGCCCCTGCGTGACCACCAACCACACCAGGCGGCGCACTTGCGGATCGCGACGCAGTGTGTCCAGGATCGGGCGGACCCCCTGCCGGGCGATTTCCTCGGAAATGGCGACCAGACGGAGGTGGCCGAGGAACATCGGCCACTCGACGCGGCGGGTCAGGTGAAACAGCGCCTCCTCGACCGTATGGCCGGTGGACGCTATCACCATGGCCGGGGGCTTGGCCTGGCCGCCCGCACCCGTTGCCCCTCCTCCTAACCCCAGAGGGATGCCCCCGGGTACGGCGATCTGGGCGCTCACCGTGTACATGCCGGGCCGGGGGCCCCGGTCCAGGCCGAGGGCGAGCACCAGGGTGCGCTGGTTGATCTCCTCGCGATCCCAGCAGCCGCCGGCCAGGACGGCCAGCAAGGCGACGCCGGCCACGACCCCGATGTGCCGGGGCATCCTAGCGTTCACCTCCGTCGTGGCCCTGCCCGTCCTGTAGTCGCACCGGCCCGGGTGTCGTGCCCTGCCGCTCTGTTTCGACGGCAGGACGGCTCGGCTGGTGGCGGGGTAGCTGCTCGGCCATCCGGTGCGCCTGCCTGGGTTGGAGCATCTCCGGCCTGCGACGCATGGCCCAAAGCGGGCTCCGCACGACCGTATCCTTCAGATCCGAGAAGCGCAGCGGGGCCGCGGGCGCCAGGTACGGCACGCCGAAGGTCTCCATGGCGCTCAGGTGGATGAGGATGACGATGAGAACGGCCATGATGCCGTACAACCCGAGCACCGCCGCCGCCAGGATCACCGGGAACTTGAGGATCCGGTACGCGATCGCGGCGCTGTAGCTCGGGAGGGCAAAGGAGGCAATGGTCGTCGCCGCCACGACGATGACCAGGACCGGGCTCACGATGCCGGCCTGGGTGAGGGCCTGGCCGATCACCAGGGTGCCGACGATGCCGATGGTCGGGCCGATGGGCCGGGGTAAACGTACGCTGGCTTCGCGCACCACTTCCATGGTGACCTCCAGCAGGAGGGCGTCGACGGCGACGGGGAAAGGCACGGAGGCCCGGGCTCCTGCGAGCGCCACGGCGAAACTGGTCGGGAGCATCTCGGCGTGGAAGCCCACCAGGGCCACGTACAGCGCGGTGAACGTGAGCGAGGCGAACAAGGCCAGCAGCCGGATGCCGCGCACCAGGGTCGCCACCAGGAACCGCTCGTAGTAGTCCTCCGGCGTCTGGTAGAAGACCGTGAAGGTGGCGGGCAGGATGAGCGCCATGGGCGTGCCGTCCACCAGGACGGCGACCCGCCCTTCCAGGACCGCGGAGGCTACCCGGTCGGGACGTTCGGTGGTCTGGAGCTGCGGAAAGGGCGACCAGGGATGCGACTCGATCAGCTGTTCGATGGTGCCCGACTCCAGGACGGCGTCGACGTCGATCTGCTGCAGCCGTTCCTGGAGTTCGCCCACGAGCCGGTTGTTGGCCACCCCCTCCAGATAGACGATGCAGACGTCGGTGCGGCTGCGCCGGCCGACGCGTAGCGACTGCACGCGCAGCGACGGATCCCGGATGCGCCGGCGGATGAGCGCCGTGTTTTTCCGGAGGGTTTCGCCGAAGCCGTCCCGGGGGCCCCGGATGACGGCTTCTCCGATGGGTTCCTCGATCCCCCGGTCTGCCCATCCCCGTGCCCCGATGATGAGGGCCTCCGGTACGCCTTCCAAGAACAACAGGGCCTCGCCCGCCAGGAGCTGGTCGAGCGCCCGGGTCATGGAGGGGGAGACCATCACCTCCGACGACGAGAGGAGCGCGTCGAGCACGATCTGCCGGTAGAAGGAGACGTCCAGCGGCCGATCGAGCACCGCCATGGTCGAGGGGCGTACCATGACGGGTTCGAGCACGTGGCGGTTGACGCTGGCCCGGTCGACCAGGCCGTCCAGGTAGACGAGGGCGGCCTGCAAGCCGCTGCGCCCTCCTACCCGGAAGCGGCGGAAGACCACGTCGTCGCTGTCTCCCAGGGTGCACTTGAGGTAGTCGAGGTTTTCCTCCACGCTGGGGCAGACCCGATCCAGTGGTTCCGGGCGCAGCGAGTGGGTGAGCGAGAGGACCCGGGCCGCCTGTCGCCCCACGCGGCCGATGGTACCTTTTTGCAGCCGCATCTGGCGGCCGGACTCCCTCTGGACGGCCCGGATCAGGTCCGTCAGTTCCGTGCGGGGCGAGGCGTCCTCCGCGCCCGTCATCCCCGGTTGACGAGGAACCATGTCACCGCACCAGCCGTCAGGAACGTCCAGCCCGTCACCCGGACCACGAGCGCGTCGTACGCGAGCCGAGAACGGCTCAACCTCGGCGCATCGACGAGCAGCATCCAGGCGCCGCCGAGCAGCGCCAGCATCGGCCAGTTGGACGAGAGGGCAAGGCCGCTCATGGCTTTCCTCCGGTCGTTCCCTTCCCAGGTTGTCCTGCGTGAGCCCTGGGTCGCACGGGAATGCTCTGAAACGGGAGCAACGTTCGCCAGCCGGAGGGAAGCCCTGGAGGGAGCGCCGATCAGCACCGATCGTTCCGGCCTCAACCCGGCCGGGGCCTTGAGCCCGGGCAGCCTGACCCCGTTCCAGGTCGTTGCCGTCCTGGTCAACGCCATGGTGGGCGTGGAGGTGTTGAGCTTGCCGCGGGTGCTGGCGCGTGATGCCGGCACCGGTGCCTGGCTCGCGGTACTGGTGGCCGCGGCGGCCGTGGTGCTGGTGACCGCGGGGATCACCGGGCTCGGCGACCGGATGCCAGGTCTGCCGCACACGGCCTATTTGCCCGTGCTGATGGGGCCGGTGGGCGGGAGGGTGGCGCTCGTCGCCCTGGCGCTCTACCGGCTGGCGGCGGTGGCGCTCGTAGCCCGCCTGTTCGGGGAGTTCGTCATCACGGCGGTCCTGCTGAAGACCCCGATCGAGGTCTCCATCGTCGTCATGCTCGCGCTCGTGACCTACCAGTCCCGCCAGTCCATCGCGGCGTTCGCCCGGCTCCAGGAGCTCACCTTCCTGCCCCTGGTGCTCCTGGCCATCGTCGTGCTGGCTCCGGCCCTGCAAAACGTACGCGCTGAACTCCTCTTCCCGCTCCTGGGAGAGGATTGGCGTCGCTCGGTGACGGCCGCACCGGACGTCGTGGGTTCCTACCTGGGCTTCGATACCCTCCTGTTCCTGTACGGGCTCGCCACCCCTGCGGCCTACGCGGCCGGCAAGCACCGCCGCCAGGCCCGCGTCGCCGCCCTCTCGGCCGTCGCCATCGCCACAGGCATCTACGTGGTAGTGGTCGAGGCGGCGCTCGCCGTCTTCGGCCAGTTCGAGCTGGCGGAGCTCCAGTGGCCGGTGCTCGAGATCGTCAAGACCATCCGCCTGCCCGGCATCATCATCGAGCGAATGGACGCTCCTTTCGTGGGGCTGTGGGTGCTGGCCGTCTTCACGACGCTCTCCGCCTTCCACTTCACGGCGACCCACGAGCTGGGGGCCGTGCTCAACTTGAGGGCCCCTTCCTCCCTGGCGCTGCCGGTCTCCATCGTGGCCTTCGCGCTGGCGATGCTCCCGCCCTCCACCCTCGCCGCCGAGCAGGCCGGCCGGCTGGTGAGCTTTGGGGGGATGGGACTCATCGTCGTGGTGACGGCGCTGGGGCTGCTGGCTTCGTGGGCGCGGGGAGCGCCCGGGCGACGCTCGCGGTCACCGGCAGAAAACCCGGGGCCGCGGTGACGTCGAGAGGACCGCTCCGCCGCCGCGCGCCGGCGCCGTCATCGTGTTGGGATGGTACAATCATGGCGGGGCGTGCCCGATGCTGCGAGGTGTCAGCATCGTCGAGACCGACGGTTCGGTGAGGGTGCAGGAGCGCCTGGTGCGCCTGTACGCTCCGAGAGACGTCGTGACCCGACCCCCGGCGGGTCGCTTCCGGTACTTCATGCCCCACTCGGAGCTTTCCACCCTGGCTTCGGAGCTTCGCCCGGCGCGAGGCGACGTGGCGTTTCTGGGAGCCGGAGATTTCCACCACCTGACGGCTGCCTTGCTGCGGGCCTACCTGGCGGCGGGGCCGGCAGGCGGTCCGCCGCTCGCGCTCATCCTGTTGGACGCCCATCCCGAGTGGAGCCCGGCGCCTGCGGGGTACCTCCACTGCGGCTCGTGGCTGCCGGAGGTGCTGGCCATGCCGGAGCTTCGCGCCGTGGCCGTCCTCGGGGTTGGACGGCTCGAGGCCCGGGGATTGCTGCAGCCGCGGATCGTGCAAGCCATCCGGCCGGCGGCCAGGGAAGGCCGGCTGCGGGTCTACCCGGCGCGGCGATCGACCGTGCAGGAGCTCCACGCCGCCGTCTGGTGGCCCGATCCCCTGGTCAGCCTGGAGGAGGGGCTCGACGCGGTCGTGGCCGACGTCGTGGCGTTCGTGGGGGAAGGCCCCGTCTACCTTTCCATCGACAAAGACGTCGTGCGCCCGGAGGAGCTGCCGGGCACCTGGGGAGACGGGGAGGCCGGCCAGACGGCGGTGCTCGCCATGGTGTCGGAGCTCGCGCTTGCGCTACCGGTCGCCGGCGCCGACGTGACGGGCGAGTACGTGGCCTCCCTGCTGCCGCAACAGGACCCTGCGGTGAAGCTGCACGAAATCTTCAATTTGCGCCTGCTGGCCGCCTTGCTCGCCGGGCGCCCCGTGGAGGACGGGGCGCGGGGGCGGCCCACGGCCCGGGCGCCTTTGCTCGTGCGCCGGCCGGCGGCCTGAGCCGCACCTCGTCCGCTGGTGGCCCTTCCAGTCTTGCCGCCACATACCGGGCCGCCCGGGTGAACCCCTGCTTCGTCGAGGTCATCATTGACAATGGGAGTCGGCGATCCCTATAATCGCTTAGCGATACCCCCATGGGGTATAATCCCCAGGGGGCAAAAGGCGGCGATCGAGCCATGGAGCGGAAGGCGACCATCGACATCGGCGGCATGACGTGCGCCACGTGCGCCGCCCGCATCGAAAAGCGCCTCAACAAGACGGGAGGCGTCAAGGGGGCTACCGTCAACTTCGCCCTGGAGAAGGCGGTGGTCGAGTTCGACCCCGAGCTGGTACGCGCGCCCGAGCTGGTGGAGGCGGTCCACTCCCTGGGGTATCAGGTGCGAACCGGGCAGCGCCGCTACCGCATCCGGGGGATGAGCTGCGCCTCGTGCGCCCAGCGGATCGAGACGGCGCTCCAGCGTCTTCCCGCCGTCGTGAAGGCGACGGTCAACTTCGCCGCCGAGACGGCGACTGTGGAGTACATCGGCGAACTGGCCGACGACGAGGTCATCCGGGCGGTGAAGGCCCAGGGGTACGGGGCCATCCCGGCCGAAGAAGGGCAGGTCGACCGGGAGAAGGAGCAGCGGGAGCGGGAAATCCGGCATCAGCAGCGGATGCTGGTCCTCTCGGCCGCGCTGTCGACGCCGCTTCTCCTGTACATGTTCGGCGAACTGATAGCCGGGTTTGGCCGTCTCCTGCCGGGGGTACTGTTCAACCCCTGGTTCCAGCTCGCGCTGGCGACCCCGGTGCAATTCGTGGCCGGGTGGCAGTTCTACCGGGATAGCTACCACACCCTGCGTAACCGCAGCGCCAACATGTCCGTGCTGGTGGCCATGGGCACTTCGGCGGCCTACCTGTACAGCGTGATCGTGACCGTGGCAGGGCCGCTCGTCCCCGGGGCGCACCACGTTTACTTCGAGACGAGCGCGCTCATCGTCACGCTGATCATCCTGGGCAAGTACCTGGAGGCCCGGGCCAAGGGCCGCGCCAGCGAAGCCATTCGCAAGCTGGTGGGCCTGCAGGCCAAGACGGCCCGGGTGCTGCGGGACGGCGCCGAGGTCGAGGTGGCGGTCGAGCAGGTGCAGGTCGGGGATCGGGTCGTGGTGCGCCCCGGCGAGAAGATCCCCGTGGACGGCGTCGTCATCGAGGGGGCTTCGGCCGTCGACGAGTCGATGATCACCGGCGAGAGCCTGCCGGTCGACAAGAAGGTGGGCGACCGGGTCATCGGCGCCACCCTCAACCGGACGGGGAGCTTCGTCTTCGAGGCGACGCGGGTCGGCAAGGAGACGGCACTTGCCCAGATCATCAAGATCGTCGAGGAAGCCCAGGGGAGCAAGGCGCCCATCCAGCGGTACGCCGACCGGGTGTCGGCCTACTTCGTGCCGGCCGTCATCGCCATCGCCGCCGTGACCTTCGCCGTCTGGTACCTGGCGGCCGACCCGGGCAACTTCACCCGGGCCCTCGTCAACTTCGTGGCCGTCCTGGTCATCGCCTGCCCGTGCGCCATGGGGCTTGCCACCCCTACCTCCATCATGGTGGGGACGGGCAAGGGAGCCGAGCGGGGCATCCTGATCAAGGGCGGCGAGTACCTGGAACTGGCCCACGAGCTCAACGTCGTCGTGCTCGACAAGACGGGCACCATCACCCGGGGCAAGCCGGCGCTGACCGACGTGGTGCCGCTGGGTGCAGGCGACGGAGGGCCTGAGGCGGCGCGACGGCTCCTCGCCCTGGCTGCTTCGGCGGAGACGGGCTCGGAGCACCCCCTGGGCCAGGCCATCGTCGAGGCGGCCCGGCAGGAGGGGCTCTCCCTGGAGCGGGTCCATGCGTTCGAGGCGGTGGCAGGCCAGGGCGTGCGGGCCGTGGTCGGCGACGAGCGGCGGGAGGTGCTCATTGGCACCCGGCGCCTGCTCGAGGGCCGCGGCATCGATCTCGCCGCGCTGGAGCCCGAGGCCGTCCGCCTGGAGCAACAGGGCAAGACCGCCATGCTGGTGGCGATCGACGGCAGGCCGGCCGGCGTGGTCGCCGTAGCGGACACGGTCAAGCCGGGGTCGGCCGCCGCCGTGCGCCAGCTCCAGCAGATGGGCATCGAAGTCTACATGATCACCGGGGACAACCGGCGCACGGCGGCCGCCATCGCCCGCCAGGTGGGCATCGACGAGGCGCATACCCTCGCCGAAGTGTTGCCCGACCAAAAGGCGGCCAAGGTGAAGGAGCTCCAGGGACAGGGCAAGGTCGTCGGGATGGTGGGGGACGGCATCAACGACGCTCCGGCGCTCGCCACGGCCGACGTGGGGTTCGCCATCGGCACCGGCACCGACGTCGCCATCGAATCGTCCGACATCACCCTGATGCGGGGCGAGCTGGGCGGGGTCGTCGACAGCATCCGGCTCAGCCGGGCGACGATCCGCAACGTGCGCCAGAACCTCTTCTGGGCCCTGTTTTACAACACGGTCGGGATCCCCGTGGCGGCCGCCGGCTTCATGAGCCCGGTGCTGGCCGGCGCAGCCATGGCGTTCAGCTCGGTGTCGGTGGTATCCAACGCGCTGCGGCTGCGGCGCTTCCGCTTCGGCGACACGCCGCGGCCGGATCTACGGAAGGAGCGGACCGTCGATGGCCAGGACGCGATGCTTGCCGTGCGGGATGGAGATCGAGCCGGCCGAAGCGAAGGCCACGTCCCAGTACCAAGGTAGGACATACTACTTTTGCTCGACCGGCTGCAAGACGGCCTTCGACCGGGACCCCGGCCGGTACGCCGGCGGCGCCGGGGGTGAGGGAGAGAGCTCCCGCCACCAGCCCCACGGGCTCCATCACGGGACCCGTTGAAGGGCGCCGGGCGGCCCACGGCAGGGCTCTTGGCCCGGCTGTCAGACGTTGAACCGGAACTCGATGACGTCTCCGTCCTGAACGACGTAGTCTTTGCCCTCCAGGCGCAGCAGGCCGGTCTCCCGGGCTTTCGCCAGGGAGCCGGCCCGCCGCAGGTCCTCGAAGGCGACGACCTCGGCCCGGATGAAGCCCCGGGCGATGTCGGAGTGGATCTTGCCGGCAGCCTCCCGGGCCGGGGTACCGCGGGTGATGGTCCAGGCCCGCACCTCGTCCTCGCCGGCCGTCAGGAACGAGATGAAGCCACAGGCCCGGTAGGCCGCCTCGCCCAGCCGCTCGACCCCGACGGGCGTGGAAAGCCCCAGGTCGGCGAGGAAGGCCTGCCGGGAGTCGGCGTCGAGCTCCGCCAGCTCGAGCTCCAACCGCCCTGCCACGGGCACGATCGCCTCGGCGCGGCCTTGCGCCGCCTGCCGGAGGGCCTCGCGGCCGGGGAACTCCCCGGATGCCGCCTGGGAGTCGTCGACGTTGACCGCGACCACCACGGGGCGGAACGTCACGAGCGAGTACCCCTGCAAGAGCGCCCGCTCGTCGGCGGACAGCTCCGCCAGGCCGAGCGGCTTCCCGGCCTCCAGCGCCTGCAGGCAGCGAGCGAGCACTTCGAGCTCCCGCTCCACGTCGCGCCGCTGGGCCTTGGGCACCGAGGGGGCCGAGCGGAGACGATCGATGCGGCTTTGGACCTGGGTCCAGTCCATGAGAATCCAGTCCTGCCAGAGCTGCTCGAAGTCGCGGACCGGATCGACGCTGCCGGCCGGGTGAGGGACATGGGCCTGCTCCGGGTCGAACGCCCGGACCACGAGGGCCAGGGCGTCCAGGCGGTGGACGGCCTCGATGCGGGCAGGCTCGAGCTTGTCGAGTTCGATCCACTCCACGGTCGCGTGGGTGACCTTCTGCGGGTGATGGAGCTCGGCCAGCCAGTCGAGCCTGGCGTCGGGGATGCGGGCCACGACCATGGCGGCCCCGCCGGTCCTCCCGGGCGTGGCCGATCCGGGTGCCGGCGCTCCCCGGGCCGCGGCCCCCTTGCCGGCCGCTCCCGCACCTGTTACCCCGATGCGGGCCCACGCGGCCGCAGCCTGCATGATCGTCGACTTGCCTGCCATCGGCAATCCGGCGACGCCCAGACGCACGAGCCTGCCACCCTCCGCCTCTTTCACTCTGTGAGCGTTCCCGGCGTTGCATTCTCGCCCCGCCACCGGCATCCTCTCGCCGGTGGCCCTCGCTCGGGGAGCAGGAACCGCCGCGGCCAGGTGCGAACGCCGGGGGCGTGGGAGGAAGGGGAGGACGCGTGGCAGCAGGCGAAGTGTGGCTGCGGGAGCTCGAGGCCATCGGGGGCCCCGGGGACGTGGTCGTCCGGCCCGGCGACCTGGCCGCTTACGGCTACGATGCGACGCCCGGGTACCGGGGGGTACCCGACGCAGTTGTCTTCGTGCGTTCGACGGAGCAGGTCCAGGAGGTCGTGCGCCTGGCGCGCCGCCACCGGCTGCCGGTGATCGCCCGGGGCAGCGGCACCAACCTGAGCGGCGGGACGGTGCCGGTCTCGGGCGGGATCGTGGTGGCGTTCGCCCGGATGAACCGCATCCTGGAGATCGACGAGGCCAATTTGACCGTCACCGTCGAGCCCGGCGTGTTGACCGCGCAGATCCATCAGGCCGTGGAGGAGCGCGGGCTGTTTTACCCGCCCGATCCCGGCAGCATGGCCATCTCCACCATCGGCGGCAATGTCGCGGAGAACGCCGGGGGGCTGCGAGGTCTCAAGTACGGCGTGACCGGCGACTACGTGATGGGGCTCGATGCGGTGCTCGCCAGCGGCGAGCTCGTGCGCACCGGCGGCAAGAACGTCAAGGACGTGGCCGGCTATGACCTGACGAGCCTCTTCGTGGGTTCGGAGGGGACGCTCGGGATCGTCACCCGCGTCACGTTGAAGCTCCTGCCGTTGCCCGAGTACCGCCGGGTGGCGGTGGCGACGTTCGGTGCGGTGGAGGCGGCTGCCCGTGCCGTGTCGCGTATCATCGCCGCCCGGATCGTGCCGGCGACCCTCGAGTTCCTGGATCGCGGGACCATCGGGGCGGTGGAGGACTACGCTCACGTGGGGCTGCCGACCGGGGTCGAGGCGATGCTCCTCATGGCCCAGGACGGGCCGCAGCCGGTGGTCGACCGCGACGTCGAGCGGATGGCGGTGCTGTGCCGGGAGGAGGGCGCCCTGGACGTGCAGGTGGCGGCGTCGCCCCAGGAGGGCGATCGGCTGATGGCGGCGCGGCGCTTCGCCCTGTCCGCTCTTGCCAGGCGCCGGCCGACCACCATCCTGGAGGACGCCACGGTACCGAGATCGCGCCTCGCCGAGATGGTGCGCGCCATCCAGCGAGCGGCCCGCCGGCACGAGGTCGAGATCTGCACGTTCGGCCACGCAGGAGACGGCAACCTGCACCCCACGTGCCTCACCGACGAACGGGACCCGGCGGAGATGGAGCGGGTCGAGGCGGCCTTCGAGGAGATCTTCGCAGCGGCCGTGGACCTGGGAGGCACCATCACGGGCGAGCACGGGGTGGGGCTGTCGAAGCGCTCGTACCTGGGCTGGAAGCTGGGAGAGACGGGGCTTGGGGTGTTGCGGGCCGTCAAGCAGGCGCTCGACCCCGAAGGCATCCTCAACCCCGGCAAGGTCGTACCCGAGACCACACGGCGGCGCCAGGTGGTGCGCAGCGCATGAGGGCCAACACGACTCGGGGCGTGGCCGAGCCGGGAGCCGAGACGACCGCCCCTCCTGCGGGCGCGCCCGGGGCATCAGGCGCCGGGCCAACGCAGGCGGCGGCCGGCGGGCCGGCCGGTTCGTTCGGGGGCGTCCTCGGTGCGCTTCTCGCGAACGCCCGGGATCTCACGTACCAGTGCATGCGGTGCGGCTTCTGCCTGCCGGCTTGCCCGACGTACCGGGAGACCCTGCTCGAGACCGAAGGCCCTCGCGGGCGCATCCAGCTGGTACGGGCGGCCGCGGAGGGCCGCATCGGGCTCCTGGAGATCGCCGCTCACCTGGACCTCTGCATCGGTTGCCGGGCCTGTGAAACGGCCTGTCCCGCCGGGGTGCAGTACGGGGCCATCCTGGAGCAGGTGCGGCCGGCCATCGAAGAGCGCGCCCCCCGCAGACCCGTCGAGCGCTGGGCCAGGACGCTCGGCATCGGGGTCGTCCTGGGGCACCCCGCCGGCATCCGGTGGGCGCGGTGGGGCCTGTGGCTGTACCAGCGCTCGGGGCTGGCCGCGCTGGTGCGGGCCACCGGTCTGCTGCGCCGGCTGGCGCCGGCGATGGCCCGCCTGGAGGAGGTGTTGCCCCGCCAGCCGGCGCCATGGGTCCGCACGGCGACCCACCGCCCGGCCGGCGGGGCCGGTGCGCCCCGGGTGGCCGCCTCTCCGGGAGGCGGGGTCGGGCGCCGGCGGGTCGCCTTTTTCGAAGGGTGCGTGCAGTCCGCCGCGCTCTTCGAGGTCAACCGGGCCGCCGTCCGAGTGCTCCGGGCGGCGGGGTTCGAGGTCGTGGTGCCGCAAGGGCAGGGCTGCTGCGGCGCCGTCCACGCCCACGCCGGGCAGTACGAGCGGGCGCTCGAGCAGGCGCGCCGTAACATCGCGGTCTTCGAGCGGGTGGACGCCGACTACGTGGTCAACATCGCCGGCGGCTGCGGCGCGGCGATGAAGGAGTATCCGGAGTGGTTCGAGCGGGAGCGGGCGGCCCGTGCAGCGGCCGCCGGGGGACACGGGAGCCCTGCGAACGGCGCTGCGGCGGACGGCGTCCCTGCGGCCGGCGGAGACGGGTGGGTGGAGCGGGCCCGCCGCCTGGCCGCACGGGTGAGGGACTTCAGCGAGCTCCTGGCGGACCATCCCCTGCCACCGATGGGGCCGGTGGACGCCACGGTCACGTACCAGGACTCGTGCCACCTGCGCAACGTCCAGAAGATCGTCTCAGAGCCGCGGCGCCTGCTGCAGCGGGTGCCCGGGCTGCGCTACGTCGAGCTCCCGGGAGCCGACCGCTGCTGCGGGGCGGGCGGGATCTACAACCTGACCCAGCCGGCCATGAGCGCCAGGGTGCTCGAGGAGAAGATGGAGCAGGTACGCGCGACCGGGGCCTCCATCCTGGCCGTGGCCAACACGCCGTGCCACCTGCAGCTCCTGGTGGGCGCCCGTTCGAGCGGCCTTGCGCGGGAAGGGTTGAAGGTGCGCCACATCGCGGAGATCCTGGACGAGGCCCTGGCAAAGGGGCCGAAGGGGGGCTGAGCGCGGCCATGGACGGCAACACTCCGGGTGGGGGGCCCGCCGGTGCTCCGGCCCAGGAGACGTACCGCTTCGCGGTCGAGGAGGAGGTCCGCTTCCGGGACCTCGACGCCCTGGGCCACGTCAACAACGCCGTCTACTTCACCTACTTCGAGCACGCCCGCGTGAAGTACTTCCAGCACCTCGGGCTCGTGGACGTCCAGGGGCAGCGGCCGTGGTTCTTCATCCTGGCGGAAGCCCGCTGCAGCTATCGCTCGCCGGCGCATCTGGGCGATCGGCTGCGGATCGCCACGGCCGTGACCGAGATCGGGCGCTCGAGCTTCCGCATGGGTTACCTCATCACGGGCGTCGCCGACGGCCGCGTCGTCGCCGCCGGCGAGACGGTGCAGGTCGCCTACGACTACGGGCAGGGCCGCCCGGTCCCGGTGCCCGAGTACGTGCGCCGGCGCATCGGCGAATGGGAAGGGCGCCCGGAGTGGGCCAACGGGGGAGCCGGTTACTCCCAGCCCGACTCCACGGCGCGCCGGTAGGCTTCCCAGTACGGATCCCACTCGGGGACCTCGAGGGGGCGCCGCCCGGACGGGGTTTCGACCCATCGTCCCTCGCCGGGCGGGCGCACCCACCCGATCTCGGCGGCCGCCTGGCCGATGCGGGCCAGCTCCTGCCGGACGGCGGCGACTCGCTCGGGCCGCACGGCGATCAGGAGGGCGCCTTCGCCTGCGATGACCAGCGGGTCGAGCTCGAACAGCTCACAGATGCGCTGGGTCTCCTCGGCCACCGGCACCTTGCTCGCATCTACCACGATGCCCTGGCCGCAGGCGGCGGCCATCTCGGCCAGGCCTCCGAGAATCCCGCCCTCGGTGGCGTCGTGCATGGCGGTGACCCCGTGCGGGCCGGTGCCCGCTCGAGCGGCGGCCAGCGCGTCGGCCACGACGCTCGCCCGATCGAGGAACGCCTCGCACCGCCGTTGCCAGTCGGCGCCCAGCCGCTCGGCCACCGTACGGGGAAACGACGCCGCCAGTACGCCCGTGGCCTCGATCGCCGCTCCCTTGGTCACCAGGATGCGGTCGCCGGGGCGGGCATGCGCAGGGCTCACGTACCGATCGGCCGGCCCCACGGCGAGCAGGGTGGCGCTGCCGACGATGGTGTAGTCGCACCCGGCGTAGCGCCCCGTGTGCCCGCCGATGACCGCCACCCCCATGGCTTCCCAGGCCCGGTGCAGGCCCTGCCAGTAGACCCGCAGCTCCTCGTCGCTCATCCGCGGCGGCAGGTTGAGCTCGACGAGGGCCAGCTGGGGCGGGAAGCCGCTCGTGGCGAGATCGGAGGCGACCAGGTGGGCGGCAAGCCAGGCGCTACGGCCCATGCCCAGCCTGGGGGCGGCCCACAGGGGATCGGCCGTGGCCACGAGCAGGCGGCCGTCGCCCAGGTCTACGGCCGCCGTGTCCAGCCCCTGGCCGGGCCCGAGGCGGACTTCCGGGCGGCGGGCGCCCAGGAACGGCAAGATGGCCTCCTGCAAGAAGCGGGGGGCCACCTTGCCGAGATGCGGCGTATCCCGGAGCGCTCCGGGCTCCCCGCTCATGACGCCGCCCACCGCATCAGGCCCGTCTCGAAGGGGTTGGCCAGGTCGGGGTGGTACGCCCGCACACGTACCTGGTAACCGAACTGGCCGCTGCCGTGCGGCGTCACGTTGGTGGCCTCGAAGACGAACCGCCCGTCGGGGGTGGGGCCCACCCTCCTCATCGGGACGACCACGCAGTCGCGGAGCTCTCCCCGGGGGTCGACGCGCCCGAGGTAGACTTCTGCCACCACGTCTTCGGGCTGCAGGCCCTCGAGCTGCACGACCGCCTGGATCGTCATGCTCTGGCCGGCGGGCATGTGGTCGGAGGCCGTCGACGTGACCTCCTCCACCTGGACCGAAGGCCACGCCCGGGCGGCCTTCGCCTTCCACGCGGCCAGCTCCCGTGCCCGGCGCAGGCCGTCTTGCCGTAGCGCGGTGGACCGCACGGCGGCCGGCACGTAGAAGCGCTCCGTGTACTCCTTCACCATGCGGTGAGTGTTGTAGTTGGCCGGGATGGCCGCGATGGAGTGCTGCATCCGGGCGATCCACTCCCGGGGCAGGCCGTCGCTGCCCCGGTCGTAGAACAGGGGGGCGACCTCCCGCTCGAGGATGTCGAACAGCGCCTGCGCGTCCAGCCTGTCCACCGTCGCCGCCTCCCGGGCGCCCCGGTCCGGCGCGTCTCCCTCCGGCGTTTCGCCACCGGCGCCGATCGCCCAGCCCACCTCGGGGGCGTAGGCCTCGTTCCACCAGCCGTCGAGGATGCTGACGTTGATGGCCCCGTTGACGGCGGCCTTCATCCCGCTGGTGCCGCTCGCCTCTTCGGGGCGGCGGGGCGTGTTGAGCCACACGTCGACTCCCTGCACCAGGTAGCGGCCCGTCGCGATGTCGTAGTCTTCCAGGAAGACCAACCGGCGCCGGACGGCGGGATCCTGGGCAAACTTGACGATCTGGCGGATCATCTCCTTGCCGGCGTCGTCGCGGGGATGGGCCTTGCCGGCCACCAGGATCTGCACCGGGTGCTCTTCGCTCGTGAGCAGCCGCAGCAGCCTCTCTGGGGCCTGCAGCAGCAAGGTCGCCCGCTTGTACGTCGCGAACCGCCGGGCAAATCCGATGGTGAGGATCCGGGGATCGAGCGCCTGTTCGGCCTCGGCCAGGTCGCTCAACGGCGCGCCGCGCGCCTCCATCTGGCCCCGCAGCCTGCGGCGCGCGAAGGCGATGAGTCGCTCACGCCGGCGTTCGTGGGTGCGCCAGAGCTCCTCCGGTGGGATGTCGAGCGCCTGGCGCCACACGGTGGGATCGTCCGGTTCGGCCCGCCAGCGGGGCCCCAGGTAGCGGTCGTACAGGGCCGCCATGTCGTCCGAGACCCAGGAGGCCAGATGCACCCCGTTGGTGATGGACTCGATGGGGAGCTCCTCCTCGGGTACGTGAGGCCAGATCCCCTGCCACATCCGCCGGGCCACCGCGCCGTGCAGCCGGCTCACCCCGTTGGAGTAGGCGGCCGTCCGCAGGGCCAGGATCGTCATGCAAAAGGCCTCACGCTCGTCTGACGGGTTTTGCCGACCCAGGGCCAGGAACTGGGAGCGATCGAGCTTGATGGAGCGGTAAAAGTCACCGAAGTAGCGTTCCATCATGTCGGGCGGGAAGTAATCGTGGCCGGCGGGCACGGGCGTGTGGGTGGTGAAGACCTGGCTCGCCGCCGTGGCCTCGAGAGCCTCGGCGAAGGAGGCGTCTTGCTCGTCCATCGTCCGCCGGATGCGCTCGAGCGAGAGGAAGGCCGAGTGCCCCTCGTTCATGTGGTAAACCGCAGGCCGGATGCCCATCGCTTCCAGGGCCCGCGCGCCCCCGATTCCGAGCAGGATCTCCTGGCGGATGCGCATCTCCAGGTCGCCGCCGTAGAGGCGATCCGTGAGGATCCGGTCATCGGGGCGGTTGGCTTCGGCGTTGGCGTCGAGCAGGTAGAGCGTGATCCGCCCGACCCGGACTCTCCAGACGTAGGCCGTGAGCGTGCGGCCGGGCAGGGCGAGCTCGACGCTCAAGGGCCGGCCGTCGGGCTTGCGGATCATCTGCAGCGGCATGGTGTAGATGTCGTAGTTGGGGTAGCTCTCTTGCTGCCACCCGTCGGCGCTGAGCGACTGGCGGAAATACCCCTGGTGGTACAACAGGCCCACCCCGACGATGGGGACGCCCAGGTCGCTCGCCGACTTGAGGTGGTCCCCGGCGAGGTTGCCGAGACCTCCCGAGTACATGGGCATGGACTCCGTCAGGCCGAACTCCGCGGAGAAATAGGCCACCAGGGGCCGGTCGGGGGGATACTCGGGATGCGCCCGGGCGAACCAGTGGCCGGCCTCCCCGAGGTAGGCGTCGAAGGCGGCGCAGACCTGCTGGTATTGCGCCATGAAAGCCTCGTCCTCCGCCGCTTCCTCCAGGCGGCGCCGGGGAAGGAGCGTCAGCATGCGAACGGGGTTGTGGCCCGAGATCTCCCACAGCCGCCGGTCGAGCCGCACGAACAGCTGCCGGGCATCCTGGTCCCAGGACCAGAACAGGTTGTAGGCGAGCTCCTGGAGCCTTTCGATGGGAGCGGGGAGCGAGGGGGCGACGGAGAACGTGCGAATAGGGCGCAAAACACCGATCCCTCCTGCGTCTTCACTATCTCCCCGAACGTCCTGATTTTACGCGATGGACGGGCCACCTGCCATCGCCAGCAGGCAGGGCCGCTCCTTCGCCGAACATCTCGCGGCGAGGTCGGGTGAGGAGGGCGTCCATGGAGAGCAAGCACACGTCGCGCTCGGTCCCGGCGGGCCGGGGCGGACGGGAAGGCCGGCGCCGTCGCACGCTGCTCGGGGTAGCGGCCGGGCTCAGCGTGCTCGGTGCCTTGGTGGCGCTCTACCTGCTGGTCGTGGAGACGGGCCAGGCCCCCGGAGAGGCGCTGTTTTGCGGGCCCGGGAGCGGCTGTGAGGCCAACTGGCAGTCGCCTTTCGCGCGGATGGCGGGTGTCCCGCTGGCCCTTTGGGGGCTGGCCGGGTACGTGGCGTTGCTCGCGTCCGCATGGTGGGCGCTTCGCGCAGGCCAGGGTCCAGGCCTGGCCGAGGGGGCCGGCCTGGTGCTGAGCTGGGGCGGGGCCCTCTTTTCGCTGTATCTGCTCGGTGTCCAGGCGTGGGCCGTGCAGAGCTTCTGTCCCTGGTGCACCCTGTCGGCGGCCGTCATGGTGGCCCTGGCCGTCATGTGGACTTTCGAGGCGAAGGTCTCGCAGGTGCGCCTGCAGCCTATGGCGCCGGTGGCGGGCTTGCTGCTGGGAGCCGGCCTGGCCGCGCTCAACTATCTGCCTGCCTCGGCCCTGGGGCCGGGAGCCGGCCCAGAGGGGCTCGCCGGGGCTAGCGCCGTGGAGGTCAGCCCGGCCGGGCAGGTGGCAGGCGACGCGGGCCGGGCCGTCACGAGTCTGCAGCAGCTCGAGGCCCTCATGACGGCGGGTAAGCCCGGGGCTCCGGTGCTGATCGAAGTCTACTCCGACTTCCAGTGCCCGTATTGCGCCCGGGCGGCCCAGGAGGTGGTCCACCCCCTGCTGCGAGAGGAGGTAGCGCAAGGCAAGGCGCGCCTCGCCTACCGCAACTTCGCGTTCATCGGGCCGGAGTCCAAGTGGGCCGCCGAAGCGGCGGCCTGCGCCGCGGTGCAGGGAAAGTTCTGGGAGTTCCATGACCTGCTCTTTGCCAACCAGCAAGGCGAAAACGTGGGGGCCTTCTCCCAGGAGCGGCTGATCCAGATGGCCCGACAGCTCGGGCTCGACGTGCCGGCGTTCACCGGCTGCCTCGAGAGCCGGCGGATGCGCCCGTGGGTCGAGGCGAGCTACGAGCAGGGACGGGAGAAAGGCGTGCGCGCGACGCCGACCTTTTTCATCAACGGGAAGCGGTACGACGGGCTGATGCCCCTCGAAGAGCTCCGTCGCATCGCCTTCGGGTCTTCGAGGTGAGGCAACGGGCATGTGGCGCGTCATCCCCGAGGGGACGGCGCTTCGCGAGCACGCGCTCTTGCGGGACGGCAGCTGGGTGCTGATCCGCACGGCCTCGCCGGCCGACGTGCCCGCCGTGGAGGCCCTCATGGCACGCCTGTCCCACCAGACCCTGCGGATGCGCTTCTTTGCCGGCGTCTCCCAGGTGAGCCGCACGCTCGTGGAGCAGTTGTGCGCGCCGCCGTCCAGGGATCAGGTCTCGCTCCTGGCGGTCTGGGGCGAGGGGCCCGACGAGCGGGTCGTGGGCGTGGGCAACTACGTCGCCCTGCCGGGGCGCAACACCGCCGAAGTGGCCTTCGTGGTCGACGACGCCTTCCAGGGGCGCGGGATCGGCACCTTGTTGCTGGAGCGGCTGGCCGGCATGGCGGCCGGGTCGGGCCTGGTAGGGTTCGAGGCCGAGGTGCTGTTCGAAAACCGGCCGATGGTCGAGGTCTTCCGCGAGTCGGGGTTCCAGGTGCGACAGGCTCTGGATGGCGGCGTGCTGCACATCCAGTTCCCGGTGGCCACGACCGCCGCCGCCAGAGAGCGTGCGGAGCTGCGGGAACGTATCGCGGCGGCCAACTCCCTGGTGCCCCTCTTGCGTCCACGGCGGGTCGCGGTCGTGGGCGCCTCCCGGGACCCGGACAGCGTCGGCGGGATGGTCTTCCGGTACATCCTGCAGGCGGGCTTCACGGGCACCGTGTACCCGGTCAACCGCAGCGCTGCCTCGGTCTACGGTGTGCGGGCCTACCCTTCTGTGGAAGCGCTTCCCGAGCCCGTCGAACTGGTCATCGTGGCGGTGCCCGCCGACCAGGTGCTGGAGGTGGCCCGTTCGGCGCTGCAGGCCGGCGCCCGGGGGCTCGTGGTGCTGACGGCCGGGTTCGCGGAGGCCGGCCCCGAGGGCGCCGAGCGGCAGCGGGCGCTGGTGCAGCTGGTGCGCAGCCGGGGGGCGCGGATGGTCGGCCCCAACTGCCTGGGCCTGATCAACACCGATCCGGAGATCCGCCTGAACGCAAGCCTTGCTCCCTCGCTCGCCCCTCGCGGCCGGATCGGCTTTTTCTCGCACTCCGGGGCCTTGGGGCTCGTCATCCTGGCGTACGCGAAAGAGCGCGGGCTGGGCTTCTCGACGTTCGTCTCGGCCGGCAACCGGGCGGACGTCTCCGGCAACGACCTGCTGGAGTACTGGGACGAGGACCCCCAGACGGACATGGCGCTCCTCTACCTGGAGACCTTCGGCAACCCGAGGCGCTTTGCCCGCATCGCCCGCCGCCTTTCCGCCCGCAAGCCGGTGCTGTGCGTCAAGAGCGCCCGGAGCCGGGCCGGAGTGCGGGCCGCGCAGGCGCACATCGGCGCCGTGGCGGCGGGGGAGGAGGAGGTCGAGGCGCTGTTCCGCCAGGCCGGGGTGATCCGCGCCGATACCCTCGAAGAGATGTTCGACGTGGCCGTGTTGCTCGCCCACCAGCCGTTGCCGCAGGGCAACCGGGTGAGCATCGTGACCAATTCGGGCGGGGTCGCCACCATTGCCGCCGACACCTGCGAGGCCAGGGGGCTCGTCCTCTCGGGGCCTGGCGTCGTCGACCTGGGCCCGCTGGCCGGGCCCGAGCGGTACGAGGAGGCGGTGCGGCGGGCGCTCGAAAACCCCGAGGTCGATGCCCTCATCGCCATATTCGCCTGCGTGGCCAGCTGCGATCCCGGCGCGGTGACCCGGGCCATCCGGCGGGCGGCGGTGCGGGCGGAGCGAACGACCGGCGTCGGCAAGCCCCTGGCGCTGTGCCTGATGGGGGAGACCGGCGCCGTGCGAGTGGCCGGCAGCGAACGGCCGTTCCCGTCCTATCGCTTCCCCGAGGCGGCGGCCATGGCGCTGGCCCGGGCAGCCGAGTACGCCGCTTACAGGCGCCGTCCCCCAGGTCGGCTGGTCTTCTTCGACGACGTGGACGCGATACGCGCCAGGGCGGCCGTCGAGGAGTGGCTGCACGGAAGGGACGGGGTCGAGCTCGCTGCCCCCGAAGCCGAGCAGTTGCTGGCCTGGTTCGGGCTGAAGGTAAGAGAGGGCCACCTCGAGCGGCTGCCGGCCTCCGGGTGCGTGGCGGTGCGGATCCGGCCGCACCCGCAGTTTGGGCCGATCCTGGAGCTCGAGCGGCGACGGGCGGCGCCGTCGTCCGATGGGCGCGAGAGCGAGGCCGGCCGGGCGGTGCGGATCACGCCGCTCACGGATCGGGACGCCGAGGAACTGGCGGCGTGGTGCGACGGCGTGGGCGAAGCCGGGGGCGACGGCGTCGCAGCCGCTTTGCTCCGCCTTTCCCAGATGGTCGAAGAGATCCCGTGGTCGCTCCAGCTCGAGGCTGCCCTCGTCCCGGATGCGACGGGGCCCGTCCGGTTGACAGGCGTCCGGATCATGGTACAAAAGGTAGGTCCGCCGGCCGCGTAGGCCGTGCATACTGGGAAGGGTGAGGGGGGTGCCCCGCTAGCGGGCGCCCGGCCCGGAGAGGAACAGGGTCGTGGATCAGGAGAGCGGGTTTTGGGATCGGGAAACGGTCGTCGGCACCATCGAGAAGAACGCGACGGAGCGGATCGCCGTCCGGCGGGTGGAACGGCGCGGGCGGGCATACGTGGATATCCGCATCGAGTGGCGCCGGCAGGACGGGGAAGAGTTTTTCCCCAGCAAGAAGGGCGTCGTGATCCCCGAAGAGGCCCTCGACGACGTGCTGGCCCTGCTGGAGAGCGCGAGGGACGAAAAAGCGCCGAGGCGTGACGGGCGCCGCCGTCACACGGAGACGGGCGACGGCGCCGCCTCCTCGGAGTAGGCGGGGGCGCGCTCCCGGGCGAAGCGCGCCATCTCCGCCGTTACCGTCTCCCAATAGGCGAGGAAGGCCCCGTGCTCTCCGGCGAGCCACACGTGCCGCGCCGGGCGCAGCACCGGCGCGCCGCGCTGCCCGTTGGCCGGCTCCTGGAGCACCAGCGCGTCGAAACCGCCGGATACCATCAGGATCGGTAGCGCCCGCAGGCGCGACTCGATCGGCCGGGCATCGTGGGCGCGCCAGGCGCCGAGGAGCCTGACCGCCCGCTGCACGTCGCCGCTGCGGCCCCACCGGCGCAGCAGCTTCACCATGAGGCGGTGGCGGCGCCCGAGGTCGGCGTCGAGGTAGAGCCCGCACAGGTGGTCGAACGCCTGCTCGGGGCTCGTGCCCCGCAGCAGCCGCACGAGGTGGTCGTAAAAGCCCGCCTGCGCCCCGGTCGTACGCAGGCCGGCCGGCACGGAGAGCAAGATGAGGGCCGGGGGCGCCGAGCCTCGCAGCGCGACCTCCACGGCCGCCCACTCGGCGACGGCCCCGCCGGCCCCTACGCCGACGATGGCTGCAGGCCGCACCCCGAGCGCCTCGAGGGCGGCCGCCGCGTCCTGCCCCATCTGCTGGGTGGTGAACTCCGGCGGCACGGACTCGCGCGCCGCCAGCGCCGTCACCCGCATCCCGTAACGCCGGGCAAAGGGCGCCCACCACCGGCCCATGACCCAGCCCAGGGCAGCCCGGCTGAGCAGTGCCTCCTCCACACCCGGCAGCACCACGAGATCCGGCCCGGCACCCCACTGCCACGCGAACAGCCGCCCGGCCGGCACGGAAACCCAGCGCCTTACGGGGATCACCTTCCCATCTGAAAACCTGAAAAAGGGAACAAACCCAGCCGCAGGATTCCACGCGCAAGGGGCCGGCCCCTGCTCGCGGGGCCGACCCCTCTCGGACCCGAAACGGCGTCGCCACTCCGCCGGAATCAGTAGTCCATGTCGCCGCCCGGCGGATAGTTGGGCTTCTTCTCCTTTTCGGGGATCTCCGAGACCAGCGCCTCGGTGGTGAGCACCATGCCCGCGATGCTGGCGGCGTTTTCGAGCGCCGTGCGGGTCACCTTGGCCGGGTCGACGATGCCGGACTTCACCATGTCGACGAACTCCCCGGTCAGGGCGTTGAGGCCCCAGCCCGGCTTCTCGTTGCGGATCCGCTCGACGATCACGGAGCCCTCGAGCCCGGCGTTGAACGCGATCTGCCGGGCCGGCTCGAGCAGCGCCCGCTTCACGATGTTGACGCCGACCAGCTCGTCGCCGCTGGCCTCGACCTTGTCGACCGCCGGCAGGATGTTGATGTAGGTGACGCCGCCGCCGGGCACGATGCCTTCCTCGACCGCCGCGCGGGTAGCGTTGACGGCGTCTTCAATCCGGTGCTTCTTCTCCTTCAGCTCGGTCTCGGTCGCCGCACCGACCTTGATGACCGCCACGCCGCCCGCCAGCTTGGCGAGCCGCTCCTGCAACTTCTCCCGGTCGTAGTCGGAGTCGGTCTCCTCGATCTGCTTCTTGATCTGCTCGACGCGGCCCTGGATCTTGCGGCGGTCGCCCTGGCCCTCGATGATGGTGGTCTTCTCCTTGCCCACGCGGACCCGGCGGGCCCGGCCGAGCTGATCCAGGGTGACGTTTTCGAGCTTGATGCCCAGGTCCTCCGACAGGAAGGTGCCGCCCGTGAGGATGGCCATGTCCTCCATCATGGCCTTGCGCCGATCGCCGAATCCGGGCGCCTTGACGGCGCAGCAGTTGAGGGTGCCCCGGATCTTGTTGACGACCAGCGTCGCCAGCGCCTCACCCTCGACGTCCTCGGCGATGATCAACAGCGGGCGGCCGGCCTGGACGACCTTCTCCAGCAGGGGCAGGAGGTCGTGGACGTTGGAGATCTTCTTCTCGTGCAGCAGGATGAACGGATCCTCGAGCTCGGCCTCCATCGCCTCGGGGTTGGTGACGAAGTACGGCGAGATGTAGCCCTTGTCGAACTCCATGCCCTCGACGACTTCGACCGTGGTCTGGGTGCCCTTGGACTCCTCGACGGTGATGACCCCGTCCTTGCCCACCTTGTCCATCGCCTCGGCGACCAGGCCGCCGATTTCGGGGTCGTTGCCCGCGATGGAGGCGACGTGGGCAATGTCATTCTTGCCCTCGATCGGGATGGCGATCCGCTTGATCTCGTCCACTGCAGCGGCCACCGCGCGGTCGATGCCCTTCTTGACCAGCATCGGGTTGGCGCCCGCGGCCACGTTCTTCATGCCTTCGAGGACGATCGCCTGGGCCAGGACCGTGGCCGTGGTCGTGCCGTCACCGGCGATGTCGTTGGTCTTGGAGGCGACCTCCCGGCAGAGCTGGGCGCCCATGTTCTCGTACGGATCCTTGAGCTCGATCTCCTTGGCGACGGTGACGCCGTCCTTCGTGATCACGGGCGACCCATACTTCTTCTCCAGCACGACGTTGCGGCCCTTGGGGCCCAGCGTCACCTTGACCGCGTTGGCGACGGCGCTGACGCCCCGCTCCAGGGCCCGGCGCGCCTCTGCCTCGAACGCGAGTTGCTTGGCCGGCATACCTCTATAACCACCCTCTCACGTCGCGTGGCTCACTTTTCGTTGTGGATGGCGAGGATGTCACTCTCCCGGAGGATCAGGTACTCCACTCCGTTGAGCTTGACTTCGGTGCCCCCGTACTTGGCGTAGATGATCCGGTCGCCGACCTTGACCTCGAGGGGCACTTTCTGGCCGTTTTCCAGCAGCCGTCCGGTGCCGACCGCGATCACCTCGCCCATCTGGGGCTTCTCCTTCGCGGTGTCCGGTAGTACGATACCCCCTTTGGTGCGTTCCTCTTGCTCGATGGGCTTGACGAGCACCCGATCCCCGAGTGGACGGATGTCCGGCATCCCTTTCCCCCCTCTACGACTCCAGCGTGGATGTTGTTAGCACTCGGCGGCGGTGAGTGCTACCGGACAATCAATATAAACCGGGCACCGGCATTGTCAAGAGGAAACGATGCAGGATGGCCCATCCAGCGATGGAATACTACCGGTGCAGCCATGCAGTCGTGGATGATCGTGGTGGCGCTCGGGGGCAACGCCATCCTTCGCCCGGGGCAGAAGGGCACCGCCGCCGATCAGCGTCACAGCCTGCGATCCACCAGCCGGCAACTGGTGCGCCTCATCCAGCGGGGTCACCGGGTGGTGGTGACGCACGGCAACGGCCCGCAGGTGGGTGCGATCCTGCTGCAGCAGGAGGCAGGCCGCAGCGCCGGCGTCCCTGCGATGCCGCTCGACGTCTGCGGGGCAGAGAGCCAGGGGCTGCTCGGTTACCTGATCCAGCAGTCGCTGTACAACGAGCTGGTACGGGCCAACATCGAGAAAAGCGTCGTCACGCTCGTGACCCAGACGGTGGTCGACTCCGAGGATCCGGCCTTTTCCCGTCCGACCAAGCCGATCGGCCCGTTTTACGACGCCGCCGAGGCCCGGCGGCTGGCGGCGGAGACAGGGTATCATTACGTGGAGGACGCGGGGCGCGGCTGGCGGCGGGTCGTGCCGTCGCCCGACCCGAAGGCGATCGTGGAAGCCCAGGTCATCCGGGACCTGGTGCAGCAAGGGGTCATCGTGGTGGCCGCCGGAGGAGGGGGGATCCCGGTCGTACGGGATCCCGAGTACCGCATCCTGGGTGTCGAGGCGGTCATCGACAAGGATCTCGCGGCGGCGCGGCTGGCCGAGCAGATGCACGCGGATCTGCTGGTGATCCTGACGGACGTCGACGCGGTGTACCTGGGGTATGGCACGCCCCAGCAAAGGCCGGTAGCGCAGATGACGGTGGCGGAGGCCCGCCGGTACCTGGAGGCGGGCGAGTTTGCCTCGGGGAGCATGGAGCCGAAGGTGAGGGCCTGTGTTCGCTTCGTCGAGGCCACGGGCAAGCGAGCCACCATCTCGGCGCTCGAGCGCCTGCAGGGGGCCGTAGCCGGTGCGGCAGGTACCTCGGTCGTGCCGTGAGCAAAGCACAAGGGGGGCTGTTGGGCAATGCGCGCAAAGGTCAGCATCGTCGGGGCTGGGAATGTGGGTGCTACCACGGCCCACTGGCTGGCGGCCAGGGGGATGGCGGACCTGGTGCTCGTCGACGTGGTGGAAGGCTTGCCCCAGGGCAAGGCGCTGGACCTGCTGGAGGCGGCGCCGATCGCAGGCTTCGACCTGCGCATCGTGGGCAGCAACGGTTACGAAGAGATCCGGGGCTCCCAGGTGGTCGTGATGACCGCCGGCATCGCTCGCAAGCCCGGGATGAGCAGGGACGATCTTCTCAAGACCAACGCCGGCATCCTCGAGGAGGTCGTGCGCAACGTCAAACGTTACGCGCCCGACGCCTTCTTGATCGTGGTCAGCAACCCGGTGGACGTGCTGACCTACGCGGCCTGGAGGTACACCGGCTGGGAGACCCGCCGGGTGATGGGGATGGCGGGGGTGCTGGACTCGACCCGCTTCCGCACCTTCCTGGCGATGGAGCTCGGCATCTCGGTCAAGGACGTCTCCGCCTTCGTCATGGGCGGCCACGGCGATCAGATGGTGCCGCTCGTGCGCTACTCCTACGCCGGCGGCATCCCGGTGGAGAAGCTCATCCCGAAGGAGCGCCTGGATGCCATCGTGGAGAGGACCCGCAAGGGAGGCGGAGAGATCGTCAACCTGCTCAAGTCGGGCAGCGCCTACTACGCTCCGGGCGCGGCGGTCGCCGAGATGGTCGAGGCGATCCTGCTGGACCAGCGACGCCTGATCCCGGTCATCGCTTACCTCGACGGCGAGTACGGGCACCGCGACATCTACGTGGGCGTCCCGGTGATCCTGGGCGGGAACGGCGTGGAGCGGGTCGTGGAGATCGAGCTGACCCCTGAGGAGCAGGAGGCATTCGCCCGTTCGGTGGAGGCGGTGCGGGGGCCGCTCGAGACCCTCGCGCTTCCGTAACGCCGTCCGCTTCGGGGAGCTTCCGGAAGCCCCCTTTCCCCGGGGCCACGCAGTCAGGCCATGCATACACTGCCGGAGCCGGGGAAAGGGGGTTTTCGTCAATCGTGGCGCGCGTCGCCAGCCGCTGGGAAGGCCCGCCTTCCGACGGGTTGTGGAAACCGTGTTTCGCCCGGGTCGACGGCTCGTGGCCTCCTGCGAGGGTCACGGGCGGCGTGACCATGGTGATCGACAAGGGGGTGCCCCCCGCTTACTTCCTGGATCTCCTGGAGATGGCCGCTCCCCACGTGCAGCTCTGGAAGCTGGCTTTCGCCTCCGCCCTGCTCTACCGGCCTGACGCCGTGTTGGCCAAAGTGGAAGCCGGCAGGGCCATGGGGGTCGAGGTCTACGCCGGGGGCACGCTCCTCGAGCTGTCCCGAGTGCTGGGGGACCCCGAGGAGGTGCTGGCCCATCTGAAGCGCCTCGGCTTCGCCTGGGTCGAGGTCTCCAACGGCACCTTCGATTTGGGGGTGGACGAACGCCTGGCCCTGATCGCGTCGGCGAGGGAGCAGGGCTTCCGGGTCCTCACCGAGGTGGGGAGCAAGGACCCTGGCCGGCCCTTCCGCCCCGAGGACGCCGCCGAGCAGGTCGAACTCGACCTGGATGCGGGCGCCGAGTGGGTCATCATCGAGGCGCGAGACTCGGGCCGCGGGGTGGGCATCTTCGACGAGGAGGGCCGCCTGCGGGTAGCCGAGTGGCAGCGCCTGGCCCAGCTCCTCTCCCGGCCGGGCCGGGTGATCTGGGAGGCCCCGGGGGTCGAGCAGCAGCGAGAGCTGCTGTTGCGCCTGGGACCCGACGTGGGCCTGGGCAACGTGCAGGTGGGCGACGTCCTGACGCTGGCTGCCATGCGGTGGGGGCTGCGGGCCGACACGTTGCGCCCGTGGGCCGCCGCGTTGACGCCCGGTTGCACCGCGGATAACATGTAACGCGGTTAACTATTTGGCCTGCCACTCGTCGCGTACGGGAGACGGGCAGCCGGGAGGCGTTGGGTCGATGGTGAGCCGGGAGCAGGTGATGGAGGCGCTCCGGACCATCCTGGACCCGGAGCTCCGCCGCAGCATCGTCGATCTCGACATGGTGAAGGACGTACGAATCCAGGACACCCGGGTGGAGGTCGACGTGTTGCTCACCGTCGCCGGCTGCCCGCTCCACCGCGAGATCGAAAGCAGCGTGAAGGCCCGGGTCGGGCAGTTGCCGGGGGTCGAGGAGGTCCATGTTACCCTGGGCGAGATGACGCCCGAGCAGCGCCAGGCCCTGGTCAACCGCCTCAGCGGGCGGCGCCAGGCGCGCTCGTCCATCCTCGATCCGGCCTCCAACACCCAGATCATCGGGATCTCCAGCGGCAAGGGCGGCGTCGGCAAGTCCACCGTGACGGCCAACCTCGCGGTAGCGCTCGCCCGCCTGGGACACCGGGTCGGCGTGATCGACGCCGATATTTACGGGTTCAGCATTCCCCGGATTCTGGGGCTCAAGGGCCGGCCCATGGTCATCGAGGGGGCGCTGGCTCCCCAGACGGCCCACGGCGTGCAGGCCATCTCGATGGGCTCGCTGGTGGACGAGGAGACGGCCGTCATCTGGCGGGGTCCCATGCTGATGAAAGCGCTGGAGCAGTTCCTCAAGGACGTCCTGTGGGGTGACCTCGACTACCTGCTGCTCGACATGCCCCCGGGCACCGGCGACATCGCCATCAGCATGTACCAGCTCATCCCTCAGAGCTACCTCCTCCTGGTGACCACCCCGCAACCCGTGGCCTCGGTGGTGGCCCGCCGGGTGGCCAAGATGGCGGAGAAGACCAACCAGACCGTGGTCGGCGTCATCGAAAACATGGCCTACTTCATCTGCCCGCACTGCGGCCACACCGAGGAGATCTTCGGCCGGGGAGGCGGCCAGCAGATCGCCGAGGCCCTGGGCGTGCCGCTGTTGGCCCGCTTGCCGCTCGACCGTTCCCTGCGGGAGTCGGGTGACGAGGGCCAGCCGCTGGCGGCGCTCAAGGACGACCGCATCGGGCAGGCGTTCTTGGAGGCGGCCCGGGCGCTGCACGAGCGTTTGGCCGAGGTGGAGCCCACCGGCGTGCCCTACGTCCGGGTGCCCTGAAGCCCCGGCACCCTCTCCAAGAAAGCGTCCAGCGAACAGGGCCTGCCGAGGGCCTCGAGGAGCGGGTCGCGCCGGCCCGGCAGCCACTGCGTCACGTTGGCGATGGTGAACGCACGGGGTTGGGCCGTCTCGAGTTCGTCCCACGTGAGCGGCATGGAGACCGGGGCTCCGGGCAAGGGGCGCGGCGAGTACGGGGCCACGACGGTTTTCCCCCGCAGGTTCTGGTAGGGGTCGACGTAGACCCGGCCATGGCGGCGGCGGACCAGGCGCTCGTCGGTGACCCGGTCGGGGAAGACCTCGCTCAGCGCCCGGCCTACCGTCGCCGCGAAGCGGCTCGTCTGCTCGTAAGTGTAGCGGCGCCGGATGGGGATGCAGACGTGGACGCCGGTGGCCCCGGAGAGCTTGGGCACCGAGGGTACGCCGAGCCGGTCGAGCGCCTGCCTGACCCAGAAGGCCACCTTCCGGCTCTCCTCGAAGGAAGCCGGCGGGTCCGGGTCGAGGTCGATCACCACGAGGTCGGGATGTTCGGGGTCGTCCACCCGGGACATCCACGGATGGATCTCGATCGCCGCCAGGTTGCCGAGCCATGCCAGGGTCGCCGCGCTATCGGCGAGCACGTAGTCGATGGCGCGCTCCTCGTGGGCCAGCCGGGCCGTTTGGACCCAGGCGGGGCGGGGCCAGGGCGCCTGCTTCTGGTAGAAGGAAGGGCGCTCGATGCCCTCGGGGTACCGGGTGAGCACCAGCGGCCGTCCTTCCAGGTGGGGCAGCATGAGCGGCGCCACCCGGACGAAATAGTCAATCAGGTGGGCTTTGGTGAGCCCCTCTCGTGGCCAGAGCACCCGGTCGAGGTGGGTCAAGCGGAGCTCTCGCCCGTCCACCCGGACGCGGCCGGCCGGAGCACCCTGGCCGGCGGGCGGGCTCATGACCGCTCCCCCTGTGGTTCGCCGCCCGGCTCGACGTCCACCAGTGAGGCGTGGCGGAGCCACCCGTGCTCCGTGCGGTCGAGGTAGCGGACCCGCACCTGCAGGCGCGGGGCGACCCAACTCACCTTGGGCCACGGATCCCGCCGCCGCCAGGGAGCCACGGGGGAGGGCATCATCGGGACGACCAGGTCCGGGTCAGGGGCGGGCAGGCGCAGAGGTTCGAGCGCCCGACGCAGGTGGCGCTGGCGGGCCGGCGAGAGTCCGGAGCCCACCAGGCCGGCGAGCTGCCACCTGCCGTCGTCGCGCTCGGCCGCGACGGCGATCGATCGCATCCCCTCCCGGCCGTCCGGGACAAAGCCGGCCACGCACATGACCTCCTCGGCCCATCGCTTGATCTTGAGCCAGTAGGGGCTGCGACGCCCCTCGAGGTAAGGGCTGGTGCGGAGCTTGGCCATGACGCCCTCGAGGTCGAGACGCTCGGCCTGCTCGAAGAGGGTACGCCCTTTCCCCACGACCGCAGGGGAGAGCAGCAGGGCGGATGTGCCGGCCATGGCCTGCTCCGCCCACCGTTCGAGCCGGCGCCGCCGCTCGTCGAAGGGGCGTCCCCGCAGGTCCTCCCCGTCGAGGTAGAGCAGGTCGAAGACCATGTAGGTGGCCGGCCGGCGGCGGGCCGCCTCCGAGGCCCGCAAGGGGCTTCGCACGAGGCTGCGTTCGAGGATGGCGGTGAAGTCGGGGCGGCCAAGTTCGCCGCTCGCCACCAGTTCGCCGTCCAGCACGCAGCGGTGATGGACCCCAATGGTATCGAGGGCCTGCGTCACTTCGGGGAACTGCCATCTCCAGCGCACGCCCCTGCGGCTCTGAAGCCAGCACGGCTCCCGTCCCGCTACGAACGCGATGGCCCGCAGGCCGTCCCACTTGGGTTCGAACCAGTACCGCGGCGAGTCGAAGGGGCGGCGTGCCAGCTCCGCCAGCATGGGGCGCACGGTCCGGGGCATCTCAACGCCCGGAGCGTGCCCCTGCGACGCGCCGTCGCCCGTCCTTGCGCGTGCCATCCGGGCTCCCGTCCGTCTGCTGCAGGCTCGCCTTCAGGGCCTCGACCAGGTCGGCGACGGGGGGCGGCTGCTGGGCCGGAGCTTCGACGACGGCCTTGCCGGTGAGCTTGCGCTCGATGAGCTCGGTGAAGGCCTCCCGGCGGCGGCTCTGGTAGCGCCGGGGTTCGAAGGCGGTGGTGAGCTGCCGCACGAGCTGCACGGCCATCTCCCGCTCGCGTTCGGTGGGTTGGCTGCCGGAGGGAAGCTCGACGACCTGGTCCGGGGCCCGCACCTCGTCGTGGAAGCGCATGGTCTCCAGCGTCAACACGTTGCCGGAGGGCCTCAGGGCGGCCAGGCTTTCCCGCCGGCGCAGCGCCATCCGGGCGACGGCCATGCGCCCCGTGCTCTGCATGGCCTCAACCAGCAGCCGGTATGCCCGTACGGCTCCTTCGGCAGGCTCCAGGTAGTAGGGACGCTCGAAGTAGACCGGGTCGACCTCGGCGAGCGAGACGAAGTCCATGATCTGCACCGTGTGGCCTTCGGGCAGCGGCAGGGCGTCGAGCTCCTCCTCGGTGAGGGGTACGAACCGGCCGGGCGACACTTCCCACCCCGACACGACGTGCTCGGGCTGGACCTCCGTATCGCAGACCGGGCACCACTTGCGGTACTCGATGGGGGAGTGACACCGGTCGTGGAGCTGGCGCAGGTGGATATCTTTGTCTTCGGTGGCCGCATACACCTTCACCGGGATGCTTACGAGGGCGAAGCTGACCGTTGCCCGCCACAGGCTGCGGAAGGGGCCCACTTCG
This sequence comes from Limnochorda sp. L945t, assembly GCF_035593305.1. GTDB lineage: Bacteria > Bacillota > Limnochordia > Limnochordales > Geochordaceae > Carboxydichorda > Carboxydichorda subterranea. The sequence continues at coordinate 1,741,760 of NZ_CP141615.1, read as the reverse complement.
TTCACGTCCCTTCGTGCTGGCGTCCGGTCGTTCCGGACGCCGCTCGCCGCCCATCCTATGCGCCGGGAGGAAACCACACCTCTCCGGGCGAAGAATGCCCGTGAAAACGGTTGAAGAAACCAGGGGAGGCGCGACATGTTGGAGGAGGAGCTCGTCCTGACCCCGGAGGGGGCGCGCCGCCTTCGTGAAGAGCTCGACTTCCTCCGGCTGGTGAAGCGCAAAGAGGTGACCCAGCGGATCCGGGAGTCCCTCGACTTCGGGGATGCGTGGGAAAACCCCGAATATGAAGCGGCAAAGGCCGAGCAGGCCTTTGTCGAGGGCCGCATCGCGGAGCTGGAGAAGACGCTCAAGACGGCCAAGGTCCTGGACCCCCGGCAGGGCCGGGTCGATGCCAGGCAGAGGCTCCAGGTACGGCTGGGAAGCCGCGTGAGGCTGCGGGACCTGGGATCGGGCCAAGAGGAGTCGTACGTGATCGTGAGCTCGGCCGAGGCGGACCCAGGCGAGCACCGGATCTCCATCCGATCGCCGGTGGCCCAGGCGCTGCTCGGCCACTACACCGGCGACGAGGTGACGGTGGAGGTGCCGGCCGGCACCTTGCAGTACCGGATCGAGGCGGTGGAGGAGCCCCAGTAGGGCCCGCCCGCCGAGGGCGCCGGAGGGCGCCCTACGCGTAATGTTTAAGTGGGGAGCTGACAGGACCCGGTAGGAGAGCCAAACCCCTCCAGCCCTGGGCTGGAGGGGTTTGGAAGCCGGGAACGAAAAGACCCCGCCCAGAGCAATCCCCTATGGGAGGGCGGGGTCGTGGTGGAAGCTGAGTTCATTCTACCGAGGACGATCCGGTCGTTCAAGGATCTGGAGCGCTTCGTCTGGCAAGTGGTCCGCCAGGCGGTGGCAGAGGCGATGGAGGCGGCCTGCCGGGGACTGGACGAGGTCGTGAAGGGGCCGGGGCCGGGGTGGGAGTCCGTCGGCTACCAGCGCCGGACGGTGATGGGCTTGGGTGGGGTCGAGTACCGGTTGGTGCGGCGGGTGTACCGGCGGCGGGCAGCCGATGGGTCCTGGGAGTACCGATGCCCGCTGGACAAGGCGTTGGGGCTGCCGGCGGAGGAGCGCTTCAGCCCTCTGGTGCAGGAACGGGCGGTGGCGCTGGCGACCCGGATGTCGTTTCGCAAGGCGGCGCAGGTGCTGCAAGACGAGGGGATACCGGTGAGCGCCCAGACGGTGCATCAGTGGGTGCAGGAGGCCGGTGCCGCTCGGGAGAGTCAGGAGCGGGCGGCCACGGAACGCATCGCGGCGACCGGCGAGCTCCCGGCCAGCGAGGGGCGGTCGGCGACGGCGGTGGTGGTGGAAGTGGACGGGGTCTGGTTGGCGCTGCAGCGGGCGAAGGCGAAGCGGTGGGAGTTCAAGGTGGGCGTCATGCACGAGGGCTGGGTTGCGGAAGATCCGCGCGGCCGCCGGTTTCGGCTGCAGGGCAAGCAGGCCTGGGGTGGGGATCTGGAGACGGAGCCGTTCTGGGAGCGGGGTTTTGTTCGCTTTACGAGCCGTTATACGCGGGGTCAGGTGCAGCGTCTGGTGGGCAACAGCGACGGAGCCGCTTGGGCCCAGGCGGGCCGGGAGTGGCTGGGCATCGAGGAATGGCACCTGGATCCCTTTCACCGCAACGAGGCGCTGGAGCGGGTGCTGGGGTGGGAGACGCGGCTTTTGCGCCGGGCGCAGAAGGCGGCCCGGCGGGGGGACTGGGCCGCTCTGGAGGGGGTTTTGGAGCAAGCCAAGGTCCACCCGGACCGGGCCGTCCCGGTGGAGGCTATCGAGCAGGTAAAGGCCTACCTGGCCGCCCATCGGGAGGGGTTGGTGGACTGGCGGCGGATGGGCCGGCCGCTTCCCCGCGTGGCCCGGAGTCTGGGGGCGGCGGAGCCGACGATCCGGCATCTGATCAACGCCCGGATGAAACACATCGGGGGCGGCTGGTCGCGCCGGGGAGCACACCACATGATCCTGTTGCGCTGCCTGGGCCATGAGCAGCGTCTGGAGAGTTGGCTGGCGGAATGGACGGCCGGGGTGTGGCAGGCGACGAGCTGCGCTCCGGTGTTGCAACGCCTGGCTCGCCATATCCGCCGCCGGGTCGTGGAGGGGGCAGTCCAGCAGCGACTCCAGGCCCACGTTCCCCTGCTGAGCCATCCCGAAGCTCGACGTAGCGCCCTGGGCGATGAGCTACGGCGACGTTTGAGCCCCCGGGTGTGGTGGGCGGCGACGGTGTGAAGGTCGGGCGGGGTTGGGAGCCCACCGGGACTTGACAGCTACAGGGCGCCTCTTGCCTTGACACCGGCGGCGGGCGTGTGGGATAATCCGTGCGGCAGGCGGGGGCTTCGACCGGCCGCCGTGGGCGGATAGCTCAGCGGGAGAGCGCCTCCCTTACAAGGAGGAGGTCAACGGTTCAAGCCCGTTTCCGCCCACCATTTCGTGACCGGACATCGGATTTGCGGGGCCGTGGTGTAGCGGTTCAACACGCCGGCCTGTCACGCCGGAAATCGCGGGTTCGAATCCCGTCGGTCCCGCCACTTCAAGCCCGCAGCAAGACAGGTGCCCGCCCGGCGGGCGGGCGCGTGGCGTTTCGACCAGATGGCGGGAGACCGGCGACATCCGCCCGGCGGCGGTGGCGCCGGTTTTTCGTTGGGACCTCCCCCGGGCGAGCAAGACTGTGAGCCGGCGACGTGGAAGCATGCCGGACAGAGGGGAGGCTCCACCGGATGAGCCGGCTGCAGCAGGCCCGCCGGGCCTACGAGCGCGGGGACGTCGAGCAGGCCCGCCAGGCCCACGACACCCAACGTATCCGCACTTCCGCCGTCGAGCCGCATCAGCAGGAGCAGGGCCGCTACCTGGCCGAGATGGTGTACGGCGCATCGGACGGGATCGTCACCACCTTTGCCGTCGTCGCCGGCGTGACGGGCGCCGCCCTGTCGCCGGGCGTGGTGCTCGTGCTGGGACTGGCCAACTTGCTGGGGGACGGCTTTTCGATGGCGGCGGGCGCCTACCTGAGCGGCCGGTCCCAGCAGGACTACGAGCGCAAGGAGCGGGAGCGGGAGGCCTGGGAGATCGACCATTTCCCGGAGGGGGAAAGGGAAGAGATCCGGGAGATCTACCGGGCCAAGGGCTTCGAGGGGGAGGCGCTGGAGTACGCCGTTCGCACCATCACCTCCGACCGCGAGCGCTGGATCGAGACCATGATGCGAGAAGAGCTCCACATCCTTCCGGAGCGCAAGGATCCCCTGCATGCCGCCCTTGCCACGTTCGTGGCCTTTGCCATCGGCGGGGCGGTGCCGCTTCTCGCCTTCGTGCTGGCGGGCCTGTGGGAAGGCCTGAGGGCCCGGTCGTTCGAGGTGGCGGTCGTGCTCACCCTGTTGACCATGTTCGGGGTGGGGTCGGCCCGTTCGCTCGTGACGTACAAGCCCTGGTACCGGGCCGGCCTCGAGATGCTGCTGGTCGGAGGCCTGGCGGCCGCCATCGCTTACGCCGTGGGCTACTTCCTGGGAGGGCTCGCCTGAGCCCCTTGCCGCCCCTGCCGGTCAGGGGCAGGCTCCCCCTGGAGCAGGAGGTGCCGCCCTATGACGGTGGGACGGCGTCTTCGGCCACGATGGCGATGGCGTCGGTGGGCGTGACGATCCCGAGCGGCGGCTGGTCGGGGTCGCCCGTCTCGGTGATGAGCACGGCGTCGAGGCGCAGGCGCCCCTGCCTCAGGTGGCTCTCGAACATCTCCCGTACCTCGGCGACCGTGGCGCGGCGTGAGACGAAGGCGACCGTGCTACGCTCGGGCACCTGGTGGAGGACGTCCTTGAGAGGCACCTCGAGCAGCCGGGCGAAGTCGTGGTCGAGCCGGGCGGCGATCCACCGGGCCATCAGCCCGTCGGTCAGCAGGCCCTGGAACGCGGCCCCCCGGTAAATGGGGAACTGAGAGTACCCGGTCTTGTGCATGGCCTCGATGGCGTCGGCGAACGGCTGGTCGTCCGTGAGGCTCACCACCTGCCGGGCAAAGCGGGGGAGCACCAGCTGCGGGTGGGTCAGGTGGTCGTAGATGCGCTGCAGGGCGCGCACCGCCTCCGGGGAGGGGCGGGCCACCGGGATGGTGAGCGGCGCGTGCACCAGCATGTTGCGCAGTTCGTTGAACGCCCGCAGCTCCTGTTCGAAGCGGCGCACCACGGCGTTGTGGTCGCGGGCGCGTGCGACGAGGCGCGCGAAGCCCTCCTCCCGGCCGCCGGCCAGGCGACGCAGGATGCCCTCGATGCTGAAGAAGAGCGACAAGAACGCCTGAGTGTCGGTGTCCATGCGCGCCTCGGTGTCCACGCTCTTGGCTCCCCGCCTTTCGCTTCCGCCTGCGTCGCTCAGGGTGCGAGAGCCTCGCCCCGCAGCACCGGCCGGCCATCCCGAACGATGCGAACGGCCCGCACCTCTGCCAGGGCGACGGGGAGATCCCCGTCGAACCCCCAGCGTCCCCGGCCCGTGACCCGCAGCATTCCCGCGCCCAGCACCCCGCCGTTCCGGAGCTCGATTTCGACCTGATAAGGGCGGTCCGGGGACGCCGGTTCCAGCCACGCGGCCAGCAGGTGCAGATGCGTGACCTGCGAGGACGAGACCACCAGCCCCGATACGCCCCGGGTCGCCGCGGGGGCAGCCGGCCCACCGGGCAACGGGAGCACGGGGACGAGCAGGATGGGCCGGCCGGGATACCGCTCGCTCAGTTCGCCGCCGATCAGCGCCGCCATGGCGTCCTCCCAGGCAGGCCCGGCCCGGCCGGGGATGGTCGAGGGCCAGCGGAGCACGACGAACAGCGCGATGGCGAGGGTGGCCAGCGCGCCGTACGCGATGGCGATGACCAGGCGGCGGTCCAGGGGCCGATCGCCCCGGGGGTCACGGGAGCTCGTGGGCAGCGACCTCCGTTCGAGGCGGCCGGCGGCTCAGCCACCGGCCCAGGCGCCACGCGGCCTGCTCCAGCAGCCTGTGCGCGCCCCGGATGGCTTCGTCCAGCGGCATGGGGCCCGGGACGATGGAAAAGACGCTGTCCAACCCGCAGGCATCCAGGACGGCGTCGTCGACCCCCTCGCCGATGGCACCCACGAGGGCGATGGCGGGGATCCCGAGCCGCCGGGCGAGGCGGCCCACCCCCGCCGGGGTCTTGCCGAAGGGCGTCTGCCGGTCGAGGGAGCCTTCTCCCGTCACCGCCAGGTCTGCGCCCTGCAAGCGACGCTCGAGACCGACGGCCTGGATGACCAGCTCCACGCCGGGTTGCAGGCGCGCGCCACAAAAGGCCACGAGCCCGGCGCCGAGCCCACCGGCGGCTCCCGCCCCGGCGAGGTCCGCCACGTCGACCCCGAGGTCACGGCGGATGACGGCCGCCAGGTGGCGCAGGTTGTCGTCGAGGGTGCGTACCATCGCCGGGGTCGCCCCCTTCTGGGGACCGAAGACGGCCGCTGCCCCCTCCGGCCCGACCAGGGGGTTGCGGACGTCGCACGCTACCAGGATGGTGGTCGAGCGGAGGCGGGGATCGATACTCGAGAGGTCGATGCGCGCCAGGCGATGAAGGGCTCCGCCGCCGAAGTCGATGGGCTGGCCCTCGTCGTCCAGCAGCCGAGCGCCGAGAGCCTGGGCCATGCCGGCGCCGCCGTCGACCGTCGCGCTGCCCCCGATGCCGATGAGGATACGGGTGGCGCCGGCGTCGAGGGCGGCTCGCATGAGCTGGCCCGTGCCGTACGTCGTGGTCACGAGCGGGTTGCGCCGAGAAGCCGGCACCAGGGGCAGCCCCGAGGCCGCCGCCATCTCGATGACCGCGGTCTGCCCGTCGCCGAGCATCCCGAAGCGGGCCTCGACCGGCTCTCCCAGCGGGCCCGTGACGGTCTCGGTCACGTACCGGCCCCCCGTGGCCTCGACGAGCGCCTCTACCGTGCCCTCACCGCCGTCGGCCATGGGGACGGTCTCGACGCTCAGGCCGGGCATGGCCCGCGACAGCCCCCGTGCGATGGCCTCGGCCACCTCCCGGGCGGAGGCACTGCCCTTGAACGAGTCAGGAGCGACGACGACGCGGCGCGGCCAGGCAGCTTGCACCGTAGGACACCGCCTCCCGCCGGACCAGTTCGCTGCACGCGCCGCCCGACCCTTGCCAAAGTGGGGTGTGGCCCGTAAAATAGGGTCGTCCTGCGGTGCCGAGATAGCTCAGTTGGTAGAGCACGGGACTGAAAATCCCGGTGTCGCCGGTTCGATTCCGGCTCTCGGCACCATTTTTTATGCGGGTTTGCGGGATCGGGTCTGGAAACCAGCTACCAAAAATCCAGCTGATAGCCGAAAACTAGCCAAAAACTGCCGACGGTCAGGAGGCCTACCCCTCTTCCTTCGTGACGGCGTCCGGCCGGCGGCGCACCACCTCCGGCGGCTTCACCTTCGCCACAGGATTGTATGCAATCAGCTCCATTGCGGGAGGAAGTATTGGTCAAGGAAGTCCGCCAGCCGCAGCTTTGACGGTTCGGTATACGTGCCGGCGGCGAGCTGCGCTAGGATCTCGGCTTTCCTCCACGAGTCCCGTCCGTGGCGGCGCAGCTTGGACGCTATCTTCCTCACCTCCCTACGCGGTCGCCGGCCCGTCCCGCATACCGGCTCGGGCCGCCGACCGATGCCCGGTAGCCCGAGGATGCGGCTCTACGGGGCCGCTTCCTCCAGCCGCCGCCGCAACGCGTCCCGGATGACCCGGTACTGGCGCTGCCCGAGGCGGATGACGCCGGGGAGCGAAGGTAAGAGCTCGTAGGCTCGGGTCCGGTGCGCCCGCAGGGTCTGGCCCACCTCCGGCCATACCTTGAGCAGCGACGGTCGGAAGGCGGCGGGGGGTTGCGCGGCAGGCACCGTGGTGCCCTGCAACGGTCCGCGGTGCATGAAGGGTACCCCGTGAGGGGTACCCCTGATCCGCGACGCGGCGGGCTTTCTGTGTCGGATGCGCCAGGTCAGCTCACCCTGTCGGGCAGACCTTGGCCTCGGGGGCAGCCGTCCAGATGGTATACTGAACGTCGGGAGGGGAAGCCCATGGCGACGCGGACGCTGTTGACCGCCGATGACCTCCTGCGGCTCCCCAGGGACGGTAAGCGCTACGAGCTGGTGAAAGGGGAGCTGGTGGAGATGGCCCCGCCCGGCGGAGAGCATGGGGAGATCGCCGGTCGCATCGCCGCGCTGCTTGGAAGCTTTGTGCTCCGCCAGGGTCTTGGTGGAGTGCTGGTAGAGGCCGGTTTTCTTCTGGCCCAGAACCCCGATACCGTGCGTGCCCCAGACGTGGCCTTCATCGCCCGCGAGCATCTGCCAAGCCCTCGGCCCAAAGGCTACTATACCATGCCCCCTGACGTCGCCATCGAGGTCCTGTCACCGAACGACACCTTTCGCGAGGTGCAGGAACGCATCGAAGCCTGGCTGTCGGCGGGGGCGAAAAGCGTATGGCTGGTCGACCCGGACCGCCGCCGGGTCATGGTCTACGCCCATCCCCACCGGCCGCAGGTCTTCGAGGCGGCCGATACTCTGGCCGACCCGGCCATACCAGGCTTCTCGGTGCGGGTGGCCGATCTTTTCCCCGAGGTGTGAAGGAGCTCGCACCGCCGCCAGCAGACCCTGGAGGGCCTTTGCGGGTCCACGGGAGTGGCGTTTTTGCGGGCCCTCGCCGAGCTGAAAGCGGCCACAATGACACACTGCGAGTATTGCATCGACATGGGCTCGCAGGTTGCGCGACGGTGGGCCTCAGCGACAAGGAGCTACTGGCGCTGCCGTTCTACCGAACCAGCGACCTCTTCAACGAAATTGAGAAGCTCGTCCTCGACTACGCGGTCGCCATGAGCCGAACGCCTGTAGCGGTATCCGATGAACTCTTCGCCAAGCTGCGCACGCATTTCGACGACGCGCAGCTGGTGGAGCTCACGCACGTGATCGCTTTGGAGAACATGCGAGGCCGGTTTAACCGGGCGCTCGGGGTCGGCTCGGCTGGTTTCAGCGAAGGCATGGTGTGCGCGGTGCCGGTCGATGCCGATGCCATCAAATGACAACCGCAAAGTGCCGTCGGATGGACGTTGCGTCTTCTCATCGCCGCCAAAGAGCGGAACGATGGGGCGGCAGCGAACGGCGTGGCCTCACTTCGACGGCTGTCCAGCATGCCCTGGCATGGTTCGCCGTAGCCGCGCGATGCATCGCGAGTGAGTTTGTGGGGATCGTAAAGGAGGACGGCTCGTGAGCGGACAAAACGTCGGGAACACTGCGCTCGGCGCTGCGACGTGCCGCCTCATCGAACAGTATCAGCCGAAGCATTTCCGACTGTTTGTCGATCCGGTCGTGGGCGACTTGGTCGGCGGGCTCATCCGAACGTTGATGCGATCAGCCTGGATGCGCAGGGTTGCGGTTAGGCGGATGGAAGGCATGTTACCAGGGCTCTACGGTGCCCAGGTATGCCGCACGCGCTACATAGATGATGTCGTGCAGTCCGGCACAGGCCACGGTATCGACCAGCTGGTGCTCCTGGGCGCCGGGCTCGACACCCGGCCCTACCGCTTGCCCGGTGTAGGCGGCGTCACTGTGTTCGAGCTCGACCTTCCGGCGCTACAGGTGCGCAAGCAGGCCCGGCTCCGCAATTGTCTGCGCAGCTTGCCGGACAACGTGCGGTTCGTCCCTGTCGACTTCGACGTGGATGATTTGGGCACCATCCTGGCCAAGGCTGGGTTCGACCGTTCGCGGCCGGCCGTCTTCGTTTGGGAAGGCGTCACGCAGTACATCACGGAGGCGCGTGCGCAGGACGCTGACCTTCGTGGGCGGCTGCGCCACAGGCTCTATCCTCGTGTTCACCTATGTCCTACGAAGCGTCGTCGAGCGCCGGTCACACGTTCCTGGAGCCGATGCGCTGATGGACTACTTGACCGCTAAGAACCGGGCACCCTGGATCTTCGGCCTCGAGCCGGGGGAGCTGCGTCCCTTCGTCGAAACGTATCACCTGGGCGTCATCGAGGACGTGGGAAATCGAGAGTACCAGACGCGCTATCTCTCACCGCGGGGACGGTCCCTCTTAGTGACCGATGCCGAGCGCGTCGTCCACCTCGTCCGCGCGTGAGCGGATTACACGCTGCAGCTCAAGCCAAGGCGTCAGGGCGCGGCGGCCCCTACATGTGTCCATCCTCCTCCTGGAGAGCCGAGTGGCCGCTGCCGTATGCCAGCGCTGCGAATGAGGGACGGGCCCGGGGCGAGTTCATGGGTTAGCGTCAGAAGCGTGGTGAAAAAGTCGGGGTCCGAGCAGGTATTCGGGGGCGATGGGTGAACCCTCCTTCCAGAAGGGTTCGGGCTCGGGGGGCAGCGTCGTGATCGGGAAGACGGGGCCACACGCGGACCTCTTCCAGATGGTGAGCCTGGAGGAGCTGGTGCCGCCCCACTACATCCTGCGCCGCATCGATGCGGCGGTGGACTTCTCCTTCATCCGCCAGCAGGTCGCCGACAAGTACGACGCCGGGGGCCGGCGTGTCGTGGCGGGCATAGCCGACGACTTCCGCACCAGTTGGCGGTTCTTCTGCTCCACGTAGGGCTGGTCGTTCTTGCGGTATGGGCGGCCCCGTTCGAACCGCAGGCCGTGCTCGCGGGCAAAACGGATCAGGTGGTGGCTGAGGAACTCGGAGCCATTGTCCGTGTGCAGGGCCCAGACCGGGTACGGCCACTCCCCCAGCACGGTGCAAAGAGCGTCGAAGACGACGCGCTGACTGCGGCCTAGCACGGCCCGGCGCAGAGCTCCCCATGTGCTGCCAACGCTCGGCCGTGGCCAGCAGGACGGGATGCAGGCGTTCGGCGCACGGGTAGTCCAGGGCTTCCCAGACCAGGCGAATGGCCGCCAGGCTCTCGGTGTACTGCAACGGGCGCCAACGGCGGACCGGCGGGCGAGCCGCCGCCGGCGGCTGACGCAGGCAACGGATGGCGTGTTTGCGGTGATAGCCCAGGGTGGCGACTACCTCGTCTATGATGGGGGCCTTTTCCTGACGGCTTCGGCGCATGGCGTAGCGTCGCTGCATCTCGATCAGGTACTCCCGTCGGCTGCGAAGGGACATGGGCACCTCATCCACCCTTCGGTAACATTCTTAGATGGGTGAGCCAGTGCCCTTTCGGTAGCATCTTACGTGGGTGATCGCGCCCGATGTCAAGGGACAGTGACTTTGTCACCCTTTCGCACGTTCATGGGGACCGAGATTATGTCATCCCGCTAAGTGTACAGAGCGGGGGAGCGTGGGACGCGCATGTCCTTGAAGGGCCGGCGCCACGGGTGCGTGGCTGGCGAGCGAGGGGTAGGGCGGGGCGATGGCGGCGGGGCCGTCACCGGTGTGGGGTTAGGCAGTGGTGGGGGCGTAACGACGTCCAGTTCCTGCAGGGTATAGACCTGGCCGGCGTAGAGTGCGCGTCGCACGCCGTCCAGGCCGGTCAGTACGGTGACCGTCCGGCGGGGCGTCAGGGGCACCACGTGGCGGTGCGCATCCAGCAGCTGATAGGTCTTGCCCTGGAAGCTGATCGTGGAGCCGGCGGAGGCCTTGCGCGTCTCCCGCAAGGCCAGGATAGTGAGAAGCTCATGGGCATTGGGGGCAGGACGGAAGGCGGGCTGGGGGTCTTTCGGGGCGACCGCAAAGCGGCGGTTGAAGCGTTCGATGAACCCGGGCAGGAAGTGGTTGGCATCGTCCAGGGTGCGGACGCGGGCAATGCGCAGCTCGGTTACCAGGCGGCTTTGGAGGGTTTGCCAGAGGCGTTCGATGCGGCCTTTGGCTTGGGGGGAACGGGCCGGGATATGGACGATCCCGAGGGCCTGCAGGGCCTGACCGAACTGGGTCAGTGGGATCGTCTGGCCAGCCAGTTCCTCGTCGATGGACAGCCGGCCCTGCTTGGGGGAGAAGAACAGGGTGTGGCGGTCGGAGTAGAGGCGCACGGGCACGCCGTGGTGCTGGAGGATCTGGCGGAGGACCTGGAGATAGCCCATCAGTTGCTCGGTGAGGAGAAACCAAAGGCCCAGAATCTGACTGGTGGCATCGTCGATGGCCCCATGCAAGCAGAGGTGAGGACCGCGGTCTTCCAGCCAGGCAAACGGGCTGGCGTCGACCTGGACCAAGGCGCCGGCTTGGGGCATCCGCTCCCGGGAGCGGCGCCGGCGGGCCGCTTTGTGGGTATGGGCCAAGGGAATCCCGGCCGCCTTGAGGATGCGGGCGATGGTCTTGGCACTGAGATGGACCTGATGGTACTCGGCCAGGAGTTCGGCCATGTGCTGGCAGCTCGCATCCCGGTAGACATCCAGCGCCAGACCCAGGACGGTTTGGCGCACGGCGTCGGGGACCGCATGGCTGGGTCGGCGGCCGCGGTTTTTGTGGGCCAGGATGGCAGCCCCGTGCTGGGCGAAGGCGTGCTTGAGACGTAGGACATGGCGTTCGGACAGTCCGAGGGCTTGAGCTCCTTCCCATACCGTGATCTCGCCTTTGAGCAGACGCTCGAGCACGGGAATGCGCTGGGCCTCGTCGGGACGCAAGAAGACGTCACCCTTCATGGGGACGAGACATTCGCCAGGGCGGGCGTCGGCCCCGGGGGGCACCCCCCGGGGCCCCACCCCGGGCCCCCTCCGGTCATCAGGGGGGTGACAAAATCTCAGTCCCGTTCACGGGGTGACATTATCACTGTCCGGCGACATGGGTGATCGCGCCCGATTGACGGTATGCGCGAGGACGCGTATACTCGATACGCGGGGTGAGCGCAGTGACTCCCAAGACAAAGCGGGTGACTATCACGGTCCGTGCAGACCTGCTAAGCGAGATTAGGAGGCAAGCGCCGAACCTCAGCCAGTTCTTCTCCGACGCCGCTTCAGAGTATCTGAAACGAACGCGTTTTCGCGCGGCACTCCGGGAGAGCGCGGGCGCATGGAAGGTGGCGGACCACCCCGAGCTGACCGGGCCGGAGAGCGTCGCGGCGTATGTAGAGGGCCTACGGCGGGAGTGGTTCCGTGAAGGTTGATCTCCGCCTTCCTCCGCCTGCCCGGGTTCTCGTCGACACGTCGGTTCTGGTCCTTCACCTGCGGGGCGACAGCACCGGCGAGGTCTTACTTTCGTGGGCGGCTACCCTGGGCATCCCCTTGGTTTCCCCTCTGTCCGTCCTCGAGATCACTCAAGCAATGCAGCCGCACGAGGAGCCCTCGACCCGCTCGCTGATTGAGTCCCTCGAAGAGGTCCCGTTCGACGGCAAGATCGCGTGGCAGGCAGGCTCGATTCTGCAACGCCTTCGGCGGCGTGGCATCACCATACACCTTCCCCACGCGGCCATCGCCGCATCGGCCATGGCCAGGCAGGCGGCCGTACTGACGCATAATGCCCGGCACTTCGAGCACGTGGAGGGTCTGGTCGTTCTTGACGCCATGGGAGTTCACTGAGGACCCGCGGAAAGCCCGACTTGTCTTCGCCGCTATGGTTACCAGCCCCAGGCTACCCCGGTAGCAGGGTCGCGAGCAGCGCGACGCGGTCGGCCTCCCCGTAGGGAATGATGTCGCCGTCGGACCGCTCGGCCCACGCAGGCTCTGCGTGCGACAGGCGACTCATGTCGTGCCTCCCGCTCTTTGAGCACTTCAGGGAGGGGATCTCGAGCGTAGCTTGAGCGTCGGGATCTCCAGGAGGCCCCCCCCCCGGCTAGCCGGGGGGGGCGTGGTACCCGGGCCTACGGCAGAACCGACGACGATGCGCATCACCATCCCGTACATCTCGTGGGGAGCGCACCAGATGTCGTATACGCCCGGCACTCCGGGGCGACGCGACCGCTGCACTTCACGCCTACGGGCGCCTCCTGGCTCAACATGGTGGAGATTTGGTTCGGGATCCTTGCGTATTCCGACGAAATCGACCACCCGTTACGATTCATGCCGTCCACTCGTTCCGATTCATGTCGTCCACCTGTTACGACGATGGCGACCACCGAATCCGGGGTGCCGGTCAAAGTGGTCGGCATGTTTCGCAAGCGGTGGTCGGCTTGCTCCGGAATCGCTGGTCGGCATGAATCGTATCCGGTGGTCGGCATGGATCGCATGCGGTGGTCGGTTTGGGTCGTACTCCGCATCCTGCAGAGCCAGGCTTTGCGCCGGGGCAACTTTTACGACGTCGACATGCTGGTCGCCCACCATCCGGCGATTCATCGAAGCCTGGAAGGAGGATGCCAAGCCGTTTGTCTGGGTCAAGACCCCCGATCAAATCCTGGCCAAAGCCAGGGCGCGAGAGCGGTGATTTGAAGAAAACGCACTTCCGTTACGCGACACTAGTTACGATGAACGAGGCCGGCCCCCGTTCACGACGAACGTAGGTTACGTCCCCAGGGGGACGCAGAGCTACACGTGAAGGGAGCCGGCAAATGGATTCTATCATGAAGTTCGTGGGTCTGGACGTGTCGAAGGAGGCCATCGCGGTGGCCGTGGCCGAGCGGGGGACGGCCCCGGCCCGGTACCTGGGGAGCGTGCCCAACACCCCAGAGGCGGTGCGTAAGCTGGTCCGGCGCTTGGGCCAGCCGGAGGGGTTGTTGACTTGCTACGAGGCAGGGCCGACCGGCTACGGACTGTATCGGCTGTTGACCGGGCTGGGGGTCCGATGCGTGGTGGTGGCCCCATCGCTCACTCCGGTGCGGCCCGGCGACCAGGTGAAGACCGACCGGCGGGACGCGGTGCGCTTGGCGCAGCTGCTGCGAGCCGGCGAGCTGACGCCGGTCTGGGTGCCCGGCGAAGAAGAAGAGGCGCTGCGGGATCTGGTGCGGGCCCGGGAAGGCGCCAAGCGCGACTTGCGGCGCGCCCGCCAGGAGCTGACCAGCTTTTTGCTGCGCCATGGCGTACCGGCACCCAAAGGGACCACCCGGTGGTCCCGGATGTTCATGCGCTGGCTGGACACGCTGAGCTTCCCCCACCGGGCCACCCAGGTGGCCTTCCAGGAGTACCTGCATGCCGTGCACGAGTTGCAGGCCCGGGTCGAACGCCTGGAGGCCGAGATCCATGCGATGGCCACCGAAGGTCGGCACGCACCGGTCATCCAGGCCCTCCAGGCGCTCCGAGGGGTGCAAGAGGTCACGGCGGTCACGCTGGTGGCCGAGATCGGGGAGTTCTCGCGTTTTCGAAGCCCCGCTCAACTCATGGCGTATGCGGGCCTGGTGCCGCGGGAGTTTTCCAGCGGGGCGCAGACCCGGCGCGGGGGCATCACCAAGACCGGCAATGCCCACGTGCGCTTTGTGCTGGGGGAGGCGGCCTGGGCCTATCGGCACCGGCCCGCCGTCAAGGCGCCCTTGCGGGCCAGGCAACAGGGGGCCGACCCCGAAGTGCTCCGAGTTTCCCTCAAGGCGCAGGAACGGCTGCATCGCAAGTACTGGCGCCTGCTGAGCCGAGGAAAGGCTTCGGCCGTCGCCGTGACCGCCGTAGCCCGAGAGCTCTTGGGGTTTGCCTGGGCCATTGCCTGCCACGTGGAGGCGCAGCGGAACGGGGTGGTAGCCTGACCTGACGATCCGGAGGCAAGCGGCGGCGTTCGGAGGTCTCACCACGGATCCAGCCGACCGGGTGAGCCGGACGCGACCGGGGACCGGTGGGGGGAACCCTCGAGACTGCTATGCACACGGCGCTTGAGCCGTACGTGCGCCTCTAGTTCGAGGCAGCTCCCCGACGGATGGCGTAAAGTGCGGTAGCCAACCCGCGGATATCAGAGTGCCAACCGTCGACGACATCCCCGGCCCGGCTCCACCCCGGCGGATCACACCGGGGGTTGACGGCCTCGTTCATATCAGCTGTGCTAGTGCTCGTCTTAGTTATGAACTGGTTCTTCCACAGGCTTTACTGGACCGGCTGGATATCTGCTCATATGAAGATCAAGCAAGCGCTAACCGAAAAAGCCGAAGCCAACCTCATTTCCAGAAACCGAGTCGTCGTGGGATTGATCGTCCTTGGCCTCAGCGCCGTCTTCCGAGAGGGGTTCAAAACCGTTCTGTTTCTGCAAGATACCAGGCTGCAGCGGGGCATGAGTACGGTCATCTGGGGCGCGGGGGTAGGGTTTGTCCTGACGGTGATCGCTGGCTTCCTCACGATGGTCGCACACCAACGACTTCCGTATCAGAAGATGCTGGTGCTGACGGGAGCCATGCTTGGACTCGTGTTCTTGGTGATGGTCGGTGAACAGGCGCAGGAGATGCAGCTTGCGGGATGGATCCCCGCCACGGAGCTCCACGTACCCATACCGGAGTGGGTTCAAACTTGGTTTGCAGTGTTCCCGACACGAGAGACCATTCTGGGGCAAGTCCTGGCCGCATCGGTCGTGCTAGGGTCGTTTATCATCGCCGAGCGCAGGGCTGCCCGTACAGCCCATGCTGCGCGAGAGGGAGCCGAGTCCTAA
Source organism: Limnochorda sp. L945t (assembly GCF_035593305.1). Classification (GTDB taxonomy): domain Bacteria; phylum Bacillota; class Limnochordia; order Limnochordales; family Geochordaceae; genus Carboxydichorda; species Carboxydichorda subterranea. The sequence continues at coordinate 1,726,353 of NZ_CP141615.1, read as the reverse complement.
GCCCTGTGGCTAGCGCGGGCGGACGCTGGACCCGGCCCCTTCAGGCGCGAGAGGCCTCCCCATAGCGTCATCCAGGAAGCGAACCAGGCGTTCACCGTACGCCTCCGGGTTGATCCGATAGGCCTGGATATGCCGAGCACCTGGGACCACGACGACCGTCGCCTGCGGGTTGGCAGCTTGCATGACTGCAGGCGCACCCGCCTTTGCCAGCTCGTCTTCCGACCCGTATACGAGCATCACCCTGCGCCCGTCCAACCTCGCCAAGTCTTCGACGGGTTGGATCTCGTCCACATCCACACCGAGGAGCACCCTTGCCCACAGACGCACCAACGGGGAAATTGCTGCGTCGCAACAAGGGAGCACCGCGCGCACCGTCCAGCGGACGCTGGGCAACGCGCCATCCGCGACGACGGCTCCCAACTCCGGTAGCCGCCCGGCCAGCCGTAACGCAGCCACACCTCCGATGGAGAAGCCAACTACGGCGACAGCCTCGTTGGGATACCCTCTCGCATTCATGAACCGGACGGCCGACTCCAAGTCGTTCGATTCCAGGAAACCCCACGTAGGCCGTCCTCCCGACAGCCCATACCCTCGCATGTCCAAAGCCAGCACGGTGAAGCCGTGTTCCACCAGCTTACGTATGAGCGGCAAGGACGTATCCCCGCCGATCTCGGCGCGATTCTCGCCCCCCGCCGGTGCCAAGATCACGGACCGCCGCGCACCTCGCGCGGGGAGGAGCCAGCCTCGCAGCTCTACCCCGCCGGCCCCGTCGATCACCACATCCTCGTAGGCCAGACCGACGTCCCCCGGAGAGACGCCTGGCGCCTTTTCAAACGGCCGCGATATCATGAACACCTCGGCTCCGACGGCAAAAAAGACGGATGCGAGACCGACGCCCAGCACCACTTTCCCTAGCCGGAGCAACGAAAGTTCCCCCCGTGTGCCGCCGCCAGATCTCCGAACTCGTCGGCGTCAAGTTCGGAGCAGAGGGTTCGTTGGGGGGCGGATATTTCCTGCCCGCCCCAGGGTCAATGGTGCACTGGCCGCAACACATGAAGGGAGACGACGCCCATGACGGACCGCCTCTTAACCCCCGAACAGGTGGCCGAACAGGTGCGCATGACCGAGCGGACCGTCTACCGATGGCGGATGGAAGAGCGCCTCCCGATCGTGGAGCTGGGCCTGTTGTGGCGGATCCGGACCGAGGCGTTGGAGGCCTTCCTGTATGTCCACCAGCTGGGGCGGGGCGGGCAGACGGTGGATGAGGGGCCGGCCACCCTACCGGACGAGCTTTCCGACGACGACCGGGCGTGGCTGGACGCCGGAGGAGAGGACCCAGACCGGGCCCTGAAGGAAGTCGAAAAAGAGATTCCTGCTGAGGAGCTGGCTGACTACCTGGGGGCTCTCCGCCAGCGGATGGTACCGGTGCGCTGGGATGTGGCCCGAGGGGGAGGTCCCAGGTGGTTAGCCGGTAAAGCCCGAGCCGGGGGCGCCCCTGTGAGCGGACCTGGGCAGCGCCTTCCGCCCGGCCATGGGCACGAGGGAGATCGGCCGGTGCTGCTGGTGGGCGTTCCCTCCCAGCGCGAGCCTGCCCGCTTTCCCACGCTCATCGCCCCCCCCCGGTGACGACCTACCGTGAGTAGCCGGCGCGCACACCGCCCTGTACCCGCCGCTGGACGCTGGGGTGGGGGGCTGCCATGCAGTTACCCAGGATCTCGGCTTTCCTCCACGAGTCCCGTCCGTGGCGGCGCAGCTTGGACGCTATCTTCCTCGCCTCCCTACGCGGTCGCCGGCCCGTCCCGCATACCGGCTCGGGTTGCCGACCGATACCCGGTAGCCCGAGGATGCTCGTTGAATCCCCCTGAAATGCTGTCGTCACGGGCGCTCATGGCGGATCGGCGGCCCGGAACTTCCGTCTACGCAGCGCTGGCCGCGCTCGACGCGACGTGCGGCATCCCCGTCGACGTGGTGGACCTCGATGAGGCTTCTCCTTCCCTCAGAGAGCACATCATCGAGAAGGGACAGCGCCTTCTGAGAGCGTCGAAGGCGAGACTCAAGCCCGAAGGCTGTGCTCACTCCTGGCGGCCATTGAAAGGGTTTCAAAGAGTACGCGCCGACGCCGTCCACCAGCCCCAGCTATCCACGATGAGGATCGAGGGCATGCTGCACGTCCTTGTCGAGCTCGTCGGGCGGGTAACGGAAAACCGAGATCCCGTGCTTGTTGAGGATCTCTACGAACGCCCGGACGGAATAACCGGCCAGCTCGGCGGCCTTGCCCAGTGAAAGCTTACGTGCCTCGTAAAGTTTCATCGCGAGGTAAAGAAGGGCCTCATCCCTCGAAACATGGTCGGGCAAGACGACCGTGAGTTCAGGCATTTCACCCAACTTCCTCTCGCACCCGTTCGTAACTCGGGACTGTCCCTGAAGTTTCCGGCCTCATCGTACCACACCCCGAACCCCCGGCCTCGTGTCGGCAGGCTGGGTCGGGCTCGTAAGCCGACGCACGACGTAACCGGAAGCGCCGTTGAGATTGCCCTGGCCACCGAAGTGAGGTAAGGTTGGGGCCGAAAGGTAGGAGGAGCGCTGGAAAAGCGCCTTCGCCCCGACGTCGTGCCCAAGTCGACCGCCGCTCGGCCAGGGAGGGAGGCCCTGTGGAAGCCTCGAGGGAATGGCTGCGCAAGGAACAGCGGATCCTGGCCCTGCTCCACGGCCCTGAGCCGGACTATGACCAAGCAGTTGGCCTTCTCGACGAGCTGGCTGCTGCTCCGGGAGCTCGGAAGGTCTGCGACATGGCCGCTCTGTACAGCGAGCTCGCGGACGCTTACGCGGGGGCCGGCCGGCTGGAGGAAGCCATCGTTGCCAAGCAGCGGGCTCTGCAAGCCGGTCTGCGGAGCGTGCCCGACGGCAGGGCCGATATCGCGGAGTACCTGCTGCGCTTGGGTCGCCGGGAGGAAGCGGATCAACTGTTCGCCACTCTCGCCGAGGAATACCCCGACGACGTGTGGCTCTACAACAACGCCGGCATGGCTTATCAAGCGGCCGGAGACCACGAGGTGGCGCTCCGGTGGCTAACCAGGGGCCTGGAGCTGGCGCTGGCCACCGGCGACCCCGAGGGGCTGGTGGCCCAGCTTTCCGACCTTCGGCGGGAGAGCCTGGCCGCGCTGGGCCGGCCGTGCGACGACCTTGAAAGGAGAGCGGACAGCTTTCTCGAAGAGCATGACCGCACTGACGACCCTGACCACCTTGACCGCTACCCTCTGGCCGAACACCAGGAGCCGGGAGAGACGTCGTTGCTCCCCGTGGGCGGCCGGCAACGGGTGCAGCCGGCGGTGGCGTGGTTTCCGCCGGACGAGCTGGAAGCTGCCCTGGCCCGGTGGCCTCAGTGGCGGGAGGTGCCGGAAAAGCGTAGCTACGAGGCACACCGGCGCGCCGTCCAAAACGCTCTCGTCCGGCTGAAGGAACTCGGCCAAAGCCCGGCGCTGGCCCCCATCGCGGTGGACGAACTCGTCGAGTGGGCCCGGCGCGAAGGCCGTGACCCGTCTAGACCCGAATCCGTAGCGGCCTACGCGGCGCTCATTTCGGCGCGGGGGATGGCCGTGCCCTGGCCCCCGGGCCGCAACGAGCCGTGCTGGTGTGGCAGCGGGCGAAAGTACAAAAAGTGCTGCGGCGGCCCGGCAGCCGGCCGGCCCGACATGTTGCCGTAGCAGGTCAGGAGCTCGATGCCGTCGCCGGTCACGAGGATGGCGTCCGGATGTCGGGTCCAGCAGCGGGGCGATGAGGGCATAGCGAAACAACGCCAGCGTCTCGTCGGGCCATGGGGCCATGGAAGCTCACCCCCTGGCGTGGGGTTTGCTTCCAGTCTCCCCGGAGCCCGCTGGATCGGGAAGGCGCCAGGGTGTGGGGAGTCTGCGGGCGGGCTGAGACCAGGCCGGGTCGCCCTGAAGCGGCAGCGTCACCATGTCCAACAGGCCGCCTCGGCGGGCAGCAGCTGCGCCTGCATCAGTCCCTGGCGGGGCCGCAGGAAGGCGGGCGGAAACGAGACGGTCCGGTGGCACTGCCGGCAGCGGCGCCGATGCACCGGGATGCGGACGTGGCTGTGGCACATGGGTAGCGACGCGAGGGACGATGGGGAAAGGCGCATGGTCTCCTTTCAGCTGCCCGGCGAAGCCCGACATCGGCGGTGAAGTGGGCCCGAGTCCCTGGAGTGGGCGACCTGGTAGCTCGTAAAGATGGACAACGCCTTGTCTCGGGAGTTCATCGACGAACACGAGCCGCTGGCCCGTGCCCGAACAGCTCGCGGGAGGGGGCAGGAGGGGATCGGGACTCGGACAGCGCCGCGTCCGGACATGGTATACTCACTCCGGCAGCACGGGATCGTTGGCAAGGCTCCGGGTAAGTTCTGCGAGGCTGTCTACCCCATGCGAAGCCGAAGACGCCGAAGGGTGGGACCGCGGAAGGCAGCTCGAGTCGAGGGCCGGTCGAACGCGTCCGGTCCCCGAGCCGAACTCGCCGGTCTGGCCGAAGAGGGTTGGCTGGCCTGCGATATCGACTCAGGCTTATACACGCCGTTGCAAGTTCGCTCAGCCTCGTCGCAAGGGGGGGGCGGAACGCGCCGGTCGTGCACGCGGCCGGCAGGTCCTCCCTGGCCCCGGTCCCGGAACGCGTTCTGGAACTCCTGGGCTACGGCCCCGACCGGCCGACTGAGGACATGCCGACTGGGGGGCGAAGACGTAGACACAGAGGGACGGGATGTGCGGTTTAGCCGCGTTACGGTGGACCCGCGCCAGATGGGCGGGGTGCCCTGCATTCGAGGCCTGCGCATCCCGGTCGCGACGGTGGTGGGCATGGTGGCGGACGGGATGTCGGAGCGGGAAATCCTCGAGGCGTACCCCGATCTCGAACCCGAGGACATCCGGGAGGTCCTCCTTTACGCCGCGCAGGCGATGGAAAGCTCTCCGCCTTTTCCTGTCGGCCCCGACGAAGGGGGAGGGTGAGGATGGCCATCAAACTCGACCTGATGCGCCGGGTCACGGATGAGGAACTGCTGGCCCTTTCCCAGCGCAACCCCGGCTATCAGTTCGAACGCACCGCGGACGGGAGGCTGGTCGTGAGCCCGACGGGAGGCGAAAGTGGCAGGCGCAGTGCCGAGGTGTTGAGGCAGCTGAGCAACTGGAACGCCCGAACAGGTCTAGGGTACGTTTTCGACTCCTCGACGGGGTTCAAGCTGCCGGACGGTGCCCTTCTTTCTCCGGACGCCTCCTGGGTGCGACGGGCGCGCTGGGAGGCGTTATCTCGGGAAGCTCGGGAGGGCTTTCCACCCCTGTGCCCTGACGTGGTCTTCGAGGTGCGCTCGGCCTCCAACACGCTGGTCGAGCTGCGGGAGAAGATGCACAGTTACCTCGCCAACGGGGCACAATTGGCCGTCCTCATCGACCCGGAAGGGCAGGCGGTCGAGCTACACCGTCCTGGCCGAGAGGTAGATCGCTACCGGGAGGCTGTCCGCGTGACGCTGGAGCCGGAGTTGCCGGGGTTCACGCTGGAGCTGGCCCCCATCTTCGGGTGAATCGGAGCGCGACTAACAACCGACGCTTCGCGGAGGCGCATTCAGCGACCGCTGCCGTCTCCCGTGGGTGGCTTGCGAGGCGTTTGTCGCCTTTGCTCGAAGGTTCGGCGACGAAAACTCGACCGGGATTCAAACCCAGGCCCACGAACGGTGCCCAGTGGACGGTTCTCGCCCCTCTCCACGTTGCTCACCAATCCAGGATGCAGGCGACGTCTGCGTCCTGCCCGCGGTAGCTAAACCGAGAGGCCGAGACCGCGCGGCCGCCTGGCAGAGCTTTGAGCACCTGCCGAAGCAATAGTCCCACGGACGACAGGATGGCGAATGCTGAAGTGCCCGTACGTGCCTTGCCGGGCTGGAGTTTTACAGTGGTGGGCCTTGTTGGGATACCTCGATGCCCTCAAAGCCCGTCATGACGCGCAGGCCCTCCCGAAAAACGCCGCGAGTGTAATGCTACGTTCGACGCGTGATGTAGCGCTCGGATATTGACACGGATGGCCATGATGGCTCATCATGGAAGTGTCATGTTTGTCCGGGTCAACCAGCAGCGCAACAAGGACGGCACGGTGCGCCAGTACCTGCAGGTCATCGAGGCGATCCGGGTCAACGGCAAACCCCGCCAGCGGGTCATCGCCACCATCGGCCGCTGGGACCAGCCCGAGGGCCGGGCCCGGGTCGATGCCATCCTGGAGGCCCTCAGCCAGTTTGCCGGCAAGCTCACCGTCCTGAACCTCCAGAAGGACCTCAAGGGCGAAGGCGGGCTGACCTGGGGGCCGGTGCTGGTCTTCCGCCGGCTGTGGGAGGAGCTGGGGCTGGCCCGCCTTTGGGGGTGGCTGTGGGAGGAGACCCTGGTCGAGTTCGACCTGCCGGAGGCCGTGTTCGCCATGGTGCTCAACCGGCTGATGGATCCTGCCTCCCGCAAGAGCCTGGTCGAGGAGTGGCTGCCCACCATCTGGGAGCCCCGCTTTGCTGGCCTGAAGCTGCACCACTTCTACCGGGCGCTCACGTACGTGCACCGCTTTGCCCACCGGGTCGAGGACTTCTTGTTCGCCCGGTTCACCGACCTGTTCAACCAGGACCTGGAACTTGTCCTCTGGGATACCACGACGGTGCGCTTCGAAGGCCGGGGGCCCGAGAAGCTGGCGCAGTTTGGCAACGCCAAGGACAAACGCACCGACCGCCGTCAGATGGTGGTGGGGGTGCTGCTCACCCGGGACGGGTGGCCCTTGGCCCATGCGGTCTATCCCGGCAACCTCAACGACGTGACAGCGACGCGGGCCATCATCGGGCAGCTCAAGCACCGGTTCGCCTTCCAGAAGGTCCTCTTCGTGGCGGACCGGGGCGCCGTCGGCGGGCGCACGCTGGAGGCGCTGGAGCAGGCGGGCCTTGAGTACATCGTGGGCATGCGCATGCGGCGGGCGCGGGTGGTGCGGGACGAGGTGGTCGGCTGCCCCGGGCGCTACCGGGTCGTCAGCCCCACGTTGAAGGTCAAAGAGGTGGTCCGCGAAGGGCGTCGCTACATCCTGGCCTCCAACCCCGAGGCGGCCGAGCACGACCGGCAGGTCCGCGAAGAGGTGGTGGCCCGCCTGCGTCAGGCGCTGAAGGAGGGGAGCCCCGGCGATCTCATCCGCCACAGCCGCTACCGGCGCTACCTGAAGGTCCACCGGGACGCCGTGGAGATCAACGAGGCCGCCATCGAGGCGGGTGCTCGCTACGACGGGAAGTTCGTGGTGCTGACCAACACGAACCGGGACGCCGCCGAGGTGGCGCAGAGCTACAAGACGCTTTGGCGCGTCGAGCGGGCCTTCCGGGACCTCAAAAGCTCCCTGGAGATTCGGCCGGTCTACGTGTGGACTGACGAGCACGTGCGGGGCCATGTGGCCGTCTGCTTCCTCGCCTTCGTCCTGGAGTCGTACCTGCGCCACAAGCTGGGGGAGGCGGTCTCCTACCGCCAGGCCTTGACGGACCTGGAGAAGCTCAAGGCGGTCCCGCTGCAGATCAAGGCGAAGCGCTACCTGCTGCGCACGGAGCTGGAGGGCACCGCCCCGGCGGTCTTCCGGATCCTGGGCATCCGGCCACCCAACCGCGTCGAAGAGCTGTTCCCGACCCAAGCCGCGTAGTGGTACGCCCCTTCCGCGCCCTCAGCAAACCTCGTCGTTACGGGGAAATCACGAAGTGAGGTGTCAAACTCCAGCCGGGGCGACCGTACCGCAGCAGGTGCGCGGGCTGGCGGGACGAATCGCCAGGGTCGAGGCACGAGCGGCGGAGGGCGAGGATCGGCGGCAGGGACCTGGGAAGGGCGGGCGGTCAGGGTGCGGGTGGTGCGGCTGCAGCAGTGGGTCGATGGTCTGCGAACCGGACGCTACCCTCCGGCCACCGAGGCGGCGAGATACAGGGCGTGCGATTTCCGTGCCATCTGCGCGGACCGCCGTGGCGCGTGAACAGCGAGACGGGGGAAGACGGCCGCGGAGGGTTTCGGGCCTTGTGGGGGAGCTCCGCGAGGAGAAGGGACGGCATGGCAGTGGGGCTGTTCGGCTTGCCCTCCCGCAGAGAGGTTGCGGTACGGCTGTACGCGGACGAGGTGAAGCCCATCACGGGCCCGGCGGAGAGCTACCCGTGGCTCTAAATTGGCATGCTCGCCATTCCGGAGGAGCTACACGAACACGCTCTGGGTGCTCTCGAGGACGCCCGCCGGAGGGTGGGCGATAACGGTGTCCATAGACGCCCTGGCCCGCTCTCCCAGGCGGGTGTCGAGTGCAAGGCCGCCCTTCAACGCCCACCGACCGGGCGCGACCACCACGAGACGCGCCATCAGGCGTTCTAGGGCAGCCTGCAGTCGCACGACCACAGCCTGAATGCCGAGCTTTCGGGCATGGGCCCGCAGCCGACCTTCGATGGAAGCCCGAAAGGACGCCGCGTCAGTGAACTGCCGAGCCATATCCGGCCTCCTGAAGAGCTACCGAGATCAGGCGACGCACCCGCGCCCTTCGCGTTCGGGCGGCCTCTTCCATCTCCGAGGGGGTGAAGAGCCCCCGCTTGATACCTTCACGGACGGCGGCCACGATCTGATCCAGGTCGGTGCCGGCATCGGCGGCGTCGAGGATGGTACGAACTGCCGAGGTCACTCGAACCCCCGCGATACGGACAACGTCCTGGGCATCAAGGGGCTGCACGGTCGTGTGGATGCGCACACCGGGAAGACGGGGCCGGTTTCCTGCCGGTCGATGCGGTCGCTCCACGGTCAGGTCGATCTTGTCTGGCCGCACGGCCGACAGATCGTGGAGCACCAAGGCCGTCTCGTGCGATACTACTGCCCTGTGAGGCCCCGCCTTGAGCCAGGCGGCAGCGACGTCCTCATACGGAAACGAGGGATACTGGCGAAGCCGGTAGAGACCTCGGGCAACTCGCTCGAAGCGCCCGGCCGCCACGTGATACGCCAGATTCTGTCTGGTGTAGCCGGCACTGCGGGCCTGTGCCGCGGTGAAGTACCCCGCCTGCACCGAGGCGATCTCGAAAAGCCGCTCGGGGCTTGGGTTCCGAGTCGTTCGTGGCAAAGGCTTCACCTCCTGGCCCACACGTCGTGTCGAGCGTTCGTCTAATCCTATGCGACTAACGCTCGACATGTCAAGGGCCCGGAAGCTTGGCGAGGCTCGCCCAGTCCCGGATGCAGTCGCGCAAGGGGGGGGGGACGCCGCCGGCCCAGGAGCTTCCGAAAGGCCCCTCGCGCACCCACCGGTCCAGCTCCATCCGCGACGGCACCCGCAGGGCCAAGCCGAAGAGGACGACGCCGCCGATGACGGCACCCGGGATCTCCACCCGCTTGCGGTGATCCCGCAGACGGTGCAGATGCTGGCCCAGGCGGAAGGTAGATCCGGCGTACCTGACGAACTTGTACGGTCCTTCCCGGTAGGCCTCTCGTCCCGCGACCATGACGTAGTAGCCCGGGGGAGGGGGGCCGGGGGGAACCCCTGTGGATGGCTGTGGATAAGGGGATAAGTGTGGCTGGAAGGGCTCGCTTCAGCGACGGCTTACTCTGGCGGGGGCGGGACGAGGCGACCACTAGACGAATCAGGGCGTAGGCCCTTGACGGACAGAGCGTTTGCTTCCCGCCGGCTGCCAGGGCCCGATTACAGAGCATTGGCGAGCCCTCCGGCCCTCTTGGGCCGAGCGGCGGCGCCTCATCAGAGACAAGTTTGGAGCTGCAGCCGTCCGGGAGGCCCTTACCCGCCTGACATCTCAGCGCTATCGGGGGTATGAACATTGCCGACCTGGATGGTGGGGATCGACGTCGGGAGCAAGTCGGCCCACACGGCGCAGGTGCTTGACGACGAGCAGCGCCCGGTACGCAAGACGAAGTTTTCCCATGCCATCACCGAGCTCGAGAAGTTCCTGAACACGATGGTGAGCCAGGCGCCCCAGGGGACGGAGTTTCGGTTCGTGCTGGAGCCCAGCGGCGGGGTCTCCAAGATGCTGGCCTACTACCTGGTGGACCAGGGCCACGCGGTCTTCTGGGCCGGCGCGGAGCAAGTGAAGGCCATGCGGGCGGCCCTGGGCGACAAGCGGCGCAAGACCGACCGAACCGATGCGCTGGCGCTGGCGCATCTGGGAGCCCATCCGGAGCACCTCAACCGAGTGGTGCGCCCTACAGGCGCCCACTGGGAGGCGCTGCGTCGCGGGGTGAAGCTGGAACACAAGCTCGCCATGCTGCTCGGCAACGTGACCAAAGCGCTGAAAGCGGCCGTCGATGAGGCGGTCCCGGGCCTTCCAGCTGTTCTATCGGATCTCGACAGCCCGCTCACCAAAGCCGTCTACCTGCATTGGACCCATGCCAGCCGCCTGGCGCGCCAGACCCCGGAAGCCTTGGCCGAGGCGCTTGAGCGCCAGAGCGGGAAAAAGGTATCGCTCGGCCTGGCCCGCGAGCTCGTGCAACTGGGCCAGCAGGCGGTGGCGCTGGGCTGGATCCCGGCCGCTCCCGCCAGCGGGCTGGATACGGTCATCTCCACCGAGTGGAAGCTGTTGCAAACCATCCGCGATGCTTTGGAACGCGTGCAAGAGCGCAACTACGCCCTCTACCGGCTCCTGGATCCCGATGGCTCCGTGGAGAGCCTGCCCGGCGTCGGTCGGGTTGCGGCGCCGGCGTTCCTGGCGCTGGCTCCGCTGGTTCAGGTGCTGGTCCACAGCCGGCAGCTGCGGGACTATAGCGGGTGGGTGCCGCGGGTCGAGGCCTCGGGGCTGCGTAAGCGGCACGGCCGGATGAGCAAAGCCGGCCCATCGTGGCTGAAGCGGATCCTGTTTTTGGCCGCCGATCGCGCCCGCCATAGCGACCCACAGCTCGCGTTCATCTACTACCGGGCCATGGTGATGAAGGGGGCTCCCCATGCCAAAGCGGTGTGCGAGGTAGGCGTGCACTTGCTGGATCGGATCTTCACCGTGCTCAAAGAGCATCGCTCCTACGTACTCCGGAATCTGGAGGGGCAACCCATTACGGCGGCCCAGGCTCGCGCCCTGGCCCAGCAGTGGAAGGTACCCGAAGAGGTGCGCCAGCGACAGCGACGGCGCAACGCGGCCGCCTGAGTAGCACAGGCGAGGGCTGGCATGACGCAAGAGGCATTCGGCGGACCGCTCCGCTGGTCCCCAACAATACCAGCCCCGTACTCAAGCTACCGACCTGCAGGAGGGCTGTCAATGCCGCGAACCTCTCCAGGCAGCTTCACGGAGCTGATCCGACCCCCTTGACAAGGACCTTAGAGCACTGTCGCAACCGCCGGCGGGAGGGGCCATCTCCCATCGGCTGGGGCACCCCCTGGATGTTGCCTTTCTGGCGACCGTCGATTCGCCACCCGGGGGTGCTTGCCTTTTCCTGGAGGCCCGGGCCGGGCCTTTCTAGCGAAAAACAGAAAGAGCACCCGGAGCCCCTATTCCTGAGGACCTCGGCCCATCAGGCCTTTGACCGGGGTGGTTGAGTTATCGGCGCAGGCTCTGGGCGGCGATATGCCGTTCGCTGATCAAGGATCCGGACATTCTGTTCGGCGATGAGCCGACCGGCGCGCTCGACTCGTATGCCGCCGGCGAAATCATGGCGCTCTTGGCGGAAATGAACCGTTCGGGGGCGACGATTTTGCTCGTCACCCATGATATCAAAGTCGCGGCCACAACGGAGCGGGTGTTGTTCATGCTGGACGGCCGGCTCGTTGCGGAAAAGCGGCTGGAGAAATGTGAAAACGGAAGCGCCAACAGCAGGAAAGAGAGGGAGAACCTGCTTACTGATTGGCTGAGCAATCTGGGCCTTTAGCTCGCTGAAGGGATTCCATTCGGCCGTAATACAGATATATGACAGGTGAAGAGAGGGATTGGTGAGCCGTGGATCAAGACAAGTCGTTCACGAACTTTCTGGTGGTTTGGGGCGGACAGCTGGTGTCCTCGATCGGAAGCGGTATGACTGCTTTTTCCCTGGTGGTTTATGCGTTCGAGCGAACGCGACTGGCGACCAACGTTGCCCTGATTACGCTCCTTTCGTTCTTACCGTCCATATTGCTGCGGCCGATTGGCGGCGTTCTGGCCGATCGATTTGATCGCAGGGCCATGATGATCATCGGTGATCTCGGTTCGGCATCCGGCGTTGTTTTCATCTTGCTGACGATGCTGTTCGGAGACGTGGACATGTGGCACATTTATGCCGGGGTGACGGTAAGCTCGATCTTTGTTGCATTGCAAAGCCCCGCTTACAAAGCTTCGGCCACCGATTGGCTGACCGAAGAGCAGTATTCGAAAGGCAGCGGCCTTGTCCAGTTGGCGGAATCATCCAAATTCTTGCTTTCTCCCTTCATTGCCGGTACATTGTTTAGCTTCTCAAACATCGAGACGGTATTGGCGGTCGATATTGGTACCTTTGTTGTCGCTGTTTTCGCCGTTCTTGTCATCAAGAAGCAGATGAAGCGATCGGAACAGGGCGCGGAAACCGGCCACTGGATGAAAGATTTGGCCGAAGGTTGGCGTGCCATCGTTTCAAACCGCGGCGTTGCGCTTCTGATTTTGGTTATTTCGGTTGTGACGTTCTACCTTGGCTTCCTTCAAACGTTGATCGGACCGATGGTGCTCTCTTTCGCCGATGCCAGGACGTTGGGTACGATCCAATCGGTCAGTGCCGTCGGCATGCTGATAAGCAGCATGCTGATCGGGATGTTCAGCATGGGGCACCGGTATATGGACATGTTGGTCATCGGTTTGGTTATCGCCGGATTGGCGCTGTCGCTCATGGGCGTGACGACGAACGTTCATTTCATCATCGCAGCCGGCTTTCTCTTCCTGAGCGCGTTGCCCTTCGTGAATGCCAGCGCTGATGTGTTGATCCGGAGGAATATCCCTAACGACAAACAGGGCCGGGTTTGGGGAATCATCGGCATCCTGTCCCAGCTCGGATTCATTGTCGCGTACGGCATATCGGGGCTGCTGGCGGATCATGTCTTCAATCCGTTTCTCGAAGAGGGGGGCCTGCTGGCTTCTTCCGTCGGCCACGTGATCGGCACGGGTCCGGGCAGAGGCATCGGTCTCATGTTCATCATCGCCGGGATTCTGGTGGTCGTCATGGCTCTCATCACTTCCGGTGTCAGACCGATTCGCGCCCTGGCCACGAGCGCGAGCGTGGTCAATGCCGGTGGCAGTGCCCAATGATGGCAGGATGTTTCTCAAGCGTGGTCTGCTTCCTTTGGAGTCGGCGGCGGAGGTGCTCCTGGGGTACGAAGGACTCTACCTCCGGGGCCGGGCTCACTGCGCGGGCGGCACCCGCCGCGCCTTTATGGCCAACAGCGGCGGGAAGAAGGCGCGCAGATGATCCCATGAACCGGGCGTCGCGTCGGGATCCCCCCGGTCGCCTTCCCGGAAAGCTTCGATGACGAACCCAGCGCGGCACAAGCCGCCGACGAGGTCATCAAGTGGGTGGAAGAACGTCACCGTGCCGACAGGCACCTTCCGTCCGTCAATCTCCCATTGTTCCTGCACCCGCCGGTCGCCAGGCTTTTGAGGGAGGACGACCCGGTATCCCCCGGTCCACTGTTCGTCAAGTTGCCAGTAAATCGGGTTCCAGTGCGTGACCAAGTACTGGCCGCCCGCGCGCAGCACCCGGGCCACCTCCCGGTACACCACGTTGACGTCGGGCACGTAGTCGGAGGAGACGGGCTGGTAAACCAGGTCGTAGACCCTGCCGGCCCCGACCAGTGCCCCCAGGTCACACATGTCGCCCTCGACCGTCTCCACATGAAGGCCGAAGCGTTCGGCGGTTTCGCGGTCCCGTTCGAGCTGTTCGGGGGTCAGGTCGTAGCTGGTCACCCTGGCGCCGGATGCGGCGAACAGCACTGCCTGCTGACCGCCTCCCGAAGCGAGGCACAGCACCTCGAGGCCGGGCTTCCATTCGACCCAGCCGTAGGGATCGACCAGCTCCCGGGCGCGGGCGAGATCGTCCCGGGCGACCGGCCGGGTCCAGACGCAGCCGTGGCGGACGAGTTTGCTCCAGGCCAGGCGGTTGATGGTACGGTAATCGTCCACGGCAGTCCCCCCATCGATGTGCCAGGATGACGTCCGGGCTGCTTCAGATGATGTCGAGGTCGGGCACCTCCACGCCGAGCATGGCGAGCCGGGTGCATACCTGCCCTTTGTGGTGGAAGTCGTGGGTGACGAGGTGCCAGGCAATGGCTTCGAGCGTCACCTCGGTCGGCGTGCCCGGGATCCTGCGCTTCTCGGTGCGGGCGGATTCGTCGAGGCTGGCGAGCCATTCTACGGTGCGAGCCCGCACCGGCCGCCACACGGCTTCCAGCACATCGGGCGAGGCGAACGCGGAGGACCTGCGGTCAGGCCGCGCCTCGCCTTTGACGATGTGCGACACCCAGCTCTCCTCGGCCTCCATCATGTGCACGAGAATGGTCCGGATGCTCATCACCCGGGGGTGCGGCTGCCACGTCCACCAGCCGTCGGGCAGCCTGTGGCATAGCTCGATGAGCTGAAACGGACGCTCGCTCATCGCTCGTAGCACGAACTCAGGTATCAGGCCCACCGTCGGCACCTCTCCCTCACGCAGGTGCAGGTCGCCAAGCAACCGCTCGCCGTGACACTTCGTGACGGTGTCCCCGGCTCCTCTCAATCGCACCATGAGGGGAGCCGAACGACGCTGCCTGGCCCGTTCAACGGAGGCACGCGCTGCTGCAAAATGGGCTGGGGCGCTGCCCCGCCGCGCCGCCGGCATGGACCGGTCTGGCCAGCGGCGACCTGGTTGCGCCGCGCTTCAGCGCCATGGGCCTCTGGCTGCGGGCAGGGACGGCCTCAAGGGAACGATTCAGGAAAGGATGCGTCGCACTTCCGCCGTAGTACAAACCGCCGAGCGGTAAGGTTCGGTTTCTGGTACCCCGGCACCTGCGCGCTGCACTCGCGCAGTCCGAAGGGGGAGGCTGGTTGGGGTGCGACTGGCCAGGGGCTTGCTCCTGCACGACAGCGTCTGGGTGCGATTCCTGGCGCTGTGGGTAGGAGTAGCCGCGGCCTTCGTGATCGCATGGGTGGTCAGCTGCGCATGGCTGCCCGAGGGCATGCTGCGGGGGATTTTCCCGGGCAGTCGCCTCGCCGGCGGCGCAACGACCGAGAGGACGTTCGTTGCCGAATGGTTGCGGATCGCCGGCGTCAACCTGGCATCGGCGGGCCTGGTGACCGGCGTGGCGAGCCTCGTGGAGACCGAAGGGGGCTTTTCGCTGGGCTACCTCGTGCCCCTGTGGAACGCGCTCCTGTACGGAGCGTTCCTCGGGACCAATTCGTTCGCCATCCCCATCCCGCAGGGCCGGATGGCCCCTTCTTTCGTTGTCTTCGGCCGGTCCGGGATCTACGAGATCACCGCGTACGTCCTGCTGGCCGTCTCCCTGCGCGGCCTGGCCCGGTATAGGATCCTTGGTCACTGGTGGTCGTTCCGGCAGCAACTGGTCCGGATCGAGCCGCCAGGCCTGCGCCGCCAGGAGTGGCTCGGCGTGGTGCTGGCGCTCGCCTTGCTCCTGGCCGCCAACGCCAGAGAGGCGCTGCAGGCGATGCAATTGACGTAGCGGAGGGTACCGGGCGACGAACAGAGCATCACGCTGGTACTCGTGGCTCGCGGGCGCGGTATGGCTGCTGCTTTTCGTCGGCCAGGCCTTCAGTCCGGGGCGACTGCCAGGGTCTTGGAGCCGTCCCTACGGGTTTCCGGCTGCGTCCCTGCTGAGCTCGGCCTAAGGTTGAAGCCGGCTCATGTCGCGCGGGAACAGCGCTGCCTCCCGCACGTTGGCCAGCCCCAGGAGTTGCGCCGCGAAGCGCTCCAGGCCGATGGCGAACCCGCCGTGTGGCGGCATGCCGTGCCGGAATGCGAGGAGATACCACTCCAGAGGGGCGGCCGCCATCCCCCGCGCTTCGAGTGCGGCCAGGTAGTCGGCGTAACGGTGGAGCCGCTGCCCGCCGGTCACGATTTCGAGACCGCGGAACAAGAGGTCGAAACTGTTGGAATCCCCCGGGTGGTTTGGATCCGGCTGCGTGTAGAACGGGCGTTTGGCCAGCGGGTAGCCGGTGACGAAGAGAAAATCGCTCCCAAACTCAGCCTTGGCCCACTGGCCCAGATCCCGCTCGTCTTGCGGCGAGAGGTCCTCTTCGCCCCGCACGTCCCGGCCAAACGCACTGTGGATGATCTCCTGCGCCTCCCAAAACGCGACGGTGGGAAACGGGCGGCGCACGCCCTGCTCTTGGGCGCCGGCCGCTGCCACCATGGCGGCCACCACCTCTTCCACGACGGCCATCACGTCCCGGTGGTCCGTGATGAACCCCATCTCTGCATCCAGGCTCGTGTACTGGTTGAGGTGGCGGGTCGTCTCGTGCGGCTCGGCCCGAAAGACGGGACCGACCTCGAAAACCCGCTCGAAGACGCCCACCATGATCTGCTTGTACAGCTGCGGGCTTTGCGCCAGGAAGGCTCGCCTGCCGAAGTAATCGAGCGCAAACACGTTGGCCCCGCCCTCACTCGCGCCGCCCAGCACCTTCGGGGTGAAGATTTCGGTGAACGCCCGGCCCCTCAGGGTTTCCCGGAAAGCCGCCACCATTGCCGCGGCCACCTGAAACACCCGACGCCGCGCCGGATGGCGCAAGCTGATGGCCGCCAGGTCGAGCTGGGTTGGAAGCGACGCCCGGAGCTCCCGCTTACTCAGAGTCAGGGGAGGGGCCTCAGCAGGGCTGATCACCGTGGTCGTGCCGTCACGCAACTCGATACCTCCAGGTGCCTCCGGGGCAGCCACGACGGTGCCGGTTGCTGCCACGACGCTCTCGTTTTCCACTCCTTCCAGCGGATCTCGTCCCTCGACGGTGAGCTGGCACAGCCCCCAGCCGTCCCGGATCAGGATGAAGGTCAGCCCTCCGAGCCGGCGCCGGGCGTGGAGCCATCCTGCCACGGTCACCCGCTCGCCAACGTGGGCACCCAGTTGAGACGTGCAAACCCTGTCCTGCATCCCGTGCCACCTCCGAAATGACGGGGAGAAATGAAAGGCCCTTTCGTCCCGTCGGGACGAAAGGGCCTTCTGCCGCTTCCGCGGTGCCACCCGTCTTAGCGCACGCGCGCTCGCTCACGTGCGGACGGCCTGCCGGCGTCTTTCTGAAACGGGCGCCGCGCTGTCCAGGCCGGCCGCTCCTCCTGTAACGGGAAGGGCCCGGCTGTCACTACTGGCTACGGCCCTGGGGCGGACCGCCTGTTCGCAACAGCGGCTCGGGGAGGTCGTTCGGCAGTCGCTACTCCGGGGCTCCCACCATCCCCCGTCGCTGTGGAGCGCCGGACTGCTTACTCTTTCCCGTCGTCGCCGTTCAGCATTGCCGCTCTGCAGTGCCACCATTATGACACCGTCGGGTACCCCGCACAAGACGGCGTTTGGAGTGCAATGCCCTTCGGCCGGACCGGGTGCACTGCGACGATAGTCGTGCTGTCGTCAGGGCTCGTCATGTGCAGTAGGGGCGTCGCCCATCTCGGCCTGACCGCCCCTGGCGCGGGTACTTTCCAGGGGTGTATACTGGGTTGGGCCACTTGCTCGTGGCCGCGCGTCTCCTGCCGGTCGTGATCCGTCGAATGTTTCCGTGCAAAGGCGGGGGTGAGGTCGGTGTCGTTCACGCCCGAGTTCTTCGAGGGCTTCCTGCACGGGCTGCTCACCGTGTTGATGGTCGCAGCCTTTGTGCTATGGGTAGGCTACAGCGGCCGGGCCCTTCATCGAAGGGGAAACGGCGGGGCGTAGCCTTGGCCCCCCTGGCTCCGGGGGCGCGCCTTGGGACCGAGCGAGGAAGCCGGCGGCGTTGCGGCCTGGGGAGCGCAGGTACCGTGGCAGAGAGGGTGCGCGACGGCGTCGGCAGGCTCTTGACGGCTCAGACGCCGACCTCTTCCCGGTCGTAGAGGGCTTGTCCGGCGGGCCTCTGGCCCTTCTCTTCAAGCGGCGGCCGGGGCTTCTCCGGTGCCGGTTGGAGGAGGCCGGGCCCTGCCGGGTTCCGTACGGCGGCTGGTACCGGGATCTCGAACCGGACTTTCTCCCGGGAGAGGTCCTGAAGCCGTGACGTGCCGCACCCTCGGGGAAGCATACATCGAGAAGACCCGGGCCCGCCTCCAGGTATAGGACGTCCTCCAGGATGCCGGGGCGTACTCCGACGTCGTTCGAGCGGCCCCGGAGGTCGCCGAGCTTGGAGGATGTGGATTTCATACCGGCCGAGTGATACACGGAGGGTGACGCCAGCCGGACCATCGCCGATGCCCGCTTCGTCGTAGAAACGGTGGACGCCTCCCGAAAGGCGTCACCCGGGTCGCCTCACCCTGGGGCGCAGGCGACGCCCGGCGCCGGCGACACTCAGCAGCCCTGAGAGCTATCGCCATTCTTGGTCAGCACGTCCTCGGTATTCGTCGTGACGCCTTCCTGAGTCCTGGGATTGTCTTCCTCTTCTGCAACGTGGATGAAACGCAGGCACTCCGGTCGCTACCCGGCATTCCTGGCCTTGACAGGATGAACCCGAGGATCTAGGATCAAAATCGGTTCCGGAAACGTTTTTGCAGCGTCAGGGGGACTTCTGTGAAGCGTCCGACCATCCGGGACGTGGCGAGGCGCGCCGGCGTCGTGCCCAGCACGGTTTCGCGAGTGCTCAACAACTATCCCGATGTGGCTGACGATACGCGCCGGCGGGTGCTCGACGCTATCCGCCAACTCGGTTTTCACCCTAACCACGTGGCTCGGCAGTTCCGCCGGGGCCGAACCGGTTCGGTATCAGTCATCCTTCCCAGGGTTGACACGGATTTCTACACGGCGGTCATCAGCGCCCTGGACGAAGCCCTGGATGAGCACAGCCTCGGCATCGCCCTCTTCCCGGTGCTCAGCGAGGCGCGGCTTTCCCGGTACCGCTCCGAGGACGCTCTGCCGTACCAGTCGGACGGCCTGGTGCTCATCTCTCTCGACCCGGACCGCCTTTACTCGGGTCAGTCCCTACCAGCTGCATTGCCGACCGTCCTCATCGACATGGCCAATCCACGCTTCGACTCGGTCTTCGTGGACAACCGCCTTGGGGGATACCTAGCAGGCAAGCTCCTCTGCGAGCGCCCCGCCCCGACGTTTGTCGTATTGGTGGAGGAATGGTTCTCGACCCCCTTCGCCAGCGGGGTTTTCCACGAGCGTCTCGCCGGCTTCCGGGCGGCCCTCGGGGAGGACGGCGTGTACATGGCCGCCGAGAACATCATCGCTACCGAGTTCAGCTGGGCTGGCGGCCGGATCGCCGCCCGGCAGATTCTGGAGCGGGTGCGGCCTCCGCTCAACGTGTTCGCCACCTGTGATCTCATGGCCAGGGGGATCCTCGATGAGGCCAAAGCCCTCGGTCTTGCGGTCGGCAAGGACATACGGGTGGTAGGGTACGACGGCCTCGCCTGGACGGAGGAGTACGGGCTCAGCACCGTGGCACAACCCCTCGACGAAATGGGACGGACGGGGGCTCAGCTTCTACTGGAACGACTGCATTCGTCCGGTCACCCTCCGACCCAGATACGCCTTCAGCCTCACTTGGTCAGGCGCGCTTCGACCGACGGGGGGTGAGACGAAGCGCTAGAGGCGTTGTGGTCGCCAGAACAGGAACGCGAGCTGCTTGATGACTCGGGGAAGGAGCGACCCACGATGCGGTTTTCTTCCAACGGCCCTTCCGGCCGCCTTGCGGTACGGGCACTACGGCTTGTGCTGGCTGTCAGCCTTGGGCTCGCACTGGGCAGCGCCCCCGCGCTTGCCGCGAGCGAAGCGGTTCGCCTCACCCTCTGGCACTACTGGGACGGGGCGAACGGACAGGCACTTGAGAAGCTGGTCAAGGACTTCGAGAAAGCCCACCCCAACATCGACATCGAGCCCCTGTTCGTGCCAGGATCCGAGCTTCTCACGAAGCTGCGCACTGCCCTGGCGTCCAGGCAGACCCCGGATCTCGCCGTTCAAGATCTCGTGAACATGCCGCTGCTGGTCCGGAGCGGCGCGCTCGTGCCGCTCGACACGTACATCGCCACTTCGAACGCCGTCAAGCTGGACGATTTCTTCCCTGCACCTCTCACGTACGGACGGTACAACGGCCACCTGTACAGCCTCCCCGTCAGCTCGTCCAACCTGGCGCTGTTCTGGAACAAGCAGCTGTTTGCGCAGGCCGGGCTTGACTCCGAGAGGCCGCCGAGAAACTGGGATGAACTCGCCGCTTTCGGCCGCCAGATCCGGCAGCGCACCGGCAAATGGGGCCTCGAACTCTTCACGCAGGGTGGTGAAGGGACCACCTGGCAGTGGCAGGTTTACCTGTGGTCGGCTGGCGGCGAGTTCTTGAGCCCGGATAACCGGGAGCCTGCGTTTCAGTCGGAGGCGGGGGTACGGGCGCTCCGGTTCTGGGTCGACCTCATCCACGACCACAAGATCAGCCCGCTCGCACCGTGGGGTCTATTTGGCAGAGGCGAAGCTGCCATGGTCATGGACGGCTCGTGGATGACCGAGTTCTTCCCGATGCAGGTGGACTTCGAGCTGGGGGCGGCCCCGTTTCCTGCAGCACCAGGCGGATCGTTCGCGACCAACCTGGGTGGGGAACAGATGTTCGTCTTTCGTTCCACACCCGAGCACGAAAAAGCGGCGTGGGAGTTCATCGAGTGGTTTGCGAGCACGCCGGTGCAGGTGGAGTGGGATCGGCTGACCGGCTTCATCCCGGTTCGGAGGTCCGTCGCCGGCAATCCTGCTTACCGCGCCTGGGTGGCGAATTCCAGGCCCCTGCTCAAGCCGTTCGTTGAGGTGCAGGCCTACGCGCATGCGCGGCCCGCGGTGACCCGGTATGCACAGGTGTCGGACATCGTCGCCAATCACGTTGTTGAGGCGCTTTACAAACGCGTTACCCCGGAACAGGCCCTGACCGAGGCAGCGGCCGAGGTGCGCCCGCTGCTGCAAGAGCCCTGACCACAGCATGCAAAGAGAGGCCTTCCGGGCGAGGGTGGCGGGGCAGATGCACCGGACAGGGGGGCGGGAAGCGCCCGCCCTCCCTCTCGTAGGCCGGTCCGGATACGCCGGGCTGTTGATTGCTCCTACAGCCCTGGTGCTTGGAGGTTTCACTTTGCTTCCGGCCGCATATTCGATCTATCTCAGCCTCGTGAGCTGGGATGGATTATCTCCCGTCAGGCGGTGGGTCGGCCTTCGCAATTACGCCACGTTGCTTACATCATCGGAGTTCCGGAATTCGGTGATCGTGACGCTGGCGTACGCGAGCATAGTGACCGTCGGGTCCGCCGTGCTCGGGCTTGCCGTCGCTGTCCTGCTCAATCAGAACATAACGGGAAGGGCGGCTTACCGTGTTCTCTACTTTCTGCCGGTTGTCACTCCCAGCGTTGCCGTCGGCGTGGTGTGGAAGTACCTCCTTGACCCGTACCAGGGCGTGCTCAACCGAATGCTGGCGCTGCTTGGCATCGCCGGGCCGTCATGGTTGACAGATCCGGCATGGGCCCTTCCCGCGGTGATGATGGTAGGCATCTGGAAACGAACCGGATTCAACATGGTGATCTATCTTGCGGCACTCCAGGACATTCCACGTTCGCTCCAAGAGGCTGCCGCAATTGACGGAGCGACGGCATGGCAGCGATTTCGGCGCATCACAGTGCCCCTGCTCGCGCCGGCCACGTTCGTTGTGACGGTTACCGGGCTCATCGAGGGGTTCCAGGTGTTCGACCTCGTGTACGTCATGACGACGGGCGGCCCGCTCGGGGCGACCGATGTGCTGGGATATTACCTCTATCGCTACGGGTTCCGTTACTCTCAAATGGGGTACGCCTCCGCGGTCGCTTTCGCGGTCTTTACCCTGATCTTCGCCGCCACGCTGGTGCAGTACAGGTTTACCTCGGGAGGCCGCAGGTATGAGACAACGTAGTGTGGCCCGCGCGGCGACGACGGCTGGCATGCACGCAGCGTTACTGGCGGGGGCCTTCTTCTCGGCGTTGCCTTTTCTGTGGCTCTTGACAACGTCGCTCAAGCCGGAGAAGGCCGTCTTCTCCCCTCCATTGCTGATCCCCACACGTTTCGAATGGATGAATTACGCCCGTGCCATGCAGGTAGCGCCGTTCGATCGCTTCTTTCTCAACAGTGCCATCATGGCGGTGGGCATCACCGTCACACAGACTGTTTTCTCCGGACTGGCGGGGTACGCCCTGGCGCGCATGCACTTCCCTGCCAAGCATCTCTTCTTCATCACCGTGCTCGCGGCCATGATGATTCCGCAGCAGGTTACTCTGATCCCTGGCTTCCTCATCGTGAGCCGGCTTGGATGGATTGACACTTATGCAGCGCTCATCGTCCCTCGGGCCACGAGCGCCTTTGCGGTTCTCCTCTTCCGGCAGTCTTTCCTCTCTATTCCCGTGGAGATTGAGGAAGCGGCGCGGATCGACGGGGCCGGGACGCTCACCATCATTGCCAGAGTGGTGGCTCCTCTGTCCAGGCCGGTCGTTGCCGCCAGCGCCATCTTTTCGTTCCTCTTTGCCTGGAACGACTTCCTGTGGCCTCTCGTGGTGACCAACTCGACGCGCATGCAAACGGTCCAAGTTGGCTTGGCCATGTTCTCGGGGCGGTACGGGACGTTTTGGACGTTGCTGGCGGCTGCTACCGTGGTCGCGCTGTTGCCGTCGGTGCTGGCCTTCCTTGCGGGGCAGCGCCGGTTCATCGAGGGAATCGCATCCTCGGCAGTGAAGGGTTGAGACCGTGGCTGTTCCTCGGTGGGTGTACCGCTGCGCGTTCTACCAAATCATGCCGGACCGGTTCTGCAACGGTGACCCCGCCAACGATCCTCCCGGCGTCCGGCGGTGGGGCGAACGCCCGACGCGGCGCTCATTTTTCGGGGGTGACTTGCAGGGGATCGAACAGCGCCTCGACTACCTGCAGGAACTTGGCGTGGACGCCCTCTATCTGACGCCGATCTTTGCCGCTCCGTCTCCACACAAGTACGACGCGGCAGACTACCTGAGAATCGACCCGGCCTTGGGCTCGGAGGAGGACTTCCGCCGGCTGGTGAAGGCGCTCCACGACCGGGGCATGCGCCTCGTCCTGGACGGAGTCTTCCATCACAGCGGCGACCGCCACTGGGCATTCGTTCAGGCCGAACGGGAGGGACCCGGATCGCCCACTTGGGACTGGTATCACTTTGGGGGTTACCCGGTTCGGCGGCGGCCCAGGCCCAACTACGCACACGCCGGGATTTACTACCTTCCGAAATGGAACCTCAAGAACCCTGCCGTCACCGAATACCTTCTTGGAGCCGTTCGCCACTGGACCGCTCAGGGCATCGATGGCTGGCGGCTCGACGTGCCATGGTACGTCGAGGGGCACGACTTTTGGAAAGCGCTCAACCGTACCGTCCGGCAGACCAACCCCGAAGCCTACCTTGTCGGCGAGCACTGGGGAGATCCGTCGCCCTGGCTCGGGGAGGACGAGTTTGACGGGGCCACGGACTACCGGTTGCGCGATGCCCTGATTCGCTTCCTGCGGGGCCAGACTCGGGCAGACGAGGCGGGGAGAATGCTGGAGACCCTTGCCACGGCGTATCCGCCCCAGCACCGCCTTGCGATGTGGAACCTGGTCGGCAGCCACGATACGCCGCGCGTGGCCACCCTCTTTCGGGGCGACGGCGAACGTGTCCGAGCTGCGTTGACGGTCATTTTCACGTTTCCAGGCCTGCCGCTTGTCTACTACGGGGATGAGGTGGGTCTGCGTGGCCGCAAGGACCCTGACTGCCGGCGCACCTTTCCGTGGGAGGACGAGACGGGCTGGGATCGCGATACGCTTGCGCATGTGCAGCGGCTTGCACGGACGAGGCGCGATTCCCCGGCGCTGCAGGAGGGCGGCTTCCGTCTGGTGACCGATGACGCAGGCGAGCCGGGGCAGCACCCACCCGGCGTGATCCGCTACGTTCGGGATGCCGGCGACAGAGACCGTTGCTGGATAGCCGTGTCCAACGGCACCGGGGCTCGAGAACTGAAATGGCACCTGGGTGCACCCGTCGAGCGGGTGGAGGCAGCGGTCTCCCACGGTCCCGTCGAGTGGGCAAGGATCTCTCCCGTGGAGATTGCCTTGCGCTTTGGCCGTGAAGCGGCTTCCGTGGTCTTCCGGACCCTGTAGAGGCCCACCCGCCCCGTAGGTGCTCCGGCTGCAGCGTGGATGGTACGCATGCACTCCATGCAGGCGCGGTGCACGGCTCTCTGGCGTCCATCTCGGCCCGGCGTATCCACTTGCGCAGCGCCGGGCTTGACGCGCGGCTCACGAATTCCGTAGGATTTTCTCGGCCTGCGTCGAATGCACGCCTCAGCTCCGGGGGATGGGGTCGGGTTTGTTGCGCCCGTCGATGCCTGGAGCCGGTCGCGTAGCGTGGTTAGGCTTGCCGGCCGCGCGGCGGCGCACCGGCATCTATCAGCGAGAGATCGGCGTACCTGCGGCGCTGCCCACGGCAGTGTGCGGTGCCGCGCCCATGTACGCGGCTGCGTCGTTGGCGGCCTTGTCCGGATCCACCGTACCCCCCCCCCCAGGATTTGCCAGATAGTCTGACTACACCCCGGGCCGCTGCCCCCGTCGCCACGCGTCTCCTTGCCCGCCCTGTCCCTTCGCGTCTTTCCAAGCCTGCCGTGAGGAGGTCCCTGCCATGGAGTACGTGGACGTCGAGCGCATCGTCGACCGAAAACGCCTGCGCGACCTCGTGCGCGACTTCCTCGAAGCGTCCGGGGCCTCGTACTCGCCCGAGGACCTCGAGTCGCTGGCCCACCTGGTCTACGGCGAGATCCAGCTCTTCCTTCTCGACACCACCCGCCGCACGGTGGACTGGTTCAGGGAGCGACATCCGCCCTCCATGAACCGCTAGCCCTGCATCTCCGGCGTGACCCACCTCCCACCCGACAAGGGGAAACCGTTCCGAAAGGACGGGGCCCAAAGCCACGGGGCTAAAGCCGCAAGGCCATGCCGGCCGGGCTACCGAAGGTGGTGAACCAAGTGCGACCGCGTTTTGCCTACCGTACATCCCCAAAGCCCCCACCGGCGACCGGCGTCGCCCCTGTTCACGGCACGCTGGCAATCGTCAACGGAGCCGTGCAGTACACCCCTCCTCAGGGCCGCGGGGCCTTCCCGACCATCGAGCCCGGGGAACACGTCCGGATCTACTGCAATGATCGCCTGCTCCAAGCACCGACGGTGATCTTCCCCCGTGACCAGCTCCGCCTGGAGGCGGTGGACGTTCCACCGGCGGTCGACGTACAGGTGGAGGTGAGCCGAGACGAACTCACGGTCGTCCTTCGTATCCGGCGCAAGCCCGGTACCCGTCATGCCATCGCCGACAGCCCGCCGTCAACCTACCTCAAGGTCCAGACGCAACCCGTCGGCACGATCGACGCCCGGCCGGTGACCCTGGGGGACGTTACGGCTGCTTTGCAGGCTGCCCGGGTGTGCCACGGGATCGACGACGAAGCGTTGAAACAGGCCATCGAGCTGGCCAACGCAGGTGGCGGCTCGGAAGGCGAGCCGCTCGTGGTGGCCCGAGGCGATGGCCCGCAACCGCCCCGGGATGCGATAGTGCAGCTGGCCGAGGGCCTCGCGCCGGGCGCGCTCGTCGAGGCCGGCCAGGTACTGGCGTACAAGACCCCGGCCGAGCCGGGGAAACCAGGACGATCGGTCCGGGGCGCCCCTATCCCACCTCCGCCTCCTCGTGACCCGCCCCTTCAGGCCGGACGGGCGGCGGAACTTTCGCCCGACGGCCTCACGGTGACCGCCGCCCGGGGCGGCCGGTTGCTGGTCCACGGCACGACGATCGGAGTCCAGCCGGTGCACCGGGTTCCTGGCGATCTGGCCGGAGCCGGCGTGACCATCCGGTTCCCCGGTGACGTCCTCGTGCTCGGGCATGTCCGGGAGGGAGCAGCCATTGCCGCGGGGGGCAAGGTCGAGATCGGGGGAGGCGTCGACGGCGCACGCATCGAGTCCGCGCAAAGCATTCAGGTCGGGGGCAGCATCTTTCGTTCTACCCTGGTTGCGGGCTCCGAAGCCGTACCGGCGCAGATGACCTTGAAAGCGCTTCTGAAGCGGATCGAGCACGAGCTGGCTTACCTGGGCCAGGTAGCATCGGCCGTCGTGCGCCAGAGCGGGCGACGAGACAACGAGGTGGTGCCGTTCGTCCTCGAGCGCAAGGGGACGGCCCTGAGGGAAAGCCTGCGCCAGTTGCAGGCCCATCCCGCCGCGGGCGAGCTGCCGGGGCAGCTCGCGCAGTTGTTGCCGGCGCGGCTCACGGGGCCTGGCGCCGCCCACGTCGATGCAGCGACGTTGGACGGCCTGACCGAGCAGGTGAGGCAGGCATGGGAGGGTCTGGGGCCGGAGGAGGCGGGAGAAGCCTCGATTCGCGTGCCCTACGCGCACCACAGCGAGATCAAGGCTTCGGGCCGCATCCGCTTCAGCGGCCGGGGCAGCTACCAATCCCATCTGTATGCCGGCACCGGGCTGGAGGCTCCTGCAGGGCGGATCGTGGGCGGGGAGATCGTGGTGGCCGCAGGCGACGTGGTGTGCCAGACCTTGGGAGGACCGGCGGCCGTGACGCACGTCGTCGTGGGACAGGAGTTCCGGGTGTGCGCCTACTCGGTCCTCCCGGACATCGTCCTGCAAGTCGGCGGACAACGCATGAAGGTGACGCGCCCCTATCGGATGGTCTGTTTTCGCCTTCACGACGGGCGCATCACGGCAGAAGCCTGGAAGGGTTGAAGACGACGACCCAACCCGGCACGCGGCACGGAGACCGAACGGAGGAGAAGACCCGGATGCTGATGCTTTCCCTGGAGACCGTACAGGCCGGCATGGTGCTGGCCACGGATGTCGACCTGGAAGGGCGAGCGTTGCTGCGGGCGGGGGCGACGTTGAGTCCTTATCACCTGCGGCGACTGGGCGAACTGGGCATACGGACTCTCTATGTTTACCCCTCGGCCGGTGCAGCCTTGCACCGCAACGCGTGTCCTCGCCTGTTGTCAGAAGAGACGAAGCGGGCGGCGTTTCGAGTGGTGCGCCGCCAGCTGCAGCGATTGGAAAGAGGCCTCACCATCCAGAGCCGTCCCGTCTTCCCGGTGGTATGGGCCATCCTGAAGGATGCGTTGGAGCACCCGGGAGTCTTGGGCGAGCTGGAAGCCGTCCGGGCCGCTCAAGACGTCTTGTTCGCGCATTCGGTCAGCGTGGCGGCGACGGCCATCTTCTTGGGCATTCACAGCGGGTGGGATCGGGCCGACCTCAAGGCGCTCGGGGTAGGAGCACTGCTCCACGATGCCGGAAAAGCTCGCTTGTCCCAATCTGTATGGACGAAGCCGGGGAAGCTGACCGAGGAGGAGTACCGCTACGTCCAGGAGCACACCCGACTCGGCTTCGAAGCGATCCGGCGTCAGGGTGCGTTCGACGTTCGCTCCGCCCACATTGCCTGGGAGCATCACGAGCGATGGGACGGCACCGGGTATCCGAGGGGGCTCGTGCGGGAGGCGATTCACCCCTTCGCGCGACTGGTGGCGGTGGTCGACGTCTTCGACGCGCTTACCAGCGACCGCCCGTACCGGCCGGCGTGGAGGCGTGATCGAGCCATCGCCTGGATCGCCGAGCGGGCCGGTACCGCCTTCGACCCGGTCATGGTCCGCCGCTTCCTGGCGCGAGTGGCGCCCTACCCGGTGGGCTGCTGGGTACGGCTCAACACCGGGGAGGTGGCCCGGGTCGTCCGCTTGACGCCGGGCCTTCCGGCCCGGCCGGTGGTGGAGCTGGGGGACGGGACCGGCGCCATGATCGATCTCGGCACAGACATGAGCCGGCGCATCGTGGGCCCCGTCGAGTCCCAAGGTGCGGTGGGGGACGAGTCGCGCGGGTAAGGGAGCCCGCGCCCTCTCGCCGGGTGCCGCTCACCGGACGTGGCGGCTCAAGATCCGTTCGCCGGGGCTGAAGAGCTCCTGGTAGAGGTCGACGGCGCCCCGGTCGGTCAGCGAGGCGAGATAAAACGCCACGTAGCGGCGGCGCGGCTCGCCGGCCCGCAGCGCAGGAGGCAGCAGGTCGGGGTGGTCGAGGAGTACCTCGAACAGCCGGCGCAAGACGTACTGGCCCCGGAAGTTCTGGCGACGCACCACCGAGCTCGTGTACACCGTGTCGAAGAGAAACTGCACCACCTGGTGCAGGCGCTGCTCCGTCTCCTCGGACAGGCGCACGATGGGCTCTGCGGACTGCACCGCGTGGTGGTGCGAGCGCACGCCGAGGCGCTGCGCCGCGGCGCCCGTGGCGGTCCATACGTCCCAAATGAGGCGGTCGATCAGGTGCCGGCGCGCCCGCCGGGCGGTGAGTTCTTCGCGCTGGTCGGCGGCCAGGCCCCCCACGCGATCGGACGCCCGCATCTCCCGTTCCGCCTGCCCCCATGCTTCCTGCCACAACGAAAGCTCCGGGGTCTCCTGCAGCTGCCGGACGGTGACGAGCCCCATGGCGATGGCGTCTTCCAGGTCGTGGGCGCAGTAGGCGATGAGATCGGCGAGGTTGACCACCTGCGCTTCCGGCGTCGGCTGGGGGTAGGCGTCGAAACCGGCGATCGGCTCGTCGAAAGGCGTCTGGTGGCGGGCTATGCCCTGGCGAACGGCAAAGGTGAGGTTGAGGCCCGGGTGCTGCGGGTAGGCTTGCTCGAGCCGATCCACCACCGTGAGGGAATGATGGTTGGAGTCCCAGCCGGCCTCGTCGCCCGCGTCGCGCAGCAGCTTGTCCAGCATCTGCTCCCCGGCGTGCCCGAAGGGAGTGTGGCCCAGGTCGTGGGCCAACGCGATCGCCTCCGCCAGGGGCTCGCTGAGGCCCAGCCCGTAGGCGATGGAGCGCGCGATCTGAGCGACCTCGAGCGTGTGGGTCAGGCGGGTGCGGTAGAAGTCCCCTTCGTGGATGATGTAGACCTGGGTCTTGTGCTGAAGCCTCCGAAACGCCTGGCTGTGTACGATCCGGTCGCGATCCCGGCGGAACGGGTCCCGGGGATCTGCGCCGACGGTCCGGTATTCCCGCCGGGTCCACGGCTCCTCGAGCGGCGTCGCGCAAAAGCTCAGGTCAGCGGGCCGGCCCTGTGGCTGGCTTCCCTCGTCCAGCGCTTCGTGGCGCGGCTCTTGCACCAGGTCCATGTCTGACCCCACCTCTTGCGGCCCCCGGCGAGCGGAACGCCCATTCAGTTTACCACGGCTGCGAGACCTTCCCGGGGCGCAGGGTCAGGCGCACCCGTTCCGGCGAGCCGGGGTGAGGTCGGCGCAGGATGGGGTGACCTGACGGCGAATCGCATCCGGCGTTGCCCGCTTCGGGCCGGGGAGTGAGGAGTGGGGTGGGGTCGTGGAGTCCATCGTCAAGGCCGCCGTCATGGGGTTGGTGGAGGGGGTCACGGAGTTTCTGCCCATCTCGTCGACGGGCCATCTGATCCTGGCGGGGGATATCCTGCGCTTCGGCGGGCCGCTGGCAGCCACCTTCGAGATCTTCATCCAGCTGGGCGCCGTCCTGGCGGTGGTCTGGTTCTACCGGGAAGACTTGAGCCGACAGCTGCGCACGCTGGCCAGCGACACCGGCGTGCGGCGGCTGTGGTTCAACGTGGTCGTGGCCTTCGTGCCGGCGGCGGTCGTAGGCGTCTTGCTGCACCGGTGGATCAAGGCCGTCCTCTTCTCGCCGGTCGTGGTGGCGGTCTCGCTCTTCGCGGGCGGCATCGCCCTGCTGCTGGTGGAGAGGAGGCGTCACGCCGAGCAGGTGCACGAGCTGCGCGCGGTGAGTACCCGCCAGGCCCTGGTGGTGGGGCTGGCGCAAACCCTGTCGCTCGTCCCGGGGGTCTCCCGGTCGGCGGCCTCCATCGTGGGCGGGCTCCTGTCGGGCCTCGACCGTACCACGGCCACAGCGTTTTCCTTCTACCTGTCCATTCCCACGCTCGGGCTTGCCACCCTCTTCGAGCTTGCCACGAGCCTCTCGGGGCTCGGCGCCGGTGACCTGCTGCTCCTGGGCGTCGGGCTCGTGGTGGCCTTCGCCAGCGCGTTCGTGGCCGTCGGGTGGCTGTTGCGTTACGTCGCGACCCACGACCTGCGCCCCTTCGGCTGGTACCGCATCCTCATCGGCCTGCTCGTGCTCCTGTGGTTCGAGCGTTGACAGACGCAAACCGCACGCTTGACGCAGGATAGGGCGAGGTTCCCTCCCCCCGGTGGGGCGGACGCCTGGTATCATGGCCCCAGGCACGACGCCCATCTCACGGGGGGTATGTTGGATGGACGACCCAGCATCGGAACGCAGAGGCACTCGCGGAGAGCACGACGAGAGGCCGGGCGCCCGCCGGCGTGCATGGACCCTGGGCGTCGGAGCGGTACTGGCTCTGGGGCTGAGCGGGTTTGCCGTCTGGAGGCTGGGCGGGCCTTCGCCGTCGTCCGAGGCAAGGGCCTTTGCCCGGCTCGACCCGGTGCAGGCGGTGGCCCTTGCCAACCGGTGGCGGGCGGAAGGCAAGCCGGTGGAGAGCTCCATCACCTCTCAGGCGCTACGGGTCCGGTGGAGCGACGGCCAGGAGGCGGCGGTGCCGCTGCCGCCGGATCGGATGTACGTCGCGGTGGCCCCCTTCGTCAGCCGCACCCACCCCTGCTACAACCACGTCCTTTCCAGCTGCCAGGGCGAACTGCCGGGACGGCGCTTCGAGGTGACGGCCCGCACGCTGGCCGGAGAGACGGTCTTCCGGGGCACCGTCACGACGCTCCCCAACGGCTTTTTCGAACTGTGGCTGCCCAGGGACCGGGAGCTGGAGCTCACCATACGGTCGCAGCAGCTGGGCCGCCAGGGCTCGGGGACGCTCTCCACCCGCGCCGGCTCGCCGACGTGCATCACCACCATCCACCTGGAGCCCGCTTCGGAGTCCGGTTCTGGGGAGGCCGGTCCTCCCGCAGCTGGAGCCGCCGCCCTGTGATCGCCGTCAACGGCCGGTTCCTACGCCAGCGCGTGACGGGTGTCCAGCGCTACGCCCGGGAACTCACCCGGCGCCTCGGGCCGCAAGTCCGGCTCGTCGCTCCCGGCGTGGCTGCCGAAGGCCTGCCCGGCCATCTCTGGGAACAGGCCGTACTGCCGGCGCGCCTTTCCCGCCGCGACCTCCTCTGGAGCCCGGCCAACACCGGCCCGCTCGCCGTGGCCCGCCAGGTGGTCACCATCCACGACCTCGCCGCCGTGGAACACCCCGAATGGTTCAGCGGCGCGTTTGCCCGGTGGTATGCCATCTTTTGGCCCCGCCTGGTGCGCCGGGTAGAGGCCGTTCTCACCGTGTCGGAGTTCTCGAAGGGCCGGCTGGTGGAGCGCTTCGGCCTGCCACCTGAGCGGGTGCGGGTGGTGCCCAACGGTGTGGACGAGCGGTTCGCCCCGCAGGAGGAAGAGGCCATCCAGACCGTGCGGCGGCGGCTGGGGCTGCCCGAGGCGTACGTGCTCATGGTCGCCTCTCATGATCCGAGGAAGAACCTGGCGAGGGTGCTCCAGGCGTGGCGAAGCATCCAGAAGGCGTACGAGGGCGTCGAACTGGTTGTAGCCGGGGCGGCTCACCGGGCTTTCCGGGTCCCGCAGGCGAGCGAGCCGGGCCCGGCGAACTCGCTCTCCCGGGTGCGGTTCATCGGGTACGTGGACGACGCGGACCTGCCGGCGCTTTACGCCGGGGCCCGGCTTTTCGTCTACCCCTCGCTGTACGAGGGGTTCGGGCTGCCGGTCCTCGAGGCCATGGCGTGCGGCGTGCCGGTGGTGACGTCGGCCACGGGGCCGATGCCCGAGGTGGCCGGGGACGCGGCCATCCTGGTCGATCCTCACGACCCCGAGGCCATCGCAGACGCCGTCCGGAGATTGCTGGATTCGGCGCAGCTGCGCTCGGCGCTGGGCAGCAAGGGGGTGGCCCGGGCCCGGCTGTTCACGTGGGACAAGGCCGCGGCCGAGCTGCGCCGGGCCCTTGACGAGCTGGCCGGGGCGTAGGCTTGCATAGGGGGTTGCAGCACGATGCACGTGGGTGTGGTCGGGGCAGGTTACGTCGGGCTCGTGGCGGCGGTGGGGCTGGCGGCGGCCGGCCACGACACGGCCGTGGCGGAGGCCGACCCGGCGAAGCTTGCGGCGCTGCGGGAGGGCCGGGTGCCGTTCTACGAGCCGGGCCTGCAGGAGTGGTTGGACTCCGTCGCCGCCCGGATGACGTTCGTCGAGTCGGCAGGATCTCTTCCCCCTTGCGACGTGGTGCTCATCGCAGTCGGCACCCCCTCGGGCCCTTCGGGGCAGACCGATCTCACCCAGGTGCGCCAGGCGGTCAGGGAGGTCGCGGCCACGGCCCGCCCCGGTACCGTCGTCGCCATGAAGAGCACCGTCCCGCCGGGCACGGGGCTCGAGCTCGTGCGGGCGTACCTGGAGCCGGCCGGGCGGGATCTCGCTTACGTGAGCAACCCCGAGTTCTTGCGGGAAGGCAAGGCGGTGGATGACTGGCTGCACCCCGACCGGGTCGTCGTGGGGGCCGCGGAGCCCGGGGCGGGCGAGCGGGTGGCCGAGCTTTACCGGCACCTGGGGGCACCGCTTCTGATGACGGACATCACCAGCGCCGAGATGGTCAAGTACGCCTCCAACGCGCTGCTGGCCACCAAGATCTCGTTCATCAACGAGATCGCCAACGTGTGCGAACTGGTCGGCGCCCACATCGACGACGTCGCCCGGGGGGTCGGGATGGATCCACGTCTCGGGTCGCACTTCCTGCAGGCGGGCATCGGCTACGGCGGCTCGTGTTTCCCGAAGGACACGCGGGCGCTCGACTTCACGGCGGCCCTCAACGGGTACTCCTTCGAGCTCCTCACGGCAGTCATCGAGGTCAACCGTCGCCAGCGGATCCGGGTCGTACAGCGGCTGCACGAGGCGCTGGGAGGGCTGGCCGGGCGGAGCGTGGCGGTGCTGGGCCTGTCGTTCAAGCCGGGCACCGACGACACCCGGGAGTCGCCGGGAGTGGAGATTGCCCGGATGCTGGCGGGGGCAGGGGCCGAGGTGCGGGCGTACGACCCGGTAGCCCGGCTCTCCCAGGAGGCGGAGCAGGTGCTGGGGCCCGGGGCCAGGCGCACGGCGACGCTCGCCGAGGCGGTCGCGGGTGCGCAGGCGGTGGTGGTGGCCACGGAGTGGCAAGAGTTTCGCGAGGCGGACTGGGCGGCGGTACGCCGAGCGATGGAGCGTCCCTGGGTCATCTTCGACGGGCGAAACTGCCTCGACGGTGAAGCGATGGAGTCGCTGGGATTCACGTACTTCGCCGTCGGGCGGCAGGTCGGGAGAAGGAGGCAGGCCGCGGTCGCCGCACGGGCGGGCCGGCCCTGCGAATAGCCGGCGCACCACGCAGTCGCCCTCGCCGGCCGGCACGGACGACGCATTGCCCCGCGGGGCCACGAAAGGATATAGGAGCTGACCCGGCGCCCGCTTTACACGGGATGGTGCAACCGACCATGGTCGTGACGCCGGCCGGCCTCTTCTTCCTGCTGGCAGGGGTCGTGCTGTTTTGGCGCGGCAGTCGCGCGATCTTCGCAGGCCTGCTCTTCGGGGCGGCCTTTCCCTCCACCGCCGTCGTCATCGTCCAGCGGTTCGACTATGGCGTGCAGCCGTACCAATGGTTCGCGGCGCTGTACCTCTTGCGGGCCGTGGGGGAGTGGCTGTGGGGCCGGGTGAGAGCCAGGCCGCAGGGCACGGGGAAGCATCCCGGTCTGGCTACGGACGGCGACAGACGCCGGCTTGCGTGGCTCGTCGCAGCGTGGGTGGCGACGGTAACCCTGGGGTGGGAGCTGGGCGCCGGGCCGGCCAGGGCACTGTCGGAGGGTGGCGCGGGGGGCGTGCCCAGGGGGGTCGAGCTGCTCGACCCAGGCAAGCGCCTCTTCCACCTTCTGTACCTTTACGCCATGGTACTGGTGGCGGCCGTGGCGTACCGAGAGACCCGGGCGTGCGCCGGGCTGTGGCCCCGGGGTTTCGGCGTTTCGAGTGACGGTGCCCGGCGCGCCGGGGTTCTCGTTCGGGCAGTGGCTGGCCCGTGGCTCTGGGGAGCTGTGGCGGCCGCCGCATGGGGAGGCATCCAGCTGGTGAGCCATTACCTGGGGTGGGGGTATCCGCGGCTTTTCAACGACAACCCGACCTTCGCCATGGTGGCCGGGGCCATGGCAGGCCCGCTCAAGCAGGTCAACAGCACGTTCCCCGAGCCGTCGATGTACGCCATGTTCATGGTGCCGACCGCTCTCCTGAGCGCTGCGTGGGCTAACCCGTGGCTGACCGCTGCCCTGGTCGTCTCGGCCATGGCCTCTTTTTCCACGACCGGCATGCTCGGGCTGGGGGTGGGCGGTGTGCTGGCGCTCGCCGGGTCGGCCCTCGTGCCGCCGAGCAGGCCAAGGCGGGCCATCCTGTGGACGGGGACCGCCATGGTCGGAGCGGCCCTGCTGCTGGCCGCGCCAGGCCTCACAGCCGCCGTCACGCCTCAGGCGGCAGGAGGGGAGCGGCAGGCTCTCGCGCCCCGGCAAGGGCCGGCCTACCGGCAACACCGGAGCGTAGGCCGGGAGATTGTCGATGCACTCGCCCGCAAGGGGGTACAGAAGGGCTCCACCGACTCGGGTGAGGAACGCAAGTCAGCGCTCTTCGGAGGGCTCAAGCTGTGGCTGCAGCGCCCGCTGCTGGGCTGGGGTGCCGGTACGCTGCGCACCAAGGACCTGGCGTCCAATACCCTGGCCAACCTCGGGATCGCGGGTTTCGCGATACTGTACGGGAGTATGGCGTGGGCCGCCTGGCGGGGTCTAACCCGGGGCGCCCCCATTCTCGCCCTCACCCTGCTGACGGTGGTGTTGTTGCAGAGCGCGGCGGTTCCAGACTTCGTCTTCCCTTATATGTGGCTGTTGACCGGGATGCTCTGGGGGCTGCCGGAAGAGGCGTGGGTACGGGCGTGACCCCAGGAGCAGCCTGCCCGGTTCCCGCTCGGCGTGGGGAGGGTGGCTCCCGCACGGCAGATCCGGCGGCCGGCCGGCTCGGCGAGGGAGGATACGGAAGGTACGGAGGCCTGCTCCTTCGGTCGCTGTCCCATCCGGTGGTCAGGAACGCTACCGCGCTCTACGCCGTACGCTTTGCGACCTACGTCGTGCCACTCGTTACCCTGCCTTACCTGACCCGGGTGCTTGGGCCGGAGAGCTTTGGCCGGCTCGCCTTCTACCAGGCCTTCAGCTTCTGGATCGCGTTGCTGCTCGAGTACGGATTCGGGCTTTCCGCCACACGGGAGGTCGCGCAGCTTCGGGCCTCCCCCGCCGCCTTGAGTCGTATCGCGGCGGAAGTGCTCGGCTCCAAGCTCGTGCTGGTGGTGCCCGTCCTGGCGCTCTCGCTCGCCGGGCCGCGGTGGATTCCCAGCTTCCACGGCGGTACGGCTTACCTGGTATGGGCCGTGGGCGCGGCCGTGTTCCAGGGATTCAACCCGCTGTGGTACTTCCAGGGCCGCGAACAGCTCCAGGTACCCGCGGCCCTCGATTTCGCCGGCCGAGTGGTCGCGGCCGGCGCTATCTTTCTCGCCGTCCGCGCACCGGCAGACGGCCCTGTCGTGCTGGCCCTGCAGGCTGTCACGTCGGCGGTGGTCACGGTCGTCACGACGGCGCTCATGTACCGGGATCTGTCCTGGCGGACGCCCACCCTGGAGGGCACCCGGAAGGCGTTGAAGGCAGGGTCGGTACTGTTCTTGCTGCGGCTCACCAACAACCTCTACACGACGCTCAACACGCTGCCGCTGGGGCTCCTGGTCCCGTTTTCGCTGGTCGGGTTTTATGCCGCGGCAGACAAAGTGGTGCGTGCTGCCCTCGGCCTCTTCGGGCCGCTGAGCCAGGCGTTGTTTCCGCACATCAGCCATCTCGTCTCCGAGGATCGCACCCGTGCGCATCGTCTCGCGCGCCTGAGTCTCGTCGCCATGGCCGCTGCAGGATGCCTGATGGCCGCCGGCGTCATCGTACTGGCTCCCGTGCTGGTTCGCCTCCTCTTCGGGCCGGGATATGAGCCCGCCATACCGGTAGTACGCATACTGGCGCTCCTCATGCCCCTCTCCGCCGCCAACAACGTGCTCGGCACGCAGTGGATGATACCGCTGGGGCTGGAGCGCAGCTTCACGCTCACGGTGGCCGCTGCCGGAGTCGTCAACGTGCTGCTGGCGTGGGTGCTGGCCCCCTCCCACGGGCCGGCGGGGATGGCGGTGGCCGTCACCTCCACCGAAGCCTTCGTGACGCTGGCCATGCTCACCATCCTCCGGCGGCGGGGGATGCTTCCTTTCGGCGCCGGAGCCGACAAACGCGCGACGGCGAGGGAAGGGGGGAGCTGATTGGAGCGCCAGGGCGCGACCGCGCGGGCGCCGCGGGTCGTGATGCTTTCCACAGACTACCTGCCCAACATCGGCGGGATCGCGGCCCACGTCTACCACCTCGCCAGGGCCATCGAGGCCCTCGGACACGAAGTCATGGTCCTCCAGCCCGTGGGCGATGCCAGCCGGAGCGAACCGCGGCTGGAGTGGGAGCCATCCATGTCACCCCCTGTAGTCAGGCTCCGCTACCCTTCGGGGGGGTCCCGTTATCACAGGCTGTGGCAACGGGCCCGAGCGGTCGTGCGGGGGCTACGGCGATTGCACGAGGCAGGACGGCCCCTGATCGTCCACCAGCACGACTACCGGGACTCCTCCATGGGCGCCGCGTGGTTTTCCAGGGTACATGGGGTCCCCTGGGTCTGGACCAACCACAGTTCCGCTTTTCTCGTGGATGCCCGCACGCGCTCGGGTCGGATGGCGGCAAGGCTGCTCTACTCCGGCGTGCGAGCGGTGATAGCGGTGAGCCGGGAGATCGAGGCACAGTCCAGGGCCCTATGGCATTTCCCGCCGCACCTGTTGCGGTACATTCCCAACGGCGTGGACCCGGAGGTCTTCAGCCCCTCCGTCCGTCCGCTGCGGCCCGTGGACGGTGATGCGGTCGTCTTGTGCCCGCGTCGCATGGTCGAGAAGAACGGGGTCCTCTATTTCGCCCTGGCCGCTCGACTGTTGGTGCAGCAGCGACCTGACGTCCGCTGGCGCTTCGTCTTCGCGGGGTCGGCCTCGGCATTCAATACCGACCCGCGATATGCGCGACAGGTCATGACCGTCCTGCAACCCTTGACAGAGGCGGGATACGTGGTCGACCTCGGCAACGTCCCCCACATGGAGATGCCTCGCGTGTACGCGATGGCCCACGTCGTGGTCCTGCCCTCCCTGATGGAAGCGGTGAGCCTGGCCGCGCTCGAGGCCATGGCGATGCGGAGGGCGGTCGTGGCCACCGACGTGGGGGGACTGCCTGAAGTGGTGCGAGACGGGCAGACCGGCCTGCTCGTGCCGGCCGGTGACCCGAACGCCCTGGCGAGGGCCATTCTCGAGCTCCAGGAGCATCCCGTGCGGCGCCAGCAGTTGGCCGAGGCTGCGCATGCGCTCGTTACACGGGAGTACACCTGGTCTCACGTGGCCCGAAAGACCGTGACGCTCTACCACGAAGTGATGGGAATTCGCCATGAGAGTGCTCCTGGTCAATACCCTCTATCCTCCCCCCACGGTGGGGGGTGCTGAACGCTCCGTACGGCTGCTCGCTCGAGGGCTCGCCGGGGCCGGCCATGACGTCCACGTCGCCGCTGCCAGCTCAACCCCCGGCCGCGTGACGACCGAGGAGGAGGGGGTGACAGTCCACCGGATACCCCTGTTCAATGCCTACTGGCCGTTCGACCCGGGCAGGAGGCCCGCCCATCGGAAACTGGCCTGGCATGGCCTCGATACCTGGAATCCGGTGATGGCCCGCCGCCTTGCCCGGATTGTCGAGGCCACCCGGCCCGACGTGGTGCACACCCAAAACCTCGCGGGCTTCTCGGTGGCCGCCTGGGAAGCCGTGAAGCGCCTGGGGATCCCGGTGGTGCACACACCGCGGGACTACTACCTGCTCTGCCCCCGCAACACGATGTACCGGCACGGGCGGGCCTGCGCACGACCCTGCCCCGATTGCCGGGTGTACGCGTGGGGCAGGAGGAGGGCCTCCGCCGCGGTCGACGCCGTGGTGGCCACGAGTGACTTTCTCCTGAGGCTTCATGAATGGCTCGGGTACTTCCCCGGCGCCTCCATCC
This sequence comes from Limnochorda sp. L945t, assembly GCF_035593305.1. Lineage (GTDB taxonomy): Bacteria > Bacillota > Limnochordia > Limnochordales > Geochordaceae > Carboxydichorda > Carboxydichorda subterranea. The sequence goes on along the minus strand of NZ_CP141615.1, from coordinate 1,688,112 downwards.
GGGAGGTGGTCCCCAACGCGGACGAGGGGCCCGTGGATGGACCAGAGCGGCCACCGCTCGCGGGACAGGACCGTCCCGTCCGTTTCGGTTTCCTCGGACGGCTGGAGCCTGCCAAGGGGGTGGAGGTGTTGCTGCGTGCTCTGCACGCAGTCGGTGTGCCGGGCTGGGAAGCGTGGATCGCCGGCAGGGGAAGCCCGGAGTATCTGCGGCGGCTACAACGACTCTGCCCTTCCACGGGCGTGCGGTTTGTCGGCTTCGTGCAGCCCGGATGGCTGCTCGCACAGATCGATGTCCTGGTGGTGCCCTCCCTGTGGCACGAGCCCTTTGGGAGGGTCGTGGTCGAAGCGTACGCGCATGGGGTCCCGGTGGTAGCAGCACGGCGTGGCGCGTTGCCGGAGCTGGTCGAGCACGGTCGTACCGGGTGGCTCTTCGATCCGGAGCGTCCGGATGAGCTGGCGGCGCTGCTCGCCCGGATCGTGAAGGACCCCTCCTGTCTGGCTCCCCTGGCTCGCACGGCCGCCCGGGCACGCTCGAGGTTCGGTGTCGCCACGGTGACACAGGCGCACCTGGAGATCTACGACCGGCTCCAGAGCCATGACTGGCTCCGGCCCTCATAGCTGCTCGTCGGGCAGGCGCGTGAATCCCGCTGTCCTTCCAAATCCCTCAACGAGAGAAAACGCCAGCCTGCGGGAAAGCTGTGCATGTCCGTACGGACCTGGTACGGCATCCCGGGCCCGGCGCCGTACCGGTGGGCGGGCAGGTGAGGGACACGGGCCGCACCAACGCGTTGACGTGGCTCCTGCGATGGATACGGGCGGCGCCGGGTGGTCCGCCCTTCTGGGGAGCGCCGGCCACGCGCCTTCCTGGCGGCGCCCCGGCAGCCGGCAGTCCGACGGAACCCGGCATCGTCCAGACCGTCCGAGCGCGCCTGGCCGAGCCCCCTGACCTGGTCGTACGTGCCGTCGACCGCGCGCCCACCGATGGAGCTCCGAGCGCAGCCGCTCGTTACTGGGTGCTGTTCCTCGACAGCATGGTGGACGCCACCGCCGTAGCGCAGCACATCGTCGGCCCGCTGCTGCGGAGCGACGGGTACGGGCCAGCGGCCGGCCCGGCGTCCAGCACCCAGGGGCGCGCTGCGCCGGGCGGCGCCACCCCCCGAGCGTCCTTGCCCGCCGTCTACGTCCCTGCCGTGACGCCCGTCGACGGCGTCGACGAAGCCACCGGCAGGCTGCTCGACGGCTGGACCATCCTCGTCGATCCCGAAGAGCGCCTGTGGGCGGCCGATACCGCGGCACGGCCCGGCCGCGTGGTCGAGGAGCCGGATGCCGAAAGCGGCGTGCGCGTGCCGAGGGAGGGGTTCAACGAGCAGATCGGCTCGTCCATGGCCTTGATCCGGTCCCGCCTCCGCCACCCCGGGTTGCGGTTCGAGGAGAAGAGAGTCGGCTCCCGGACCGCGACGCGGGTCGCGCTGGTTTACATCGAAGATCTCATCAACCCGGCCATCCTCGACACGGTGCGTTCTCGGCTGGGTCGGATCCAGATCGACGGAGTGCTGGAGTCCGGCTACATCGAGGAGTTCATCGAGGATCAGCCGTTTTCACCTTTCCCGCAGACACTGCGCACCGAGCGGCCGGACGTGGTGGTGGGCAATCTCCTCGAGGGTCACTTCGCGATCCTGGTGGACGGCTCGCCTTTCGCGCTGGTTGGCCCTGTGGTCCTCACCCAGTTGCTGGGAGTCTCCGAAGACTACTACGAGCGTGCCGTCTTGAGCGTCGGGATGCGGGGCCTGCGTTTTCTCGCGCTGATCATCTCGCTGGTGCTCCCCGGTCTTTACGTAGCCCTGCTCACCTATCACCAGGAGCTCCTGCCGACCCATCTCTTCCTCTCCATCGCGGCGGCCCGCGAAGGTGTGCCGTTTCCGGCCATCGCCGAGGCTCTGATCATGGAGGTCCAATTCGAAATCCTGCGGGAAGCGGGCCTTCGCCTTCCCAGGGTCGTGGGGCCCGCCATCAGCATCGTAGGGGCGCTCGTACTCGGCCAGGCGGCGATCAGCGCCAACCTGGTCAGTCCCGCCATGGTCATCGTGGTAGCGATGACGGCCATCGCCTCCTTCGCGACGCCCGTCTTTTCCCTGGCCCTCGCCGCCAGGGTGACGCGATTCGTGTTCACCATGAGTGGGGCGCTGCTCGGGCTGTTCGGCATGCAGGCGGTGGCGGTGCTGCTCCTGGTGCACCTGTGTGCCCTGCGTTCGTTCGGGGTACCGTACCTGGCACCGGTGGCACCGCTGCACCTGCAGGACTGGAAAGACGTGGGGTTGCGCCTGCCGTGGTGGGCGATGCGCCGGCGCCCCGGATGGCTGATGCCGAAGGAGCTCATGCGGAGCCGGCTGCCGCGAGGGGATCACGGCTCTTGAGCCTCATGGATGCACCCGCGGGCCGTCCCGGCTACCGGCGGCCGGGCGATGGTCTGACCAGTTCCCAGGTGTTCTGGTTTGCCCTCACGACGCGGCTCACCAACCTGCTGGCGCTCATGCCGATCCTGACGGCGACGCGTGCAGGGCGAGACGCCTGGATCGCCCTCATCGCCAGCATACCGGTGGGGATGGGCCTGGCGTGGGCGTTCAGTTACGGTCCGAGTGTCATGCCCGGTGCCGGGTTGGCCGAGCAGCTGCGAAAGCCGCTCGGCAAATGGGCCGGCGGTCTGGTCACGGTGTTGTTCGTCTGGTCCTACCTGCACCGCACGACCCTCGTCGTACGAGACTACAGCGAGGTCGTCGTGAGCGCGGTGTTGCCGAGGACCCCGCTGGTCGTGGTGGTGGCCGTCACCGGCCTTGCGGCCGCCGTTATCGCCTTCCAGGACAGCCCCACGGTCGGGAGGGTCATTTCCATCCTGGGGACTGTCGTCGTGATCGCCGTCGTGGCGATTGGCCTCCTGCTCGCGCCCCAGATCGAGCTGGCCAGACTCCAGCCGGTCCTGCAAAGCGGCTGGCGAGGGCTTCTCAGCGGGGTGCTGGCGGCGTCTGCGTGGCACACTCAGGTCTTCTTCTATCCGGCCGTCGCGCCGTCCGTGCTCGACCATCCGAGGAGCAGGAGGGCGCTCATGGCGGGCGTTGCCGCTGCGAGCGGCCTGGGCGCTCTCCTCGTCGTGCTCGTGGTGAGCGTGATGTCCGAGGAGGTGGCGGCGGAGACGCAGTTTCCACTGCTGAGCGCGGCCCAGCTCGTCCTGATCGGGGAGTTCATCCAGCGGGTGGATGCGCTTGCCGTGGGCGCCTGGGGACTCAGCTTGCTATCCGCGGCGGGACTTTTCCTGCACTCGGCGCTGTTGGGCCTCTCCGAACTGCTCGGTCTCGGCGACCACCGCCGGCTGGTGCGTCCGATGGCGCTGCTGGTCATCGTGGGAGCCATGGTGCTGGCCGGTGACCTCAAGGAATTGAAACAGTTCAGCGAGGTGCGGGTGCTGGCGCCGTACATGATCGGGCTCGTGTGGGTACCGACTGCCGTCTGGGTAGCGGCGACGTGGTGGCGCCGGCCCGGCAGTCCCGGGAGGTCGAGGAGGTGACCGTATGGGTCGCCGGAGGCGACGCTGGGAAGCGATGCTCTTTCTGGCGCTGCTTTCGCTGGCGGCATCCGGGTGCTGGGATCACCGCGAGATCGAAAGCCTCGCGGTGGCGACGGCGATGGCGGTGGACCGTGCTCCGGACGGCAATGGCATCCTGTTGACAGGGGCCTTCTCCATTCCCCAGCCCACGGCCGCCTCCGGGATAGGGGGTGGCGGGGCGGGCGGCGGAGCCTCCGGCGGTACGATACCCTTTGCCCGCACGACTTTCGGCCCTCGAGGGCCCACGGCCTGGATCACCGGGGCCACCGGACCCAGCCTGGTCGAAGCCCGGGAACGCCTCGAGGAGGTGAGCCCCCGCCAACCTTTCTGGGCTCACCTGCGGCTCATCGTGGTGGGGGAGCGGCTCGCGGCGAGCGGGTTGCGGCAGGTGCTCGAGTCCGTCGCCCGCGACCGGGAATTCCGCCGGACCTCCTGGCTCGCGGTGGCGAGAGGCATGCCGGCTTACCGTCTCCTCGACCTTCCGGGGCCCTTCACGGGCTCGCCGGAGCATCTGGCCCGGCTGGAGGACATCCTCCGGCGCACCGCGGTGACCGCGATCCCGCAGCGCCTGCATGAGTTCCTGGCGGCCTACGAGCAACCGGGCATCGACCCGGTTGCGCCGGGTTTCGTTGCCGAAAAGCCGCTGGCGCCGGACATGCGCCTGGTGCCGCTGCCTGCCGGGGAGTGGCCGGCCGTGGCACGGGTGGAAGGTACGGCCATCTTCCAGGATGACCGGCTGGTGGGGTGGCTTTCGGGAGAGGAAACGCGGGCGCTGCAACTGCTGAGGGGAGCCAGCCGCCCGTTCACGATCAGCGTGGCATGCCCGAAGGGTCGATCGCGGGCCCCGGGTAGTGGCCCGGGCCCGAGCCTGGTGGCCATCCGTGTCGTCCGATGGAGGGTGGAGAGAAGACTGCAGGGACCGGAGGTGGGTGGGACCATGGCGCCGGCAGCCCCCTCGCCCGGTCCGCCGGTGACGGGGCTGCCGAGGTTTACCGTGGAGATCCGGGCCGAAGGGCAGCTGGGGGAGACCCTTTGCCCGACGCCGCTGGGCGGCGCGGGCGTCAGGGCCGTCGAACAAGAGGTGGTCCGGCTCCTCACGGCCGACGTGCGGCACACCATTCGAAAGGTTCACGGGCAGTTGCACGCCGACCCCGTGGGATTCGGCCTGCAGGTATACCGGTCGCGGCCGGATCTCTGGGAGGCGCTGGAGCCCCGGTGGCGCACCATCCTGGCCCGGCTCCCGGTGGAGGTCCGGGTGCGATTCCAGGTGCGGCGCTTCGGGCTCACCGAGGAAGAGGTGACCCCACGGTGAGCACGGCGGTGCTGCTGGGGTGCGTGTTGGGTGCGCTGGCCGTCTCCGACGTGCGGCAGTTCGCGGCGCGGCGGGAGTGGACGGCGCTGACAGCGTCGGTGGCGCTCTGGCTGGCGGGCATCGGCCTGGCGGTGGCCAATGCCATGGGGGTGGAGCTCCCGAGCCTCACCAGCGTGCTGGTGCACCTGGTGCGCCCCTTGGGCACCTGGATCCCCTGACGCCGATGCGCGGGTGCTATGCTCGGCGACGGGCCTCGTCCTTGCCGTTCGTCCAGCGTGTGATGCCGGGCACCAGCCCCGCGCAGACGAGCGCCGTCGCCCAGAAGGCGGCGCCCAGCCCCCACTGCGACGCGATCAACCCCGCTGTGACCGGCCCGGCGAGTTCGGCGAGCTGGTTTGCGGTCAGCCGCACGCTCAGGGCCAGCGCCTGCTCGTCACGGCGGTACCGCTCGGCCAGCAGCACGGTGGCGAGCGAGGGCCACAGCCCGGAGGCAGCGCCCCAGACGAGGGCGACCACCCCCAACGCCCACGGGTCTTCCAGCCAGGGCACCGACGCCGCGCAAAGCGCGGTCACCGCGAGCGTGGCAACCGCCAGCCGCCAGCGCCCGCCCGCTGCCTGTACCAACTCGCCGAGAAGCGGTCTGGCCGCGATACTGCCCAACCCGGCGGCCGAGGCCACCGCCCCGACCACCTCGGGCCCGTAGGAGCGCCCGGCTAGCACGAGCGGCAAGAACACCTGTCGCACCGATTCCCCCAAGAGCACCCCGAGGGTCACGACGACGGTGGCCTGCATGACGGGTTCACGGCGCAGCCACCCGGCTACCCGGGCCATCGCTGTGAGGGCCGGCCGGGCCGGCCCGGCCGGCCCGGCGTGCGTCCGGCTTTCGAGAAGGCACGAAGGGAGCACGGCCAGGCCGGTCGTTGCCCCCGCTGCTGCGAAAGCTGCCAGCACTCCCCACCGTGAGGCGATGGCGCCACCCATGGCGGGGCCGAGGATGCGCACGACCGCGGCCGAGACGAGCAACAGCCCCACATTACGCTCGAGCTGCCGTCCCGACGCCCCGGAAACGACAGCCGCCTGTGTCGCCAGCACCACGACCAATTGCCCTTGCCCGGCCAGCAGTTGAGAGAACGCCACCGCCCTCTCCGACGGCGCCGCCGCCACCACCGCGAGCGCACTCCCCAGGCCCAGGCTGCCGAGCAGTGCCGCGCGCCTGGGCCCGACGTGGTCGATCCAGTAACCCGTCGGAATGGCGAGCACGAGGGGCAACAGCGCGTACAGGCTCGCCGTGACGCCCACCGTGGGAGCAGATGCACCCCATTGCCGGAGCAACAGAGGAAGGAGCGGCCGGGTCATGGACACGCCCAGGAAGACAAGGCCGGAGGCCAGGGCGCTCGCCACCAACGTCACCCGTACGTTTCGACCGGCGTTGTCCACGGGTTCCCATGCGTTCGCCGGAGTCTTAGAAGGAATATTCACAACTTCAGCTAATCTCCCGGTGACCCAAAACTTAGGCAGCCGAACAAAGTTCCCTTTCACACATCGATGCGTCACGCCCTGACCTGCGGGTTGCCGTGGCGTGGCGTGGCGAGCGGGGGGCTTCCAGCGGATCGTGGTGGACGGCGCTTGAGCGGCCACCGGCTCCATCTGGCCGGATCGGTCGTGCGCGGCGGCGACGTGCGGGCCAGCAACCGCCGGGTCGTGCTCGAGCTCATCGAGCGCCACGGGCCGGTTTCTCGAGCAGACCTGGCTCGCCTGGCCGGGCTCAGCATGCCCTCCACCTCGGAGATCGTGGCCGATCTCCTCGCGTCGGGCCTCGTCGTGTGGGGCGGCGAGGGCGCCTCCCGAGGCGGGCGTCGCCCCATGCTCCTTCGCTTTCACCCGGCCCGGGCGAGCGTACTGGCGGTGGACCTGGGCGGTATGGCCGCCACCATGGGCCTGTTCCTGCTGGATGGGACGTCCCTGGTGGAGGATCGCTTCTCCCTCCCGGAGAGTGCCAGAGGGGCCGAAGCGGTGCATCACCTCGTGGCCGCCGTTCGGGCCATGGTCGAAAGAGCCCCACGAGAGCGCCCGGAGCTGCTGGGCGTGGGGATAGCCGCCCCGGGCGTGACCGACCCTGAAACGGGCGAGGTGAGCCTGGCGCCGGTGGTGGGCTGGGCCGGCACGCCCGTGAGGCACTTGCTCGAACAGCAACTCGGCCTGCGCGTCGTGGTCGACAACGACGTGAATGCGGCGGCCCTGGCCGAGTGGCGCTTCGGTGACGGCGCCCGCTACGGGAGCTTTGCGTTCGTCTCGATCGGTACCGGCGTCGGCATGGGGATCATCCTCGATGGGCAGATCCATCGGGGCCGCCTCAACCAGGCGGGGGAGATCGGGTACATGGTGCTCGACCCCGATTGGGCCGATACGCCCGGCGGCTTCGGCAACCTGGAGTCCCGCGTGGCCCTACCGGCACTGGCCCGGGATTATGCGCGCCTGGGGGCTTCCGGCGGGCCCGCGAGCCCGAGCCCGCCGGTGGACGCCGGTGTGGAGGCGGCCGTACGCCGTCTCCTCGACGACGCGGCCGCCGGAAGGCAGGAAGCGCTGGCCCTTCTTCGAGAGCGAGCCCGCCTTCTCGCCCGGGCCCTGGTCAACACGTACGCCGTGCTGGCGCCGGAGGCGATCTTCCTCGGCGGTCCCATCAGCCCCTATCTTGCTGCCCTCCTTCCCCTCGTCGAGGTCGAGGCCGCTCGATTGGTACCGTTTCGGCCGGTCTTGCTGCGCTCCGCGCTGGGGCAGCGGGCAGGGCTCATGGGGGCGTGCGCGCTGGCCTCGGACATGGTGAAAGAGCAGCTGCTCGCTCAGGCACCCGCGTGGAAAGCCGGGGAGAAGGGCAAGCGGTGGGCCGCGGGGGCGCTGGACGTGAGGAGGTTGGGGTAACGTTGGCCGCAACAGACACGTGGACGGCGGCTCAGGAGCCCGGACTGCCGTTCGGCTGCCTGCCCGGAGCTCCGGACAGGAGCCTCCTGGCGCTCGAACAGGCCATCCGGCCTCTCACCACGGTGCTGAGCCTCATGAACGTGGGTGCCCACCCTGACGACGAGCTGAGCGCGTTGCTGGCGATGGCCTCCCGAGGGCTCGGCGTGCGCACGATCAGCGTGATCGCCACCCGGGGCGAAGGCGGCCAGAACCTCATCGGCCCCGAGCGCGATCGGCTGCTGGGCCTCTTGCGTACTCGCGAGCTCGAGGAGGCGTCGCGCCTGCTCGGCGTGCGCCTGCGCTTCCTCGGCGACACGCGGGGCGATCCCATCTACGACTTCGGCTTTTCCCGCAGCCCCGAGGAGACCCTGCAGCACTGGGGCGCCGAGCACACCCTGCGGCGGCTCGTTCGGGTCATCCGCGAAGAGCGCCCGGACGTGGTGGTCACCTCGTTTCGGGACGAGTACGGCCAACACGGGCATCACCGGGCCATTACCCGCCTGACCCTACAGGCTGCACGCATTGCCGGGGATCCGGCGGCTTTCCCGGAGCAGCTTTCCGGCGGCCTCGGGCCCTGGACGGTGAAGAAGGTGTACGTTCCGGCCAACCCGGCGATGGAGGCCGGCGACGTCTACTTGTCCACCGAACCCGGCGAGCCGACCGTCGTGATCGATCTGGGCCGTTTCGACGAGGCGCTCGGCCTGTCGTACGCGCAGCTGGGTGAAGCCTCCCGGCGGCTGCATCGTTCCCAGGGGATGGGGCGGCGCCCGGCGCCGGGGCCACAGCTCTTTTACGCGGAACTCGTGCATGCGACCGGGCAGCTCCTGCGTGCAAGGGCGGCCGAACGCTCCCTCTTCGACGGGCTCGCCTGGACGGTGGGCGATCTGGCGGGCGGGCTGCCCGCCGGCTCGGAGGCCGTGTCCGATCGGCTCACGAGGATTCACCGCGCGATCGAGGCGATCGTGCGGGCCTTTCCGGATCGTTCCCGGGTGCTGGAGGCTACCCATCGGGCGCTGGCCGAAGTGCGGGCGTTGCTTGGATGGCTGGACGCACCGCGTGAGGCCCACTGTCCCGCCGGCGACGCTCGGGCGTTCGAGGCTCGCTTGCCCGGGGAGCTTGCCGCCGACCTGCGCTTCCGCCTGAAGGTGAAGGAGGGCCAGTTGGCCCGCTTGAGCGCAGTGGCGGCGCTGCTCGTAGCCGAACTCGAGTCGAGCGCGTACGAGCTCACGCCGGGCGACGCCGTGACGCTGCGCTTGCGGGCGTACAACGGGGGACAGCGCACGCTTCGCAACGTCCGCCTGGAGCTCCAGCTCCCGGCAGGGTGGAGTTCCTGTCCTGCCGGCGGCCAGGAGGAGCCTCAGCCGGTCGGCCCTCATCAGGTCGCGGAGCGGGCGTTTCGCGTCCACGCGCCGCCTGGCGGGCCTTACTTCGACCCGTACCACCTGCCCGAGATCCGCGGCGTCGTGCACTACGAGCTCGACGGCGAGGAGGGTGGCGCCGCGCCCGTGAGCCTCCCCGTCGAGTTGCCCCGGCCCCTCGCGCTCCTTCCGGAGGTCTCTGTCGCGTTCGATCCGGACCGGCATCTGTTCAACCTGCAACCGGTGACGGCGGGCGGTTCTCCACCGGCCCTCTCCGTCGACGTGCTCGTGCGCCACCACGGCCGTACTCCACGAGAGGTGGCCGTACGCCTGAACGTCGAGCGTGGTGACGCAAGGGGTGCGCCGCAGCCTGCACCATCGAACCAATGGACGGGCGGATGGGACGTCGAGCCCGACGTTGCCCGGGTGGGGCTCGAGGGCCAGGACGTGCGCCGCCTCACCTTCATGCTGCGTCCCCGCCCCGGGCTCGTCGCGGGCCGCTGGGCCTTGCGGGCGTCGGTGGCGCCCGGTACCGAGCCGGCGCGAGCGGGGGCGTCCACCGGGGAAGGCACGACGGTGCAAGCCGTGGAGTACCCACACGTCGGGCGTACCCACCTGCTGAGCCCCGCGGTTGCGAGCGTCCAGGTGTTTGCGTGGCAAGTCGCGCCCGTCCGCGTGGGATACGTGACCGGCGGTTTTGACAGCGTTCCCGACCACCTGCGCCGGATGGGGGTCTCGGTGCGCCTGCTGAGCCCCCAGGAGCTCCGAGCGGGAGATCTGGGGGCCTACGATACCATCGTCGTGGGGCTCTACGCGTACGGTGCGAGGGACGACCTGCGAGCCGCCAATCGCCGGCTTCTCGACTACGTGCAGGCAGGGGGCCACCTCGTCGTTCAGCTCCACCGCCCCCAGGATGGCTGGGACCCCGAGCGTACCCCGCCCTACCGTCTGGAGATCGGGCGGCCGTCTTTCCGCTGGAGGGTGACGGACGAGACGGCCCCGGTGGAGATCCTGGAGCCGGCCCACCCGCTTTTCCGGTGGCCCAACGCCATCGGGCCGTCCGATTGGGATGGCTGGGTCAAGGAACGGGGTCTGTACTTCCCGATGAGCTGGGCTCCGGAGTTCGTCCCGCTGGTGGCAACCGGGGATCCGGGCCACGACGTCCTCAAAGGGGGGATGCTCTTCGCGCGCTTCGGGAAAGGGAGTTACCTCTACACGAGCCTCTCGTGGCACTACCAGCTCGACCATCTGGTTCCCGGCGCCTTCCGGATGATGGCCAACATGGTGAGTTTCCCGGCACACAGGCCCACTGCATGACCCGGTGAACAGGAAGGGGCGAGAAGCGATGGCTGACCGGCATGGGCCCATACGGCTGGTGGCGTGGGCGGTGGCGACGGCGGTGACGATGGGGGCGATCGTGGCGGCTCCCGGCGTCGCCGGCGCCAGCCCGGTGACCATTACGTACTGGCAGTACGAGTACCCGTCGAAGGTGAAGGCCATCAACGAGCTCATCCGCCAGTTCGAGGCGGAAAACCCCGGCATCAAGGTGGTCCACCAGACGTTCCCGTACGAGGCGTACAATCAGCGCGTGGCCGCCTCCGTCCCGGCAGGCCGCGGCCCGGACGTGGTCAACCTGTTTTACGGATGGCTGCCTCTTTACGTGGAGTCCGGGTACCTGCAGCCCTTGCCGCCGGACGCCTTCCCGCCGGCGCAGATCGAAGCGGAGTTTGCGCCGATGGTGCAGGCGGCGAAGCTGGACGGGAAGTACTGGGCACTTCCCACGGCGGTGCGCACCCTGGCCCTGTTCTACAACAAGGACATGCTGAAGCAGGCCGGGTTTCAGGGCGCGCCTGCGACGTGGGACGAGTTCTTGAAGGCCGCCGAGGCTTTGACGGAGCGATCGGACAGCCGTTTTCGCCGCGTAGGCTTTGCGGTCGCGCCCAACGGGCAGGATCATCACTTGGTGCGGGAAGTGCTCTTCCGGCAGTGGGGCACGGCCCCGTACTCCGAGGACGGGCGCAAGGTCACGTACGACAACCCGCAGGGCGCAGCAGCCCTCGGTTTTTACACCGACTGGGTCACCAAGTACCGCATCGGCGTGCTCAACTTCTTTCCCGGCGACAGCGGCTACCGGGACGCGCTGATGCAGGGCCTGGCCGCCATGATCGTGGACGGGTCGTTTGCCGTGGGCTCGATCAAGAGCGGCGCCCGGGTAGACTGGGGCGTGGCCGAGCTGCCGACCGGGGGCCCCCACCCGCTCCGCTCCAACTTCGGGTCGTTTTGGGCCAACGGGATCACCCGCAACGCTCGAGGTGAAAAACTGGACGCAGCGGTGAAGTTCCTGAAGTTCCTCACCTCCGAGAAAGCCATGCGATACTGGCTCGAGGTAGTAGGGGAGATCCCTGCCCGCCGCGCGCTGGCAGATGACCCGGCGTTGCGCAAGGATCCGGTCTACGGCCCCTTCATTGCCAGCCTGCCCTACGCGCACGCGACCTTCTTCGTCGACGAAAGCGGGCAACGCCAGGTCATGCTGGATGCCATCAACGCGGTGATCCTGCAGGGCGTGCCGCCTGCGCAGGCCCTGGCCCAGGCCGCCCAGCGGGAACAGAAGATCCTGGACGACTTCTGGGCGAAGCGCCGCTGAACATCGCAGCCGAGGAGGGAGAAGGCGATGGCGCAGCTCGCGAGGAGGGCGCAGCCGCTGCTGGCCCGCAAGCGCCGGGGACTCGGCCCGTCCGTACCGCTTCGCTGGCAGCGAGCGCTGTGGGCGTACGCCTTCCTGGCGGTGCCCCTCGCCTTCTTCCTCTCCATCCGGATCTGGCCGGCGGTACAGGCTTTCAACCTGAGCGTCCACGAATGGAACATCGTGGGTGAGGCCCAGCCTTACGTGGGGGCGGCCAACTTCCGTGAACTCGCCGCAGATCCTCGATTTGCCCGCGCCCTGCTCAACACGCTTCAGTACACGGTGGTGGGCGTGCCGCTGCAGCTCGCGCTGGGGCTCGCGCTCGCCATGTTGCTGGAGCAGGTGCGCTGGCTACGCGGGCTCCTGCGAGCCGTGTACTTCGTCCCTTACGTCACGCCGGTGGTAGCGGCGGCATGGGTCTGGCAGTGGCTTTACTCCCCTAACTTCGGAGCCGTCAACGGCGTCCTGGACCTCCTGGGGCTTCCCCCGCAGCCTTTTCTCAACAGCCCGGAGCAAGCCCTGTACGCGGTGGTGGCGATGGTGGTCTGGCAGAACCTTGGCTTTCAAGTCGTGATCTTCCTGGCCGGCCTGCAGTCCATCCCGCGCGTTTACTACGAGGCTGCCGGCATGGACGGGGCGGGGCCGTGGCGGCTCTTCCGGCACATCACGCTCCCGCTGCTCAACCCCACCATCGTCTTCTCCGTCGTCATCGGTACGCTCCAGTACCTGCAGCTCTTCGCCCAGGTGGTCAACCTCAACTTCCTCGACCAGGGCGGGCCGCTCGACAGCACCCTCACGGTGGCGCTGTACATTTACCAGGTCGCCTTCCAGCGTTTCCGCATGGGGCAGGCGGCGGCTGCCACGGTGGTGCTCTTCGCCGTCATGATGGCGGTTGCGTTGCTGCAGCTTCGATTCCTGTCCAGAAGGGTCGAGTACTGAGCCATGCGAGTGCGTCGAAGGCTCGTCTGCGCGGCGGCGTACGCCGTACTCACGCTCGGCGGCGTGGTGGTGTTGTTCCCGTTTTTCTGGATGCTGATCACGTCCTTCAAGCCGTTCGACGAGATTTTCGCCTTGAGCTTCTGGCCCAGCCGGCCGACGCTGGACAACTACCTCCAGGTCCTGACCGCCACCCGCTTTCCGCGCTGGTACCTCAACAGCCTCGTCGTGGCCACCGCCACCACCGCAAGCGTGCTCTTCTTCGACTCGCTGGTGGGCTATACGCTGGCGAAACTCCGGTTTCCCGGGCGAGACCTCGTCTTCGTCCTCATCCTGTCCACGCTCATGATCCCGACGGAGATGCTGGTCATCCCATGGTTCGTCACCTCCAGCGAGCGAGGGTGGGTGGACACTTACTGGGGCATCGCCTTTCCAGGGTTGATGAGCGCCTTCGGGGTATTCCTCATGCGCCAGTTTTTCGAGACGTTGCCGGACGACCTGTTGGATGCGGGCCGCATCGACGGGGTATCGGAGTTCGGCCTGTTCCGCCGGATCGCACTTCCCCTGGTGCGCCCGGCCATGTCGGCGCTCGCCATCCTGACCTTCCTGGGCAACTGGAACGCCTTCTTGTGGCCGCTCATCATCATCCAGTCCGATGCCATGCGCACGCTACCGGTCGGCATGGCGCTTTTCTCCGGAGAGGCAGGATCGGCGTGGAACCTCATCATGGCGGCTTCCGGTCTCGCCATCGTACCGGTCATCGTGGTCTTCGGGATCTTCCAGCGACAGATCATCGAGGGCGTCGTGCTGACCGGGGTGAAAGGGTGACAGGGCGTGAGGGAGCAGGGCGAAGGAGCCCGCCGGCGGGAGCCCTCGTGGGACGAGGCCTACGTCGCCTACGTGCTGCGGCCGGGCTACGAACACTGGCAGCGGCGGTACTGGACGTTCTTCTTCGAGCTGGAGCGGGCGCACCTGGTGGCGCTGGTGCGGGCCGGGTGGCTCTCTCCATCCCAAGCAGGCCGGATTGCGGCAGGACTTGACCGGGTCGAGAAGAGCTCGCTCGAGCAGGAGCCGTACCGGGGAGACGTGGAGGATCTCTTCTTCGCCATCGAGCAACGCCTGCGCCAGGAGGTGGGCGAGGTGGCCGACAACCTCCATCTCGCCCGCAGTCGCAACGACATCGACGTGACGCTCTACCGCATGGACTTGCGCCGCTCGCTCCTGGACTTGCACCAGCGGATGGAGGGGCTCGCACAGGCGCTGTTGGCTCAGGCCCGGGCGCACCTGCACACGGTGATGCCGGGCTATACCCACGGCCAGCAGGCCCAGCCGACCACCATGGCCCACTACCTGGCCGCCGTGCTGGCCAACGTCGAGCGGTCGCGCCGCCGGCTCGAGTCCACGTGGCCGGAGGTCAACGCCTCGCCCCTGGGAGCCGCAGCCTTCACCACCAGCGGGTTTTACATCGACCGGCGGCTCCTGGCAGAGCTGCTCGGCTTCGACGGCCTGGTGCGAAACGCTTACGACGCCGTCGCCTCGACAGACTACGTGATGCCGTTGCTGGCCGAGTGCTCGACGCTCGCCGGGACGCTGAGCCGGTTCACGGCGGACCTCACCTTTTGGGCCGCCAACGAGGTCGCCGGGGTGCGGCTGGCCGACGCGTTCGTACAGGTGAGCAGCATCATGCCCAACAAGCGCAACCCGGTAGTGCTGGAGCACATCCGCTCCCGGCTGGGCCGCGTGCCGGGCCTCTTCCAGCAGGCGTGTGCGCTTCACGCCAACGTGTCATTCGCCGACATCAACGACACGGAGGATAACCTCCAGCCGGTGTGGCACGAGGCGGAGCAGCTCCTGGGCGAGGCCACCGAGCTGCTCGCCCGGGCGGTCTCCAGCCTGGACGTCGACGTAGAGGTCCTGCGGCGGCGGGCGCGGGAAGGCATGAGCACGGTGACCGAGCTGGCGGATACCCTCGTGCGCGAAGCCGGGCTTTCGTTTCGCCAGGCGCACGGCGTGGTGAGCCGCCTGGTGAAACTGGCGAGGGAGCGCGAGCTTGCTCCACACCGATGGAGTCCCGCACTCCTCGATGAGGCTGCCCGCCACGAGCTCGGCCGTTCCGTGGCTCTCTCGCCGGCGGCGCTGGAAGAGGCGCTGGATCCCGTGCATTTCGTGGAGGTCCGGCGCACCCTGGGTGGTCCCGCCCCGGGCGAGGTAGCTGCCGGCCTCGACGAACTCGCCGAGGAGATTGCCGCAGGGCGGCGCTGGCGGGAGGAGCGCCTCGACCGCCTCGAGCAGGCCTCCCGCCGGCTGGCGCAGGAAGCCACGGAGTGGGAGAGAGGGAACGACTCGAGACAGAAGATGGCCGGCGAATAGCTCGGGCTTGCCTCGTCGGTGACCATGCTCATGGCGGCGAGTGCGGGGCGGTGTTATGCTGGATGCACCCAACTGCCGTGGCGACGCGTGGGTGGACGGAGGGACTACAGCATGGACGTGGGCATCCGAGTGGTGCACGAGACGGACGTCCCGATGGAGACGGCGCCAATGGGGCAGGGCGTGCGCCTGCGCTGGGTGATCAGCCGCCGCGACGGCGCGCCCCGTTACGCCATGCGGGTGTTCGAGGTGGAGCCGGGCGGCGAGATCCCGCTGCACCACCACTGGTACGAGCAGGAGATGTACGTCCTCGAGGGAGAGGGGACGGTGGGAGACGGGCGTTCCGAGCAGGTGCTCGGCCCGGGATCCGTCATCTACGTGCCCCCCGACCAGCCCCACCAGATGCGTAACACCGGCTCGGGCAAGCTACGCTTCATCTGCGTGATTCCGCACCCGGACAGGGGCTCCTCGTGAGCCGAGCACTGGGGTGGAGCCCGGCCCGCGGCGGGAAGGAAATACTGCCGGTGTAGGGGCGTTTGCCCCTGGTGCGCGAGAGCCATTCCCCCTCACCGTAGTAAGCGAGACGGTTCGTCTCCCGTTGCTTGCCGTCAAACCGGTTGCTGGGTGGGCCGGAAGGCGAATGTACGAAGGAGGGTGGGGCCGTGACGCGACACGTGAGGGGGATGGTGTGGGGGCTCGCCGTGGCCGGCGCGCTCGTGCTGGCCTTTGCCGGGCTGCTCGGGTCTGGGGTGCTGGCCGGGTCGGGAGGCGGCAGCTCCGACATCGAGACGCAGTGGGCCGTATCGGGCCATGCCAACGAGGAGTTGGCCAAAGAAGAGGCTACCGTGGAGATGCGCCAGGCGGGGGCAGCGAGCTGCGCCCGGTGCCACGCTTCTCAAGGGTTCCAGGCGTGGGTGGCGCAGCTCCAGGCCGGCCAGCCGGGCAACCTCCTGGGGCCCGACGGCAAGCCCGCCAGCGTCGAGTACATGCAGTCGCTGGGCCTGACCACGGCCCAGGTCAAACCCATCGATTGCGATGCCTGTCACACGGAGACGTACGAACTGCGCATCGCCGGAAGCACGCCCATGCTCCCGTCGGGGTTCGCTGCCCACGGGGTCGGCAGTGGGGCGCTTTGCATGACCTGCCACAACACCCGTAACGGCAAGGTCGCGTGGAATGCCACCGACCCCGGCCGCTTCACCGCGCCCCACCACTCCGCCCAGGCGGACGTCATCATGGGCCAAAACGCCTACTTCGTCAACGTGGATGCGGCCAGCTTCATCTCGCCTCATGCGGCGTTCACGGGCGATGCGTGTGTGACCTGCCACTTCGAGCTGGGCGAGGACGGGCACAAGTTCGAGGCCTCCCGGAAGGTTTGCGTCGACTGCCACGGGCCCGAATACACGGCGGCGCGGGTGGAGGGGCCGACCCGGGAGTTGCTCGCCCGGACGGCGAAGGCTTACAACGAGCGGTTCATGGCGTTGTATGCCTCGAAGGTGAAGACCGCCGATCTGTGGGACCCGGATACCGACAAGACGTCCGCAGGCGCCCCGCTGGACGGCACGTCCATCGCCGGCGTGGAGCTGACGGCCATCCACGGGCAGCAGGGCCTCAAGATGACGCTCCGCGACGGGCAGGTCGTCTACAGCCAGCTGGCCGGGCTCAAGGGCAGCGACGGCAAGCCGGTCGTGCCCACCTCGGATCCGCTGGTGCGCGGCGCGTGGAACTACCTGATGATCCTGTGGGACGGCTCCTACGGCGTTCACAACCCGGCCTACACCCGGGCGGTGCTCCTCGCCACCGAAAGCGCCCTCGCCCAACGGCCCTAACGGAGAGGAGTCCCGGGCCTCGCACCCTTACGAAACTCTCGACGAAGCGGATCCGTCGCGGAGGGGGCCACGGGCGTGGCCCCCCTCAAAGTTGGGCCCACCCAATGCCCCCCTCCCGTGACAAGGCAGGACGAGCGCCCGCCACATCGAACCTGCCCTCCACGCGCCGATGAAGGGAGCGCCCGCCGAGAGGGAAAGGGTGCACGCCGATGCAGGACGTGTGGGCGGGTCTTCGGGAGATCAACCGGGAGCACATGGCCTTCCTCTGGGAGATGCGTTCGTCGGGTGGCGTCGAGGCCCTGGACTCCGATGACCGCCGTATCTTGCGCGCGATGGAAGCCCACGAGGAGCTTCACCCGCTGTGGGATCGGCTCGAGTTCGTGCGGCCCGACTCCGGCGAAGTCCTCATCGGCGGCGTGAACCCCGTGTTCCACATCATGCTCGACGCCGTCGTCGCGAACCAGGTGGCGGTGCCGGACCCGCCGGAAGCCAGGACGGCACTGCAGGCGTTGCAGGAAGCGGGGTTTTCGCGGGCTCGTGCCGTGCACATCATCGCCGGGCTGTTCACGGAGCACATGTGGGAGGTGTTTCATCACCGGAAGCCATTCGACCGTGTCGCGTATACCACCCGGTTGCGCCTGCTGGGCGGTCTGGCACGGCAGGCGGGGCAGGCGAGGTGGCGGGCAAACTCCTTCGGGGAGGATACCCGGCGCCCTCGCGTGCGCCTGCCCGGGCGCAACGACCCCTGCCCATGCGGAAGCGGCCTGAAGTTCAAGAAGTGTTGCGGGCGTTTCTCCGTGCCGGCGCTGCGCCCTGAGAGTGGCCTGCTCGTCCTGGAAGGCGGCTCGCCTTACGTCACGGCAGCTTATCTTCCGACGGCCGAACAGGGCGACGTGCCACTGCTCCTGCACAATATGAGCGCTGTGGCGGCGGCTCTGGCTGGCGACCTGGGCGACCCGCAGGGGGCACTGCACGCGTACCGCCGGATGCTGCAGGTGGCCGAAGGGGTCAAAGACGACGCCAGGCGCAACGGCTTCATCGAGAAGGTCCTGGAGGAGATCGTCACCTTTTGCTTCGAACACCCCGCGTTTGCTACCGAGGGGGCCGAGGCCGCCCGGCGGAGGGCGATGCTACAGGGCGACGGCCTCCCGGACGACCGGTGGGCATGGGAGCTCGATGAAGCCGAACTACGGGCGCTGGCGGGCCAGGCCAAAGAGGCGGAAGCGATTTTCCGGAGGGTGGCGGCGGAGGCGCCGCACGACTTCGAAGTCAACCACCGGTGGGCCCACTGGCTCGCACAGCAGGGCCGCGAGGAGGAGGCCCGGGCTGTGTGGCTGGGTTTGCTCGCTTCAGGGGGGCTGACGCCCGACGAACAGGAGATAGCCCGAGCCCACCTGCGGGAACTTCGACAGAGGGAGCCGTAAGCGTTGTCGGACTTGCCTGGGCCCGTCAACCGAGTGCCTCCGGCGCCTGACCCGACTCCGGCTTCCGGCTTGGCGGTTGGTCGCGCGGTGCCCGACGCGAAGGAAGCCGGGCTGGGGGCGAAGGCGCGGACGCTCATCGAAGGACTGGGCGCGGCTGGCCGGTGGCTGGGTCCTCATCGCGCTGCCTGTTCGCGAAGCTTCCCCAGCCGCCGTGCCCACGCCTGCGTCGCCTGGCGGGCCCGTGCCAACCCTCGCCGCAGCACTTCGGTTGCCTGCCGCGCCTCGCCCAGCCCTAACGCCCATCCGGCCAGCGCGTATACCCCTACGCCTGTCACGATGCCCGTGGCCACCACGATGGCCCGCCCTCGCAGGCTCTCCAACCCGGCCCGCCCCGCCGCCCAGCCGGCTGCCTCCGCGACCGCCCACGCCATGGGAATACAGGTGCCCACGACCCGTGCGAGGAAGCCTCCCAGCTGCGACCACGCCATGCCGCCGGTGCGCCGCCCGAGCAGGACCAAGTAGATGCCCCAGTTGCCCAGGCTGGTCAGCGTGAAGGAGAGCGCCAGCCCGGCGTGGGCCATCGCGGTGAAGCGCAGGAAGGCAAGACTCAGCACCGTGTTGACGACGAGCGCTCCGGCTGACACGATGACCGGTGTCCGGGTGTCCTGCAGCGAGTAAAAGGCCCGCGTCAGGATCTGGATGGCGCTCTGCGAGACGAGCCCGCCCGAGTAGAAGACCAGGGCCACAGCTGTGGCGCGGCTGTCGTGGGTCGTGAACTGCCCTGCCTGGAAGAGCAGGCGGACGATCGGGTCGGCCAGCACGGCAAGGCCCACGGCGGATGGGACGGTCAGGTACAACGTCGCCTGCATCGTCGAGTGAACCGTCCGCAGGAAATCCGGCCCCTCTCCCCGCGCCGCCCGTGCGGCCATCGTGGGAAACGCCACCATCGACAGTCCCATGGCGAAAACCCCCAGCGGGAATTGCATCACGGCATTGGCCAGCGTGAGCGCGGTGATGGATCCCGCCGGAAGCGACGACGCCAGGTTGGTGCTGATGATGAGCGAGAGCTGGGTGATGGAAAGCCCGAAGAGGGCCGGCAACATCAGGCCGTAGAGCCTTCGCACCCCGGGGTGCCGCCACTCCAGCACCGGCCTCCAGCGCCGGTAGCGTCCCAGCACCAGCGCCCACTGCACGGCCGCGTTGGTCGTCGCGCCCGCGACGGTCCCGACGGCCATGCCGTGGATGCCGATCCACGGGCCAAGGCCATACGCCCCCAAGATGATGCCGACGTTGTACAACACGGGTCCGAGGAGCGGTACGGCAAAACACCGGTAGCTGTTGAGCACGCCCATGCCGAGACCGGCGAGGGCCGTGAAGAAGACCGCCGGGAAGATCCACCGCATCAGGTCGACCAGCAGGGCCCGCTGTGCGCCCTCGAACCCGTGGGCCACCAGCGGAGCGAGGGCCGGTGCCCACACGATGCCGGCGATGGTAGCCGTCACCAGCAGCGCCACCGTGCCGTTGATGAACGTGCTGGCCACCCGCCACCCCTCGTCCTCCTGCCCGCGAGCCAGGTATCCCGTGAAGACCGGGATGAACGCAGCCGTGATGGCGCCGCCGACCAGCAGGAAGTACATGAGATCGGGGATGTTGAACGCAGCCTTGAAGGCGTCCGTCTGGGCGTTTCGCCCGAATACCTCGGCCACTGCCCGCTCTCGTACGAAGCCCAGCAGCCGGCTGGTCAGGATCAGGGCCACGGTGAGGGTCGTGTCGCGCAGGACGCGGCCCCTGCTCGTGGCGGCCGGATCGAACCTGTCGGCGGCCGAATCGAGCTTACTCAGATGCGGTGCCCCGCCATTCCAGAGGCCCCATGCTTTTCCTGGGCCGGCGCCCTGCTCGGGCCAAACGCCTCCATGGCGCAGCTCCTTTCGCCGCTCGCGGCCGGCCCCCTTCCGGCCGGCCGACTGGAGTATGATCAGCCCCGAGACCGGGGCCGTCCTCGGCTCGAGGGGGGCAACAGGCATGTACGTGCCGCCGGAGATACTGGTCGTGCATGCGACCGCGGCCCTTGCCATCCATGGGAGCTCGGCTCCCATGATGATGCTACCCGCCCTATCCCGGATGATGCGCTGGAGCCTGAGGGGCTTCTGGCTGGTTTCCTCCTCGTCCGGCCGGAGCTCGCTGACCGTGCTGGTGGCCGGTCTGGTGTCGGACGGGCGAGTGCGCGTGGCAATCCTCATCGAGCAGCAGTACGAACGGCTCCGCCGGGTCGCGCTCCGGCTTGCCCGGAGCCCCGACGAGGCAGGCGAACTCGTCCAGGAGGTAGCGCTGGCGGCTCTCAGCGCTCCCGTTGGGACCGTCCGTTCCCGGCTGCACCGGGCCCATGCCCGGCTGCGCCGGCACCTCGGCCAGCCGTAGGATCCCCGCTCTCGTGGACCCCTGCTTTGACGCGGGCGCGCGGGCGGGAACTTTTCACCCCCCAAGTCCGTCTTCTCTTTACGGAAAGGGGGGGGACAGGCACATGCGCCGAGTCATCCGTCTGCTGGCCCTCGCAGCGGTGGTGGCCCTCGCGGTGTCGGCCGTCGGCTTTGCTGCCGCGACCCGGCCGAGTGCGACGAAACCGGCCGCGTCGGCCAGCACGTTTTCGCTGACCGGGAAGGTGACGGCCGCGACGCCGGGTCTGCTCACCATCGCCGTGGAGAAGTCCTCGCCTGGCATCACAAGGCTCGTTCGCGACGGAAAGGCCGAAGTGAAGCTCACCAAGACCACGAGCGTACGGATGGGGAAGAAGGCGGTCAGCCCGAGCAAGCTCGCGGTCGGGGAGACGGTCCGCGTCGTGGGCAGGGTCCTCACGGCGAAGGGCACACCGGCCCAGCTGGTGGCACGGACGGTCACCATCGTCAGCACGAAGTGAGCCAATGCCGTGGAGAGGGGTGCCTGAAGGCCCTCTCCACGGCATGCAAGGAGGGGAAACGAGATGCGAACGCATACCTGGGCACGGGGTGCACGAGTGCTGGCTGTCCTGGCCCTGGTGGTGGCCTTTGCCGTTCTGGTGAGTGGTTGCGGCCTGCGCGGGACGAAGTCCTCGTCGACGGCCCCGGCGCCGGAGGCGCCTGCCACGTCGTCCGCTCCTGCGCCCCCATCCAAGAACGGCCGCCTTGTCCGATGCCGCTGGGCAGCCGTACAATGAGGGCGTCCCGGGATGCGTGACGACTGTGGAGGCGTGACGACCATCCGGGATCCCTTGCGAAAGACGACGGTGCTGCCCGTGAGCATGCGAAGGGCCCTTGGGGACATAGCTCAGCGATACGGGCTTGACCTCGTGTACGCTTTCGGCTCACAGGCCGACTTGGTTGCGGCCCTCGTAACGACGGGCGCAGTCCCATCGCGACCCACCCGTTCCGACGCGGACATCGGAGTGGTCTTTGCTGGTGGGTTGCCCCCGGCCGGGCGTGACCGGGCCGTCACGTACGCCCGCCTCAACCTCGAGCTCTCGGACCTGCTGGAGCCGTTGATGGTCGACCTCGTGTTTCTCCAGGAGAACCACTCCGTCTTCCAGGCCGAGGCGATCAAGGGCCATTGCCTCTACGCCGCGAGCCCGGGAGTGCGGGAACGCTATGAGGAGATGATCCTGCGCCGGGCGGCCGACTTCCGGCCCTTCCTCCTCGCGTACCTTCGGGAAGCCCTGGAGGGGTAGGGCGATGATCGACAGCACCCGAGTTCTTCAGCGGCTGGAACTGGTCACCGAGTACCTGCGTCATCTCCGCACCGTGGCGGCGTTCAGGCGGGAGACGTTCCTCGCTGACCCGCTGGCGATAGGTGCTGCAGAAAGCTACCTCCGAAAGAGCCTGGAAGCGATCTTCGACGTAGGGCGCCACATCCTGGCCAAGACGGGACACGTGGACATGGCTGAGGAGTACAAGTCCATCGCGCGCGGGTTGGTTCGCTACAGCGTCGTGTCCCAGGCCAACGAGCAACCCCTGCTCCAGATGGCCGGATACCGCAACCGCATGATTCACTTCTATCACGAGATCACCGCTGAAGAGCTGTACGACATCCTCCAATCTGGTATCCCCGACATCGAGCGCCTGGTTCAGGAACTGGGCGCGTTCGTGCAACGACTGCAGGCTCTTCAATCGCGCGGGGAGTAGCGTGGACGCACTGCTTCTTGAGCGGGCCTGCGCGGCAGCGAGGCAGGTCACTCCCGCTGCTCACGTCATCGTGTACGGAGACCCCGTTCGCCAGCGGCTGCGCTGCCCGGGCCCCGGGGTCCTCAGCGGGGGTGGGCTCTGTGGACGGCGTGTAGCTGAGTCGTGAGGCGCTTTACGAACTCGTCTGGTCGGAGCCCCTTCAGAAAGTAGCGCGACGCTTCGGCATCTCCGACGTCATGCTGGCAAAGTACTGCAACTACCCTTACCACGCCCCACGAACTTATCCGCACAACCTTGGCCGCCCTTCAACGTGCCAAGCCTGCCGACAACGGCCTCCTGTGGGCCCCAGTCGGTCCGGGGATTCTCGATCTATCGGTGTCGCGCGGTTCACTGGATCGGGCATTGCGCATTATGGACGCCTTGGTCAAGGCGGTGGAGTCGAGGGGTGGCCGTGTGCTGGTCGAGGCCCGAAATGGTGGCATGTCCGAGAGGGGTACGTTCGTGGAGGTCGCCGGGCAGAAACTCGGAATTCGTATGAGAGAACTGGTCGCCCGGACCCCGCACACCGTCACACCGGAAGAGAAGCTTCGCCAGAGGCACGATCCGTGGGCCCGCATTCCCGACTGGGATTACACTCCCTCAGGTCGGCTCGCCCTGGAAATCCGAGATCTTGAGTATCTGGGTCTCGGAGTGCGGCAGCGGTGGGTGGACGGCACCAGCCAGCGACTTGAGCCTTGCATTGGCAAGTTCATCGTGGGGCTTGAGCAGGCTGCTCGAGCCAAGCGAGCTCACCATGAGGAGGTGGAACGCCGCCGCCGGGAATGGGCTGAAGAGGAGCGCAAACGGACTCTCGAACGCCTGAAGCGGGAACAAGAGCAAGCCAGGCACCAAGAACTCGTGCGCGAGGCCGATACATGGGCAACCGCCCAGCGCGTTAGGCTGTATGCGGCCGCGGTGGAACGACAGGCACAAGCGCAAGGCATGGACACGAGCCCCAACAGCCCCGTCGGACGCTGGCTTACATGGGCTCGGTCGGTGGCAGACCGGTTGGATCCGCTGCCGAGGCGGCTGGCGGGCGTCGTCGATGGCGGGCTCGATACCGGGTGACCGGAGGCGCGACGACCCACCCAATCGCGACGCCATCCGGCAGGATTGCCCCCGTCCGTTCGGTATATACCGTCAGAGCCTTCCGCAGGGCACGAAGGGAGAATGTGCCGCCGTGAGCGCGCCGACCGTGTCGTTCGATCCCACCAGCGACGCCGTCTTGCAGCAGACCCGCTACGAGGTTTACCGCTATATGCGGGAGCACGCCCCTGTCTACGAGATCCCGGGCTTCGATAGGCCCTACCGCATGCTCTTTCGCTACGCCGACGCGGTAGCCGTCCTGCGAAGCCCTGCGTTCGTGCGCGAGGCTAAGAACGCAGGGCACGAGATTGCCGTTCAAGACGGGATGCGCCCGATCCGGGAGCTTCTGTCCACCTGGATGCTCCTGCGGGACCCGCCGGACCACACCCGCCTTCGGGCCCTCGTCAGCAAAGCCTTCACCCCGCGCACGGTGGAGAAGCTGCGCGGTTTCATCCGGGAGACTGCCGAGGGACTGCTCGATCGCATGGCCCAACGCGGTAGGGAATCGGACCTCTTGCAGGACTTCGCCGGGCCGCTTCCCGTCATGGTCATCGCCCGGCTCCTGGGCGCGCCCGTGGAAGACGCGGAACGCTTTCGCGCCTGGGCGCGGTGGATTGCGACCTACCTGGGCAGTTGGGAGGGGGCGCCGCCCGAGGCCGCTCACGCGGCCCTGGAGATGGCCGAGTACATGCGCGCGCTGCTCGAAGAGCGCCGCCTCTCGCCGCGGGATGACCTCGTCAGCGCGCTCCTGGCGGCCGAGGAGTCCGGAAACCGCCTCAGCCACGAGGAGGTGGTGGGCACGGCCGTCATGCTGCTCACGGCCGGCCACGAGACGACGGTCAACCTGATCGCCAACGGAACGTATGCGCTGCTGAAAAACCCGGACGCCATGCGCGAGCTTCGGGGCTCGTTGGATTCCCCGGAGGCCATGGCCATCGCGGTCGAGGAGCTGTTGCGCTTCGATGCACCCGTTCAGATGACGGCCCGGCATTGCCGCGAGGAGATCGAGATCGGCGGAGTGCGCTTCCGCAGGGGGGACGTGGCGGGACCCGTGTTCGGGTCGGCCAACCGCGATCCGGCCCAGTTCCCGGACCCGGATCGGCTGGACGTGCGACGCCGGCCCAACGAGCACCTGGCCTTCGGGCACGGCCAGCACTACTGCGTCGGGGCCGGGCTGGCGCGGCTCGAGGGGCAGATCGCCATCGGAGCGCTCCTGCGCCGGTTTCCGGAGCTTTCGCTCGTAGAGGAGCCCCGGTACGTGCGCAACATGGCCTTTCGGGCGCTCGAGGGCCTGCGCGTCGCCTGGTGAACAGCGGAATGAGGCATGGGCGCCGGCCCTTTCTTCTTGTCCGCCGTCCTCCTCAATCCGGCGGCCGTAGCCAGGGACCCCTCCCGGAGAACCCGCTCCGCCATACCGCGGCAGGTTTCCCGGCATACCATGCAACGCGAACCTCGTCCTGAAGGGGCTATCGGCATGGGGCCACGGGTCCGGGTCTCTCTGCGTGAGCGGGCGGCGACGGTGTGGCCGGATGACGCCGGCCCCGTCACTTTCTCGGTGGGCGTCGGGCGCCCTGCAAGCCCGACGCCGGTCGGGCAGTGGCACGTGATCGAACGGCGGCAAGAGGTGGCCGGTGGCACCGTGGTCGATGTCTTCGTGCTCGACGCGCCCGGTCACATATGCTTGCGCGGCCATCCCGACCTCGCGAGTCTCGGCCGCGCCTCGTCAGGCGGCTGAGTGCGGATGTCGCCGCAGGATGCGGCGCGATTGGCGCAGTGGCTCCGCCCGGGCGACCTGGTGGAGATCGTCGAGGCGTGAGGGCCCCCGGGAGTCGCTCGTGTCTTCGCACCGTGGTGGGCTCGGCTCAGGAATCGCGAAGTTGACACACCGCTGTCAGCGATGGAGGTGTACGATGACCGTGAGACCGATCCCTGATGGCAACGCAGGGCGTTCAGCGGCGATCCTGCTGGGAGTGGGTGCGCCGTGGTGTTCGCCGAGCCCGTCAAGTCTGCTGCGTGAGCGCAACGAGGAGGTGCCCGCATGCCCGTCGACGCTACGACCCTGGTCGAGTGGTTCGAGAAGTCATGGAACGAGGCCTATCACACGCCCGTCGCCAGGGCGCTCGAGGGCCTGACGGCGGCCCAGGCGTTTTGGAAGCCGGCTCCCGAACGCCACTCCGCCTGGCAGCAGGTCATGCACATGGCGTACTGGCGGGAGTACTTCATCCGGGCGCTGGAGGGCAATCCGGCTTTTCCGGCGGAGGCTGACCTGCAGGCGAACAACTGGCCTCCGCACCCCGAGCCCGCGGACGACGCAGCCTGGGCCGCTGCCCGCAGCCGTCTCGAAGCGACGCAGCAACGCCTGGTGAAGCTGCTGCGGGCCATGCCGCCTGAACGTCTCGAAAGGCCGGCGTGGGGCGGCGAGGAACCGGTGGCGCTGGCCATCGTGCATTACATGCGCCACGACAGCTACCACCTGGGGCAGATCATGCTGCTGCGCGGGTTGCAGGGCCTCCCGCCGCTGGACTGAGGTTCACATCCGGCGCACCGCTGTGGAAGACAGGCTGGGCGGAGGTGGGCCGGTCGAGCTGGAAAGCCGGCGGTGGCTTCGCGAGCTGCGGAGGCCGGCCGGTGTCCAGAACCGCACGGCGAGCGGCTTGCCGCCGACATCGTGAGGCCTGCCAGCCGGTGGGCGTGGCGTCACGCTGCCTGGTCCGAGCACCCCGGCGAGTAGCAAGGCCCTTGGCTGGCCGCCGCTGACCCGGGAGCAGTGCGAGCCCCGCCGCAGCGCCGCCACCCGCCGGGCTGCCCTCTCGGAGAGGCCCTCGTGAGGGGGCCGACGATCACCACGAGGCAGACCCTCCCTTTGGGCTTCACCGCGTACACCGCCCTGGAGGCCCCTCCAGGCAGGGAGAATGCCAGGGACGGCAGCCGCAGCAGGCCTTTCAGCTCCCCTGTCAACGGGTGGCCGGCCATGGGGTCGTCCATCAGCCGACGAAGCGCCTGCACCGCCCTTGCCTCGAGGGGTCCCAGCTCTTTCAGCTCCTTGACGGCTGTCGAGGACAGCCGCACCTGGTAAGGCGCAGGAGGGGACGGTTCGGGGGCAGGAGCCTGGGACGGCGTACGGCCCTCATCCCTCCTGCGGGGCATTCAGGTCGAGGCCTTCCTGGGCGGCGAACTCCTCCAGAGTCACGGTGCGCCCCTCGGCGTACTCCTTCTCCGCGTGCTGCCACAGCAGCAAGAGAGGGTCTTCGGCCTTCGCCAGGCGAAGGGTACGGCCCACCTGCTGGGCGAACAGGGTGTCACCCGGCTCCAGGCCCAGCGCCTTGCGGAAGTGAGCCGGCAGCATTACGCATCCCTTGCCGTCTACCCGCACGGGCACGGGCTTTCGGGTGGCGGTGGTCATGGGCAGCCCACGTGCCTTCAGCATGAGTGGGAATCTCCCACCGCAGGTCCCCTTCAGGATACACTACCGCCCGTCGTCCAGCCGCTCGGCCACTCCCCGGTCCGTCTCCTGGCGGACTCTCACACGGCTGGTGAGCCGAAGCGGGTGGTGCTGGAAGGGGTTCTCCTGCCTGGCAGAGGCAGCCTCGCTCGGCGACTGCGGGTCTTCCGTGAGCGGTATAATCTCTCTCAGCAACCTCCCGCGTCATCGTCCGAGAGCCGCTGTGAGGCCGCCACGCCCGGGGGTGGCGAGGAGTATGCCCGCGTCACCCGTAGGTCCGGATCGGATGGTCATCAAACGAGGTGGGTTCTGTCGCGGGGTCGGCAGCCAGCAGAGTAGCCCGTGGGGTTGAAGGAAGTGGTCTAGGACGCGCGAGGCGCTGTTTCGACGCCCGTCTCATCCGGGCCTACGGCGCGAGGGAGGATTGTCCTGGCCGCTCCAGGCCCGCCGCCGGGACTGTCCCGCTGAGGCTCGCTCCGCCCGACGTCGCGCTGGCCGAACAGGCGGCTCCGGGTCAAGCGAGTCGCGATGCTGACATGGAATCACGGCGAGGGCGGACCGACCCGGTCGCGGCGCCGGGAGCCGAAGGAAGATTCATCATGGAGGACGAGACATACATCGGTGCCTACGGTCTGCTGGGCAAAACGGGCCGGACCGTGAGGCCGACGAAGGCACCGGCTCCCGCTTTCAGGGGCTGCTCAATGCGGCCTGGGCACTGGGCAAGCTGTACATCCCGACTCGGTATCCTAACGCGGCAGATCACCATGCCCAAGGCCGTTCGCAAAGGGCTGGGCATCAAGGTCGGGGGCGACGTCCTGACAGAGACGGTCAGCGACCGAGAGGCGCGCAGCATCGTGCTCCCCCGGCCCACGCTACTCAAGAATCTTCGAGGGCCAGTCACGCCCCGGCGTCCCCTGGAGGGCGAGACGGTCGAGCAGGCCATCCGAGAAGGCCGACGAGGCCTCGCCGAAGGGTGGGAGGCATCCCGGGGCTCTGGGGGAGTGGTCGCCGCCTCGGACGCACGCCGAGGGCGGGAGGCGCAGCGGGTCGACCCGCCGAGTGCTCGGTGCGGGCGGTCAACCGATGGCAACCTGGCTGCCGGACACCGACGTCGTCATCTACCTGCTCACCCGCCCAAAGGCACACCGCCCCGGGCGTGCGCCTCGATCCCCATCTCGCAGCACGTGGCCGTCCTCCAGCTCTCGGCCACGAGGCCGCAAAGAGAGTCCTTCAGCTGGCCCGGCGCCCGAGGTCAAGTGCGAGCGACGCGATGGGTCCTCTCCGATGGACGCGTCGATGCCAGGTGCCTGAAGCCAGGCGCGTGACCTGACCCCGCCGGCGGTAAGGGGGGCATGACTCGTGGAAGAGGTGCGCCTGACTCGTGAGGAGCTCTACCGGCTTGTCTGGTCCGAACCCATCCAGCGGGTGGCCCGGCGTCTCGGTATCTCTGACGTCATGCTGGCGAAACACTGCAGGCGGATGGAGGTACCTCGTCCCGGCCGGGGGTACTGGCAGCGTGTGGCCGTAGGTCAACACCTCAAACCCGCGCCCCTGCCGCCACCCAAGAGTCCGCAGACCCCGACCGCGTGCGTGATCCGGGCGCCGACGCAGCAAAGGCGGGAGACGCCGGTGCAGAAGGAGACCGCGCCAGAGGTCACAGTGCAGAGTAAGCTGAACGCGCCACACCCGCTGGTCCGATCCACCCTCGACGCCCTCCGGCGGTGGACGCCCGATAGGGACGGGCTGTTGCGGGTCAGGGGAGCGGAGGGCAGCCTCGACGTGGCGGTGTCGCCGTCCTCGGTCGACCGCGCCATGCGCATCCTGGACGCGCTCCTCAAGGCCGTCGAATCGAGGGGCGGCCGCGTCTTGGTGCGGCGGCATCCCGACGCATGGGTGCGGGCGGGAATGCAGAGGGCAGACACCCTGGTGGAGGTGCAGGGCCAGCAGGTCCAGTTTCGGCTGAGGGAGCTTCTGAACCGCCGGCCCCACACGCCCACCTTGGAGGAACAACAAGCCCGGGCACGGTACTCGTGGGCCTTCGCGCCGATGTGGGATTACACGCCGTGTGGCCGCCTTTCCCTGGAAATCGTGAGCTACTGGCCCGGCAACGCCCGCAAGCGCTGGACGGATGGTGCGAGAGAGCGCCTCGAGGAGTGTCTCGGGGAGGTGGTTGTGGCACTGGAGCAGGCCGCCCGGGCTATGCGCGAGCAACAGGAAGCCGAGGAGCGAGCTCGGCAGCGACAGGCCGAAGAGGAGCGGCGGCGAAGGCTCCAGGAACTGGAGCGCCAGCGCGAGGAGGCCCGGCGCCGGCAACTGGCCGAAGAAGCCGAACGGTGGCATCTGGCGCGGCGCGTCAGGGCGTACATCTCGGCCGTCGAACAGCAGGCGAAGCTGCGAGGCATGGACACAGGGCCAGAAGGCGCCCTTGGGCGTTGGATAGCGTGGGCCCGGTCGGTGGTGGATGAGCTGGACCCCCTGAAGGGGCGATTGGCGGCGCTCTTTCTCCCCAAAACGGAATGCAGCGGCCGCGAACACCACGTTACCGGACAAGCCCCGTAGACTCGCTGAATCAACGGTGGCGAGCCTGCGGAGCACCTCATGGCTACGCAGACCCAGCCAACCCTTTCCGTCCGGTGACGAAGTGCGCAGCTCGCTCGAAGTTAGTCAAGAGCACACAATGTCGTCGGTCGAACTCGGCGCGCACCATGCTGTCCGTTAGTGCACTGTCTCGGCACAGGAACGCCGCCTCATCTTGATGATGCTCCAGGTCCTCGATCACGGACGCTGCGATGACTGCGTCAGGGTATTCGAGGTCGTATTCATCTTGATACCTTCGGGCGCGCAAATAGACCGAATGCGTGACCGTGAGGATCTGGGCACAAGCCAGTGTTCTGTCGAGCGTTATATAAAGCCGCTCATACTCAGTCAAGTTTGCTTCATCGAGCGCTCGGATTGCTTGCGCCACGGAGGCTTCCGCGGCCCGGCCACCTTCATCGGTTGCCCTGGCCAGGTGTTTCCGTTCCTGTTCAAGCAAACGGCGCAGCTCCGATCGCCTTTTCACCTGGCTGGTCACCCGGTAGAATGGTTCAAGCAACGTAAACGCTGGCAACCGGAGCGACGCCCCACCTTGTTCGACGAAGCCAAGAATGTGTTCGGCGAAAGCGCGCTGCGCCTGGTCGAATACAAGTTCTAGGACAAAGTTCGACTCGATGTAAACAATCATGCCTTTACCGCTAGCTACTCCGCCTTCGTCATTTGCTCGAGTCGAACGTCGCCACCCGCGATGGCGTCGACGAACCCGCTTCGCCGCAGCGCCGCCCGCAAGTCTGGATCCTGTTCGTCCCGACCAAGCACCAGGTCAGACAGCCAGCGGTTGACGAGGTACGCTAGACTGAGATGCAGGAGGCCGGGTTGGGTCTTTAGACCGCCGTAGCGTGCTACAATCTGCTCCATCGGGAAGGAGATACGGTCGTGCCAGTTTACTCGGTTGCCTGACACCTGCCACAAGTACCCGCGAGAGGGGGTCAGAAGCAAGACGTATTGCACCGAGGGCGGCAAGGCGGTCGGGGTATCCCAGAGCCGCGCCGCGAGCTCGGAAGCGACGGCATCGGAGATGTCGCGCCTGCTCTTGACCTCCACGATGGCGACTGCTTGGCCGTACTTGTCGTACACGACAATGTCGTGCAAGCGATAGGATAGGGCCATCTGTTCGGAACCACCCACGCCGCGACCCAGTGTTTCGGGCCGCTTCCATCATACCCGCATCCCATGGCACCGGCAACCGTGGACGCATCTCCCACAGCCGCTGCAGCGCCACCGGATCTGCGGCAAAGGGCTGCTGAGCTGGACTACCCGAGGGACAGGCGCGCTTGAGGCCCAACGTTCTTCGGGGGCGCGATGTCTGGTACCCGCTCACCGGTCCTCTTCGGCTCGACGCTCAGAGGCGTATGCGGCCGTCAGGGCAGAAGGTGCGGAAGTCGCACGCCCTGCACGTCGCCACCTCGCTCGCCGGCGGGTACCGGCCGTCCATGGCTGGCGGCTCGGCGACACCGTCCGCGTCCGCCGGCAGCATGGTCACATCTTCCCGGGATTCGTCCGCAGAACCTGCCGAAGCCTCGGCTGAAGCGGCCTCGTACCATCGTCTCGGCGCCCCCCTCCTCATAGCATGGTCGAACTCGCTCAAGAGCTCCGACAGGCGACCCAGGGGCGACCCGGAAAACGAGGGCCCACTCCTGTTCCTCGGTGAGAGGACCGATGGCGCCGTATTCGCCGCTCAGTTGCTGGACCATCTGAAAGGCCCAACCGTGCATGGTGCCGACGAACATCCCGCGGGCCACCGGCGGGATGGGGCGGGGAAGCCCGGCGTGGTGATAAGCGACGCCCCTGGGGAGCAGTTCCACCACGTCCTCGGCGTCCGGGTCCCGGTCTAGCACGACGCCGGCCAGATGGATGAGTTCCCGGTGGGCCTCGCGGGGGATGGCATCCTCCAACAACGGCGCGATCTCCCGGGCGGCGCGTTCGGCGGCCGTCCGGCTCCCGCAAAACACCAGCGCCTGCTCGCCGGTGCGGGTAGCTCTGCGACATTATCATGTTGGCGGCGGTGGGTGATATGAAACGGACGCAGGTATACCTCGACCCACTCGAGCACGAGGCGCTGAAGCGACGCGCGGCAGAAGAAGGGGTCTCGATGTCCCAGCTGTTGCGTCGCCTTGTGAGGCAGCAGCTCGGGCTCCGGGGAGCAACTCGGGCGGGGGCCGATCGCCTCATGCGATTGGTGGGTATCGGCGCGAGTGGATGGCCCGATGTCTCGGAGCGGCATGACGATCATCTGGCAGAGGCGCTGGGCCGAGAGGTTGAGGAGGAGACTTGAAGGTTTTCGTCGATACGGGTGCCCGGTATGCCCTGGCCGACCACGAATTCGTGGCCACCGCGGTTGGTGAGCGGCTTCGGGCGCCGGCTTTGGCGTCCGCGTCTTGCCCCCGTGCGCGGGCCGGCGGGACGAATCGCCGGAGTCGAGGCACGAGCAGCGGAGGGCGAGGATGGGCGGCAGGGACCTGGGGAAGGGCGGGCGGTCAGGATGCGGGTGGTGCGGCTGCAGTCGGCGGGCGAGTTCCTGGCGCTGGCAGGGGCATTCTTGCTGCAGCACGAGGCGGAGCACCACCTCATGCTGGGGGTGGCCGGCGAGCTTGCCCGAGGACCCGGCCCTTCCGAAGCTCCGCCGTACCTGGCCGCCGTGGTGAAAGGCGACCGGGTGCTGGCCGCGGCGCTCATGACCCCGCCCCGCAACCTGCTGCTCTCCCGGTTCGAGGCGCCCGATGCGCCGGAGCTCAGCGCGCCGGATGCGCCGGAGCTCGGGGCCCTTGACGCGCCGGCGCCCGCCGAACCGCTGGCCCTCATCGCAGACGACCTGGCGGGTGGGGGGTGGGCGGTGCCGGGGGTGCTGGCCCCAAGCCCCCTGGGCCGCCGGTTCGCCGAACTGTGGCAGGCTCGCACGGGCATCCCCTTCCGCCCGGGGATGGCGCAGCGGATCTACGCCCTCGTCCGGCGCGAGGGCCGCCCAGTGCGGGCGCCGGCGGGAGTGCCCGGCCGGCTGCGGCGGGCGACCGAGGAGGACCGGGAGCTACTCGTCCGGTGGGTGACGGCGTTCGCCGCGGAGGCCCTGCCGCAGGAACCGCCCGATGCCGCCCGGGCGCAGCGGCTCGTCGACGGCTACCTGCAGCCGGGCCTGCAGCCCGAGCGGCGCGGCATGGTGCTCTGGGAAGACGGGCAGCCGCCCCGCCCGGTCTCCATGGCGGCGTTCACCGGGCCCACGCCCAACGGGATCCGGGTGCAGGCGGTCTACACGCCGCCGGAGCTGCGCCGGCGGGGCTACGCCAGCGCCTGCGTGGCGGCGCTGAGCCAGTGGCTGCTGGACTCGGGGTACCGGGCCTGCTTTCTCTTCACGGACCGGAGCAACGCGACGTCCAACCACATCTACCAGGCCATCGGCTACGCACCGGTGTGCGACGCGGACGAATTCCGGTTCGGGGCGGCGGGAGCGGCAGCGGCGGGGGCATAGCCGGACCGTCACCCTGGCAGCGGGGGCTCGACAGGACGGGTAGCGTTGCCATCGCCCACTCCCCGGGGCCGGCGGCCATCAAAGTCGTCCATGGTAAACTACGGGCGGGAGGCCGAAGGAGGCTTGTACTTGGTGCTGAAGGAAGACGTAATCCGGCTCTTGCGCGAAGACGTGGCCTCAACGGCGCACCGAGGCACGGCTGGAGACGTTGACGGCAAGGGTCGATGCGCTGACGCAGACCATCGGTCACATGGAAGAACGGTGGGGCCCGGCACATGAGCAGATCGCTCAGGACCTCGTACCGGAGATCCTGCGGCGCAAGGGCTGGAAGGTGCTCAAGGCGACCCCGGTGGTCTTCGACGGGGAAATGGACCTGGTCGTAGCAGTGGAGGCGGAGGGGCGGGTCTTCACGCTGGCCACGGAGGTGAAGGGACGAGTGTAGTACCGCACCCCCATGGATCAGGTCCTCGCCAAAGCCCGTCAACCCGCCTTCGTGGCCGCCGTGCGTCGCGAGGGCTTCCCCGAACCGATCGTGCCGGTGGTGTTCGGACTGGTGATTTACTCGGGCGCCGAGGAGGCGGCCCGGCAGGCGGGCGTGGGGCTGTTTTCGCCCCACGGGGAGCTTGTGGCCCCTTCCTTGCAACCCTAAGCGCTGGGCCCGACCCGCCCCCCTCGCCGGGCGAGTCCGCCGGAAGCGTTACGTGCCAGTGCACGCTGGCTTGCAGCCACTCGTTCAGCTCCACGCCGTCGCGTTCCCCGATCTGTTGCGTCTGCCCGAGCTGACCTCGTTCCGTGCGGTCTACTCGTAAGAGGCTCCCGCATAATCGTCCTACCAGGCGGCGAGACTCCTACGTGCCGGCCGCATGTCTGACCTGGACAGCTTTCGTAGGAGGCGGTAGACTGCAGATGAGGGACGGTCATCCGATGGGCGTGGTAAGGGTGCTCCCTAAGGGGCAGATTACGATGCCGAAGGCCGTTCGCGAGCGGCTGGGCATCGAGGTCGGGGACGACCTCCTCGTCGAAGCGGTCAGCGAGCGAGAGGCACGCATCATCGTGCTTCCCCGGCCGACGTCGCTCAAGGACCTCCGAGGGCTGGTCAAGCCCCGCCACCCCCTGGACGAGGAGACGGTTCGACAGGCCATTCGAGAGGGGCGCCGAGGGCTGGCTGAGCGATGGGGGGCGTCCCGTCGCTCGGCGGGGTTGGTTGCTTACGCTAAGGCCCTCCGGGAGGCCGCGGCTTCGGTCAACCAGCCCCTCAAGTGATCGACGCGGGCATCGAGCGGATGACCACCTGGCTGCTGGACACCAACATCGTTCTCTACCTGCTCACCCGCCCGGAGCACAGCCCAGGTGCCCCGGCCGCTGCCGTCGACCCCCATCTCCGGGCGCTCTACCGCGCGCTGGATGCGTTTATCGACCGGGTGGGCGCGGCCGGTGACCGCCTGCTGCTAACCCCCCTCGTGGTACTGGAGACAGTGGCCACCCTGCAGCATGCGGCGGTTTTCCAGCTCCCTGCCGCCGAGGCCGCCGAGCGGGTACTTCGTTTAGCCCAAGCCCCGGAAGTCGAATGTGAGCAACGCGAATGCGTCATAGCCGCCCTGAGCCTGCAGGCGCTGGGCAAGGGGGATATGGTCGACGAATACCTGGTATGTCGGGCGAGGGAGACCGACGTTCATATCCTGAGCAACGACCGGGAGCTGTGCCGTCGCGCGGCCGGTAAGGCCGTATGGCTGCGTGACCTGGTAGACAAGGCAGAAGGAAGGGGCCGACGGCCACCCTCCGAGTAGGCCCGGCTTCAGAGAAAGGAGCTGAGAGAAATAGCTCCCCGTGGGGCCGAGCATGGTATCGTCGCGGGGCTCCTCGCCGGGCTCCTGGCCCCCTTCGCGCGTCAGCAACGGCTGGGGCGCGTGGCAGGGGAGATGGGTTTTTGTTCGCCCAGAGCCCTGACACGGTTCGGGCGCCCGATGTCGCTTTCATTGCCGACACCTGCGCCATCTGCGGGATCACCGCCAACGGCTGATGGAGATGGACCGAATGTCGACGGCGTGTCGACATGCATGGCCGTGGGCTTCCAAGAGCTGGCCGAGCGTCCTGGGCATGTTTCGCCCAGGCTTCGATGCGGCATGCAGCCAGAGCCCGTGGCGATGGGCGGGGGTCACGCAAGGAAGCCCCGTTGCCACTGGCGAAGCCTTCAGGCCAGGCACGACGCCCGGAGGTGGTGATGATGCACTATTCACCGGAACCGGATTGGCCCTGCGTGGGCCCTGATGGTGCCCCCGTCGATGTCGAGTTGTATGCGCGTTTTGCGCCGAAGAAGCTCGAACTCGTAAGAGGTTACCTGATCAACGGGCCGGAGCATCCGGAGGCCCGGCTGAGGCCGCTGGCTTTGTTGCTCCGCAACGTCGGGCTGAAAGCCGCGTTACGGCTGGCGCCCCGCGAAGCCTGGAAGCGGGCCATGCGCGAGGCCGAGCCTTTCCAGCGCCCATCGGGCCCTGCCCGCAAGGTCACGATACCTGCCGACGTCGGGGAGCGCCAGCGTCACGCGGGCTTTGGGGGAACCCGGCCTCGCGAACGATAGCGGTCAGCAGGGCCTCGGTGACCCAGCGCCGCGCTTGCAGAACGGGTTGCGTCTTCTTTGGCTGGCCCATCTTGTCGCCGGGGGCGTAGCTCCGGACGGCAGACGTAGGCGCTGTCAGTTGCGTGAGGAGCCCTACCAACGTGATAGGATAGCGCCGGGGCTGGATGCCCTTCAGGGCCTCGGCTGCATCGTCAACAGCCTTGAGGCCTCCATGAAAGGCGCGCCGGACGGAGGAAGGATGTATGGACGGAGGGAGCCATGGGAACGCAAGTACGGTACCTGGTTGACGAGCAAGGCTGCCGAACCGGGGTTGTGCTCGACCCGGCCGAATACGAGCGGATGCTGGAGGAACTCGAGGAGCTGGAGTCTATCCGAGCCTATGACGCCGCAAAGGCGTCGGGAGACGAGGCAGTCCCGTTTGAGCAGGCGGCCTTTGCCAGACGAGGTTTACGCACGGGTGCGGGATGCCATCAGGGAACTTGCAGCTAACCCGAGACCGCCGGATGGTCGCAAGCTAACGGGCCGTGAAGGTTGGCGCATTCGAGTAGGCGACTACCGGGTGATTTACGAAATCGACGATACGCGGCACCGCATCACGGTGCTCCATGTCGGCCATCGTCGAGACGTATATCGCTGAAAAAGGGGGAGAGGTCCGTCGAGGAAGGCCGGCGGCCCCCGTGGCGCGAGCCGCCAGGTGCATCATGGGGGGCCGCCGCTCGTCGACACCCGGCCTCTCGCCCCTTAAGAGGGCCGGCCTGCGCCCGCGTTGGGGCAGATGAGCCGCAGGACGATGCTGACCGGGCGCACCGGCTCGTCGGCGGCTACCTTCGGCCCAGTCGACCGGCAGCTGGATGTTATCGCCAGGTGGCTACAAGACCATAAGCACCAGTAAGGGGACCCCTCCGATCTCGCGGCGGCGATTCGGGTGGTGAGTCATCGCTTGTGGGAGCTGGCGCACAAGGAAATCAAGCGGCAACGCTATATCGCCGAGGTCAACCGAGGCTACGAAGCCCTTCGGGCGGATTGCGAGGCATGGGCCGCAGAACCGGGACGGAGGTGCGAGGCCATGTCCGATGCGCTGGGAGCGGCCCTGCGGGATGCGGTGGAGCGCCTGTTCGACGGGCGCAACTACAGCCACGCGCCCATCTGGCGCCAGGTCAAAGACCTGTCGGCGGAGCAGGCGCTGTGGCGGCCGTCGCCCGAGCGCCACTGCATCCGGGAGATCGTCCGTCACGTGGCCATCTGGAAGCAGCGC
This sequence comes from Limnochorda sp. L945t, assembly GCF_035593305.1. Lineage (GTDB taxonomy): Bacteria > Bacillota > Limnochordia > Limnochordales > Geochordaceae > Carboxydichorda > Carboxydichorda subterranea. The sequence goes on along the minus strand of NZ_CP141615.1, from coordinate 1,651,039 downwards.
TTCATGGACAGCCTAGCGGGCCGGCCGGCGGCCCCGCTGGACCGGGACTGGGGCCCGCCCCAGCGCCCGGACGCCGCCGCCTGGGCGGCCGAGCTCGAGGGCTTCGCAGCCCTCCAACGGGCCTGGGTCGAGACCTACGGTGCCTTCACCCCGCAGGCTCTCCTGGCGCCCGACGCCGAGGGCCGCTTCGAACGTTTCGCCTAGGTCGTGGGCTACCTCGAGCACGAAGCCTACCACACGGGGCAGATCGCCTACCTGCGCGCCCTGATGGGGTTTCCCTCGGTTGAGTGACGGCGGGCTCCGCCGCGGCACGGTGCCGACAACGCGATGCTTGTCCAGGAAAGACCGCATTGCGCCGGCCGAGGTACCCCCTCTGTCCCCGAATCCCTCGGCGCCTGACCGCCGCCATCATCGGGTACGGCAGCCGGACGGAAGGGCAACGCGCGGTCGGCCGCTAAGCAGGCTCCCCACGCCACATCCGGGGGAGGCAGCGGCGACTGGATGAGATCCGAGTCCCCGGCCTCCGGCGCCCAGGTCCGCGCCATGAGGTCAGGCATCACCATGAACTCGATGCAGTCGATCCGGGGGCGACCCGCCCAGTAAGAGAGGTCGGCCCTCCACCACGAATCGGCTCCCTTTGTCCTGCCGCACGACGCGGTGCGGTCCGCTGTGCACCGGGTGCTTACGCAGGTTGAGCCGGCTCCTACGCCACGTGTTTGGGGAACATCCCCGTGTCGAGATAGCTCGGCAGCCGCGCGTAGCGCTGGCGCGCCGTCCAGCCGTCTGCCACCACCTCGTGAAGCAGCTGCCTTGAGCAGCGGGCCGGGCGAAGCGAGCCGACCGGCTTGGTCCAGCGATGCGGTCTCGTCGGCGGAGGGCTCGAAAGCGTCGCGGACGGCCCGTGTCACTGCGCGGCTCTCTTCGGTGCCGGCCGCAACCAGCGGATGGAGGTGCAATAGAAGCTTCACCGCCATGTCGACGGCGTGCGGCGCCCGCTGCTTCGGCTTTGTGCGAATCGCCAGGTTCTCGCAGAGACCCTAACGCGGTAGGTCGGGAACGCCGACGAACGGGCGCGCCATCTCATAAGTGTCAGCGAAGCGCGCCAGCTCCGGCGGCCCGCCCACGCGCCGGCCGTAGGCCATCAGCGTGCGCCGATTGAATCCGACGTTGCGCCCGACCACCACGGCTCCGGCTGGGTTCAGGCCGATGGTCTCGCCGTCGACGACGACCACGTGCAGGCCGGCGATGGCCTCCAAAACCGGGCCGAAGGGGTCCCCCGCGCCGAAGGTTGCCCGTGCGCTTCCGCGTCTGCCGAGCGTGCCAGGGTGGCGTCTGCGATGCCTCGGGGTGGCGGCTTGACCGGCGCCTGCGGGCCGAGACGAGGCGCTGGGGCGTAACGCGTCGCCCTGGCGCCCGAGTACGCCAGTGCCTGAGGGGCCCTCGTGGCGGTAGCTTCTGACCTAGAGGACGCGTCCGCGGCTCGACCTGACCTAGATCCGGAAAGACGCCCGCTTCCCCATTCAGTCGTTTGGGCCTGAAAGCTGCCAAGCGCGCTGCCGAGCAACGTCTACATCCAACTGGTTTATCGGTACGTAGTGGGCGATCCCGTGACGGCGCAGTCTCTGATAGTGATCAAATGTGCGCAGGGAAACTGGGTGGTATCCCTTAGCGCGGAGCACTTCATTTAGCTCATTGAGACTCAGCAAGAAGTGAGAAGCCTTGTAGAGCTCCCATCCGGCCAAGGCGTCGCGACAAGTGGCACTCATAGAAGACTGCCCACCCTTTCTCCTCAAGCAGGGTCGACCGCGTCTCTTGATGACGGCTCCGGAGTGGCGTCAAGAATGGCCTTGAGACGTTTCTTGTCCCGATCCGTCAAGTAAGGGGGGAGCTCCAGGTGAGCGCGTTGCCCTAGCTCCAGCGTAATGTCATATACGTCCCTCTCGTATCGTGTCGTTCCCGCTTCCGCCTCCCGTGTGGCAGGCTTTGTCTCACGCTCCTCGGAAACAGCCGCTTCTGGCTGGGGGCCTCGGCCCTGCGTATCCGAGGTCGATAGCGCGGCTGGGGCTTTCTCGGGCTGCGACTCAGTAAACGACGCGAAGCCGTTTTCGTCAACGACGCCGGCATACTTGAGCGACTCGATAAAGGCCTTGGCTGCTCCTTCGGCCGCCTCCTTAAGGATCCCGTACTCCGGGAACAAAAACAGTTCCTCTTGCAACCGTCGGAGAGGAGGAAGCTGCTTTCCTTCGTATTTCTTGAGGAGCTTCTGGTACAGGGGCGGCCGCCGGATTGCCTGCACCCGGAGGCGGCGGAGCTCTGCCTCGCTCCCGGAGTGATATGCGGCGATGACATCCGCAGGCAACGAGAGGTACTGGGGATCCTCGTACTCTACTAGGCCAAAGTAGCTCGCCGCGGCCTTCAGCGACAGAAAGACCCCCGACTTCGCAGATCTGTACCCAAGGGCCTCGGCTAGTTTGTCGACGTGGACGCGGCGAGCGCCCAAAGCGTAGAGCTGTCGGGCTAGCTCCTCGCAGCGCTTCAGAGATACCTGAGGATAGCGAGTGCTCCGCTTCCGCCCACTTGGCTGGGCGTCCTGGTTGGGCATGTCGCTGAGCACCTCCCTCTGGTCCGCAGCTTATCGCGGCAGTGTTCCGCTTGTCAAGCCGCCCAAGGATAGACGAACCGCCGCAATCTGCAAAAGCAGAATGAGAGCGGCCAGCGCATTGGTCTGTCGGAATTGCCCGCAAGCTACCTATTCGGATAACTGGGAAATGGTGACTCTCGGCGCGTTACGCCTGACCTGAGCCTGTGCCTCCTTGTCGCTTGCCGAGAGACTTGCCTGACGCAGGAAGCTCGATGCCTCACACCAAATGGCACATTTGCCGAGCTGGGAAGTGCTCACCGAGCTATGAGCGTGGAGATCGGGAGTTATACCGAGTGAGGCAGATCTGCCGGCGCGTCAGCCAGGAACGGGAGCGTTCGCTCTTCCCGAAGGATGCGGTTCTCCCGGCGCAGCCGCTGCAGCTCTTCCCGTTCGACCGTCGTTAGACCCTCGCGCTCGCCGGCGTCCATCTGGGTCTGGTGCACCCACTTGAGTAGGGATTCGGTGGAGACCCCGAGGTCGGCGGCGATCTCCTTCTGCGTCTTGCCGGAGGTGCGCACCAGCCGCACGGCCTCGGCGCGAAACTCCGGCGGATACGCGGGTCGGGTTGGTGGCACAGGACACCCTCCTTGTTGGGGCTCCGCCCCAAGTGTGCAGGTGTCCATGGGATCGGGTCAACCCCAGTACTGGGCGCCGTGGTCGGAGTGATGCACCAGCCCGCCAGCCGGTTGGCGAGTCCCGACCGCCATGTTGAGGGCGTCGATGACCAGCTCCGCCGTGGGGTGCTCTCCTATGGCCCAGTCCACCACCCGGCGGGAGAAGCCATCGAGGACCGTCGCCAGGTAGAGCCAGCCTTCCTCGGTGGGGTGCTGGGTGAGGTCGGCCACTCACAACCGATCCGGGGCGTCGGCCGCAAAGACCCGCTGCACCCGGTCGGGGAAGACCGGACGGCGAGGGTCCCGCCGGGTGAGGCCCCGGTTCGTGCGTCGATGCGCGCCCTGCGGGCCCATCTGGCGCATCAGGCGGGCCACCCGCTTGCGAGAGCAGGAGACGCCGTGAGCCATGCGCAGCTCCGCCTACACCCGGGGCGCTCCGTAGGTGCCCCGGCCGGCCGCATGGAGATGGCCCGGATGCGATCCATGAGCGCCCGGTCTTGTTGGGCCCGCCGCGAGGGCGGGTGGCGGCGCCATGCGTAATACCCGCTGGGGGAGACGTCCAGCACCCGGCACGCCATGGCCACCGAATGCTCGGCCTTCTGCTGCTCCACGAACCGGAACGCGGCTACCGGGTCCGGTCGGTCTCCCGAGCAAAGAAGGCCGCGGCTTTTTCAGGATCCGTCGTGGGCCCACATCGTTCCGTTAGGGACGTGCTCAGGTTCCCTCTCGGGTAGAGCGGACGAGGAGTCCGATACCTCCGCCAGTGCCCACACTCAAGCCCAGGACGGCGAAAACATCGTCGAGGGTCATTTGTCGCCTCCAACCGTAAGTAACAGTGACCTCACGGCAGCTCCCGATAAGCAGTTCTCTGGCTGCCAGTCCTGGCTATCGGGCCTCCAGGCCGTCCAGCATCCGGATGCGGTCCGCCTCGGCATAGGGGATGAGGTCGCCGTCGGCTCGCTCGGCCCACGAGGGTTCCGCATGGGAAAGACGGCTCAACTCGGCAGCCACCATGCGCCCGAAGCGCGCCACTACCCAGTCGATGGTACGGCGCTCGGCCTCGGCGAACTCATCAAGACTCTCCTCCTGCACGGCCTCGACGACCTCGCCCTGGTACGGGCCGGCCACCCCCTCCACCACCCTCACGGTCCCGAGCTCTTCCAGAGCCGCCATTACAGAAGCGAAGTGGTCGGGCGCCGGTCCGTACGGATAGCGCGCGTATGCGAGGCCTGTGATGGAGACTCGGTGGAGTCGAAAGTGGCCGAAGTCCGCGAGCCACAGCAGTTTGGCCATCTTGGTCTTGAACGCCCCGGGGCACCGCCGGGCCAGGTAGACGACGAGTTGCTCTAACCGTTCCAGGTCGAAGGCGCGCAGGCCATGCAGGTCCGGACGACGGTGGTAGTCCACGAGAATGGCCCGTTCTACTTCCCGGGCGAGTTTGACGGGATACCTCAACGCGGCCGCCCCGAGCGCGGCGCTGCGCACCGCCTGCCGGACCCGCTCCGGCAACCGGTCCCCGTGGCGGTCCAGCAGCTCCAGCACGAAGCTCGGATCCTCCAGAGCCCGAAGCAGGTCGTCGTGGGACTTGTCCTGCAAGGCGCCCCGTTCGTAACGCTGGACCGTCACCAGTCCCCATCCGAGAAGGCGCGCCAATGAGCGCTGCGAGAGGCCGTAACGCTCGCGCAGCTCCCGAATCTCATCAGGCTTGAGCAGCCCTTTGCGCGCCCGGTAAACGTCGTAAGCGGCGCGAAGGGTGCGCTCGTCGCGCTTCTCGTCGAAGACGGCCTGGCCGCAAGTGCTGCAGACGAGCACATCGGCCTCGACTTCGATGGGCTCGTCGCGGACCATGTAGGTCTCGCGGCGGCGCTCGGTTCGAAGCTCCCGCGTCTCGTCGCAGTTAGGGCAATAGCCCGTCACGGCTGACCCTCTCTTCCGAGCAAGGGGTAAGGCAAGGGATGGGCTGCGCGGTGGAACGAGAGGCATTCGACGCAGCCGTTGCGGTTAACGCAAACCTTGACGTACAGGACCATGCCCTCATAGCGAGGGCCGAATACCCACCACTGCTTGGCACGGCCTCTCTCGTCATCTAGAGGGCCTTGGCAGTAATCGGACACGGACAGACGCTGCAAGACCTGATACACGTCTGCGACGACCATGCCGAGTTCCGCGAGGTCTCTCAGGTTCTTGTCGCGCTCGGCCAACAAGAAGCGCCCCCTGCCCAGCGCCATCTTCATTGTGAGAAGAAACTCCCGGACTTGGTCACCGTCCGCTGACACGTCAACCTCCGCTGTGAGGCGCTCCCGAGGCGTTACCTATGAAGCGGCTGCGTCCGCTATCAAATGATAGCACATACATGAGTAGCGTGACAAGGGTCAAAGTGACGGCACGCCGAGAGGCGTCGGCATGCCGCCCTTACCGTCACCCCGCCCCGCTGCCACGTACTCGGCCATGGCCTGCACTGTGTCGACCCAGACCCGGGGGCGCAGCCCCGCTGGCCAGCGCGGCAGCTCCCGAAGTACGCCTGGCTCCACCGCCAGGTAGTCGCCCCCGACCCCGTGGAAGCAGATTATCACCCACCGCCCGGCCGCGAGAGCCCGCTCAACCGGCGCCACGACCTCGGCTGCGCCGACCCCGCTCACCACCCAGGCCTCCAGCCGGTGCAGCCGGCAGGTAGCCGGGTCGTTGGCCAGCCCGCCCAGCCCCCTCCACGGTGAAGTGGCGGGCGATGACCGGTTCGTACGACCGCCGCCGGGGCCCCTTCCCTACGAAGCTCTGCCCGCACGGGTAGGCGAAGCTGAAGCGCCCGATGCCTGGCACCAGCTCCCGCAGCCGCGCCGAGGCCGCCACCACGTCTGCCTCGATCTCGGCCAGCCTCCACCGCTCCAAGGGCTGCGCCGGGTCGATGGACGGGTGTTCCCCGCTGCAGGGGTGGCGCAGGGTTAGGACCCGCTCGGCATCGTTAAGCTCATGAGCCGCACGCATCCGAACCTGGCGAATTGCTCAATCGCCTGATCCGCCGCACCGCTTCGACGTTGCGCCCGAGGTCAGCTCCTCCACGCGCACCGGCCCATGTACCGTCTCGACGAACGCGGACATCCCCCCAACCTTCCCTTCCCGGTACTCCGTGCGACTTCAGGAACTCCCTCCACGCCTCGGCAGTGCGGGCGGTGATCACTTCGAGCCACCGCCGGCCCTTTTCGGAGCTTGCCCGGGTAGGGTCTCCGAAGACACCGCTTGCTCCGATGTCCCCCTATCGACAGCGCTGAATGGCCGAACTCCTTCGGCGCAACGCGTCCATGCACCGGGCACGGCATTCCGCAGGCCCGACGTCTTGAGCATCGAAGGCTCCGCACCCGGCCGGTCCCACCCCAACAAGAGCGCGAGGTGCAGCAACACCAGGCGTGGAAGGTCTTCGGATGCTACCAGTTCTTGAACCCACGCCTGCGGCTCGGGAAACGTCGTTGATCCCCCGCCACCGGATAGTGGCCGCGACGTCACGTTCCGGACGCGCCGAACGCGGCTACGTGAATCTCATCCCGAGGAACGTCGCTAGCATAGAGCGACAGGTGTCCTGCCTCCGCCCGAACCGCCCGCGCGAAGGCGGCCAGGGCGGTCGTTCCCGCCGAAGCGTTCGTGACCCTTGCTCTTGACCACGGCATGCACCCCCGAGCCTGCAGGCGCACAGCCGACCCGTGCGCCTCGGCCCATTGTGCCACGGGACCGGCCACGAGCCGAAAGTCCGCCCCCGGCAACGGACGCGCGGCGGGACGGTGGTATACTCGGCTCAGAAGTGAGTGCCGGTAGCGACCACGACCGGCCGGCAGCCGATGACTTGCCCAAGCTCCTGAGGCCGGCAAGCCCTACGAATGGGTGGAAGACGAGCGGGCGGAGATGGCCCCGCCGGGGGACGCATGGACCAGCCCCGCAACCGCTGAACGAGGCGCCGTGGCCTGCCGGTCACGGCGGTTGGGCGTGGTACGATGGGGACGGAGGAAGGTGGGAAGGATGGCTCCGGAGGTGCGCTACCTGGTTGACGAACAGGGGCCTCGCGTGGGGGTGGTGCTCGATCCCGACGAATACGAGAAAATGCTGCATGAGCTAGAGGAGCTGGAGTCGATCCGGGCCTACGACGCGGCAAAAGCGTCGGGCGATGAGGCCATTCCGTTTGGGCAAGCGGCGGCCGAGATCGAGCGAGAAAAAAGGTTCCGATGAGGTACCCCGTGTTCATTCTGCGACGGGTGGCGCCTCCGAGTTGGCGACTACCGGGTCATTTACGACGTGGACGATGAAAGCCGACGCATCACGGTGCTTCACATTGGCCACCGTCGGGACGTGTACCGCTGATATCCTTCTGAATCACATGAAGACAGGTGGGTCATTTTCGAACCGGCCCCATTCACGACGAACGTAGGTTACGTCCCCAGAGGGACGCAGAGCTACAGCGTGAAGGATGCCGGCAGGTGGATTCTATCACGAAGTTCGTGGGCTTATGTTCAAGGAGACGATCGCGGTGGCCGTGGCCGAGCGAGGCAGCGGCCCCCGGTGTCTCGGTTAATGTCGCTGGCGGTGAGCAGGGTGAAGCGCACGCAAGTCCATCTGGATCCTGCGGAACACGGGGCCCTAAAGCGGAAGGCGACGGAGGAAGGTGTCTCGATGTCCGAGTTGCTCCGTCGCATCGTCAGAGAACAGCTCGGGCTCGGGAAGCCGCGCGGTTCGCCTGCGGAGAGGCTCATGCGCCTCGTTGGGATCGGGGCGAGCGGCCTGTCCGATGTCTCGGAGCGACATGACGACTACCTGGCAAGAGCCCTGCGGCGGGAGACGGAGACACGGTAGTGACCGTTCTCGTTGACACCGGCGCCCGGTATGCCCTTGCGACCCGGTCGGATGCTCATCACGCGGAGGCGCCCGTTCCCCGGCCCATCTTCGGAGCCGGCATCGAGTGTCGTTTCGCAGAGGCCTGATGCGCTGCATCCTCGCGAGTTCTTGCCGGGCATGGGCGGCGCATGGCTGACCAGCCGGAGGGTTTCGGTGGTTGCTGCGCCGACAAACCTGCAAACCGTGGAGGATCCGCATGTGCTTCCCCGGAGGCCTCGAGCCACCCAGGCGGCCGGCCCAGCCCACGCGGGGTGGACACAATGGAGCGGGCGATTCCGTCCGTTGCGGCGGGGAAGAAGCCGGGGGCATCCGGCATGCTGATTCCGGAGCAAGTCGACCGCCCGGTACGACCGATGCCGACCAGCGATTCCGGAGCAAGCCAACCACCGATTCCGAAATACGCCGACCATTTGGCCGGTACCCTGGATGCGATGGATGGGGGCTCAAAGCCAAAGTCTGTCACCCATTACGCATCCCGCCTCCTGGGTACCGAGGTGGCGCTGGTCGTCCGGCGTGAGACAGCGAGGGCTGTCCGTGAAACAAGGCGTTTGCTCAGGGAGCCACGGCCATCGACACGACCCAGGGAGCGGGCGCCATCAACCTCAACGACAGCTTGGTTGCCGCGATACCCCGTTCGGAGGTGCCCGGGTGGACTTCGAGGGGGACGACGCCAACGTTGTGCACATCGCACGACACGATGTTACGCCGGCCGAGGCCGAAGAGGCCCTTCTCGATCCGCGGCGACTGGGGATGCAGGTCTACCAACTCAAGGGTGAACCACGCTGGGCGGCCGTGGGTGCCACCGAAACCGGACGGGTGTTGTTCGTGGTCTACACAAAACGAGGTCCGAAGATTCGGGTGATCACGGCGCAGGATGCAGAACGCGATGAGCGCCGGCGATATCGGAGGCGATAGCCCGTGAAGCGCAAGATGAAGGAAATCAGCGACCCGAAGGATATCCCGGCCTTTGCAAGCGAACAGGAGGAGGCAGATCTCTGGGCGACGCACTCCCTGAGCCCGGGCGTCCTGGAGCGCATGCAACCCATCCCACCCGGTGAGCTTCCTGCCCCCCGCCCGAGGACGAAACCTGTGGCCATCCGGTTTGATCCGGACGTCCTCGAGCGGCTGCAGGCCCTCGCAAAGAAAAAGGCAAGGGTTACCAAACACTGCTCAAGGAGTTCGTGCTTGAGCGGCTCTACGAGGAGGAGAAGCGAGAAAGCCTCGTAGGCCGGTGACGCCCGACGCTGTCGGGGCAACCCGACCCCTGCGCTGGCTGGTGTCGGTGCGGGTCACCTGCGCCGAGAGGAACAGGTCGAGGATAGTCTGCAGCGTGCCCAAGCTCCCGAGGCCAAAGCACGCGTAGTACAGGCGGTTGACGCAGCCGTACAGCTTCCCGTGCTCCAGAAGCAATCGGGCCTCGTCCAGTGTCTCCGTGGCTCTAGCGAGCCGATACCGCACGAGACCAGCGGCGTCGCCGGTCACAACGAACGGCTTTCCCGTCGCACGTTGTGGTAGAAGGACGAGGCGCGCATTGCCGGGCGTTCCCATACGCGGCGGTTCTCGACGATGAGGCTGATGACGCTATCTGTCTCGAGAGCCATGACTTGGGCGGTGGGCACCACCTGTCGTAGGACTGCACCGATCCGCAGAAGACCCGTGGAACAGCCCATCCTCAGGGCCGCCATGACCGGCCGAGCTGTTGCGTCGCCTGCTCGAGGAGATCGAACTGGCCGACCAGGTGGGCCTGGACGTGTTCGGGGTCGGGGAACACCACCGGCCCGACTAACGGTCTCCGCACCGGCGGTGGTGCTGGCTGCCGCGGCCGCCCGCACCAAGCGCATCCGGCTCACCAGCGCGGTCAGCGTGCTAAGCACCGACGACCCCGTGCGGGTCTTTCTGCAGCTCACGGTCGGCACGTTGCCACACAAGAAGATTCTGCGGGCCATCGAGCTGCTGGGCGCCGAGGTCGCGCCGGTCATCCGGCGGGAGACCCCAGGGGCCGTCCGGGGGGCCAGGATGGGTCTACTCAACGGCGTCGGTGATGTCCGACCCCAGCACTTCGTTGACGAACCAGGCTCGACAGAGATCCAGCCGACCCTCGCTATTCGCACGCGAGAAGTGCGGAAGCTGATAGATGGCCATGTCACCGTGCAGCACCTTTCGCCACTGATAGGTGCCGCTCCCATGAGAGTAAACGGAGCTCGCTTGCCAGTCGAAGTCCAGGAACCATTTGGAGGCGAGCAACGCCAGGCAGTGCTTGCCGGCCACCACGACGATGCGGGCATGGTGGTCATGGATCATGGTGCGAACGAGGTCTCCGGAATACTCCAGCGCCTTCTCGTACCACGGTGTGTTGCGTAGGGCGGTCGTCGAGTAGGCGCGCCAGGGAATCAGGAAGGCGTGGGTCGTATCGTCCATCCATTCCCGCAGACGTGGAGCGTCGAAGAACCGGCGGAAGTTTCGCCAGTATGGAAGCCTGCTCTCTTCGTACAAAGGCGTCTCCTCACGGGCTCCCAGGTCAGTTTCGAACGGGAGGTCGTCGCCGACGTCCGCCGTACCAGGGTTGAGTCCGAGGTAAATCCGGTCCGTCTGGGCATAGCGCCATCCGAGGAACAGATTGCCACCAGCGGCGAGGGCTTCAGGCCCGAACTCGGCGACGAGGGCCTGGTGGTAGGACCTCGCCTTCTCTTGCAGACGTTGCGGGGCCACCTTCAGTCCGTGTTCGGCGAACGCGCTCGGCTCGATCCGACGCTGGCCGATCTGGAGGCCGTGCCGGCTCTGCCGACCGGGTGTTCTACGCCCTGCGGGATGCAAGGTGGTTGGTGCGGGCACTGCTGGTCGCCCGGAGAGCCCCGCCGAACATGGTAGAATAGCTCCGAGGCCGGGCCTCCTGTTGGGCCTCCGGGAGGGTGGTAGGGCACCGTGGAGGCGACGTCCTACGTTGCTGCCAAGGCGCTGCGAGAAGTGCAGCGCCTGGAGGGACAGATTCGGGCCATAAAGCAAGAGCTAATTCGGTCAATGGCTGGAACGCCGCCCGAGCGCCCCGGTTCCTCGGTGGGAGCGCCCCTGAGGGGACTTCTCAAGGGAGTTGTGGTCGACCCAGAAGACATCGAAGCAGCCAAGCGGAGTCTCTTCGGCACGACGGAGCAAGACCGCCGATGACAGACGTGTTTGTGACAGACACTCACCCGTTCCTGTGGTACCTTACTGACGATCCCCGCCTCAGCGAGGCGGCCCGGCAGGTGCTCGAGCGCGCGGACAGAGGGGACCTGTTCGTCGTGGTGCCGGCCGTGGTTCTCATCGAGTGCCTGTACGTGTTGGAGCGAAAACGTATAGAGTACGAGTTCGGCCAACTGGTGCGCCGCATCGACGAGGCGTCCGGCTACATCGTTTGGCCTCTGGATCTCGAGACGGTACTTACCATGGCTGAGGTTGGCCGAACTCTGGAGCTGCACGACCGTGCCATTGTGGCTACGGCCAAGCAATGGGGTGCGGGGCTCATTAGCCGGGACGGCCAAATCGTGGCGGCTCAGGAAGTAAAGGTGTATTGGTAAAAGCGCAAGGCGGGTTGCCGTCCTGTTTACAGCTTTTGCCGAGCGAACCCAGGATCCGGAGACCGGCCAAACAGGTGATAACCCCGCCTGGTTCGACGCCTTCGGGCAAGGCGAACCCAGGCCCGTGGAGATTAGGGCTGAGGCCCCGTCCAGTTATGTCGGTCGAAGTCAGGGCGCTGCGAGCCTCCTACCCGGAATCGTCCAAGTGGCGCCATCGCGGGCTTGAAGCAGCAAGCCAGGGGACGGCCGTGGCCTCCCTGTCAAGCTCTCGGGGGCAGACCACTTCTCACGCACCGCTCGGGCGCGGCTTTCCCCCATGCCATAGGGATCTGCAGCCCTCTGGAGTGCTTGACGCCCATCAAAGAAGAGGTGAGCGCTGGGTTGTCAACCCCCTGGCGGAGGTTCGACGGGCATCGAACAGCGATGGCCGTCTTCGCCTCTCCATCGCCCACATGTCGCGGTTCTTCGAGCTCCAGCTTGGCGGCATCGGTCGGACCGGGCAAGAGAGGTGGTCACAAGGCAACCCGGCCGCGTTTTGATGGCCGTCTAACTGGGGCCTACGGCGCACGAAGCATTAGTCTGCATCGCAATGGGCTTGCTTTCCAGCGACGTAGCCATCGACGCAGCTCGGCGCGCCCAGCCCCCTCCACGGTGAAGTGGCGGGCGATGACCGGTTCGTACGACCGCCGCCGGGGCCCCTTCCCTACGAAGCTCTGCCCGCACGGGTAGGCGAAGCTGAAGCGCCCGATGCCCGGCACCAGCTCCCGCGGCCGCGCCGAGACCGCCACCACGTTTGCCTCGATCCGGCCAGCCTCCACCGCTCCAGGGGCTGCACCGGCTCGATGGACGGGTGTTCCCCGCTGCAGGGGTGGCGCAGGGTTAGGACCTGCTCGGCATCGTTAAGCTCATGGGCCGTAGGCATCCCTCGACGCATGCCGACATCCCCCTCAACCTCTTGCTCCGATGTCCCCCTATCGACAGCGCTGAATGGCCGAACTCCTTCGGCGCAACGGGTCCATGCACCGGGCAGGGCATTCCGCAGGCCCGACGTCTTGAGCATCGAAGGCTCCGCACCCGGCCGGCTCCACCCAACCAGAGCGCGACGAGCAGCAACACCAGGCATAGAGCAACAGGTGTCCTGGCTGCGCCCGAACCGCGCGAAGGCGGCCAGGGCGGTCGTTCCCGCCGAAGCGTTCGTGACCCTTGCCCTTGACCACGGCACGCACCCCTGAGCCTCCAGGCGCACAGCCGCCCCGTGCGCCTCGGCCCATTGTGCCACGGGATCGGCCACGAGCCGAAAAGTCCGCCCCGGGCAACGGACGCGCGGCGGGACGGTGGCATACTCGGCTCAGAAGTGAGTGCCGGTGGCGACCACGACCGGCCGGCAGCCGGTGACTAGCCCAAGCTCCTGAGGCCGGCAAGCTCTACGAACGGGTGGAAGGCGAGCGGGCAGAGATGGCCTTGCCGGGGGACGTATGGAGCAGCCCCGCCGCTCGAGGTGTACCCGCGGGTACGCGACGCCATGAGGGACCCGGCTGATAACCCAAGGCCACCGGGCGTCCGCAAGCTCACCGGTCGCGACGGGTGGCGCCTCCGAGTTGGCGACTACCGGGTCATTTACGACGTCGACGATGAAAGCCGACGCGTCACGGTGCTTCACATTGGCCATCGTCGGGACGTGTACCGCTGACATCCCCCTGAATCACATGAAGACAGGTGGGTCGTATTTTCAAACCGGCCCCATGGACCATATCTAGACCGGCCTTGACACCCCGTCGAGTAGCGGGAGTCCTCTCCCTACTCATCCAGCCACGCCAGGGAGGCCTCGATCCAGTGCCCCTGGACGTCGACCAGGTGCAGGGTCAGAGCCGGGTGGGTGCGCAGGGTGACGGGCACCGCGGAAACCCACTGGCCGTTTTCCTGCCGCACCGGGATGTCGACCCGCACCACCGCCGCGAAGTTCTGTGCCGCCCACTCGCTCTGGCGCTGCCGGATCTCCTCCGGCGTCGCCATGACGACGGGAGAGAGACCCGGCCCCTCGATGAGCCGCTCCAGCTCCTCGCGGGGGACGGGCACCCTCGCCGTGAGGACGATCTGGACAAAGGCCCGTCCGCTTCCCGGCCAGAAGACAAAAGAGGGGTCTTCCACCCGGAATCGCCGCCGCTCCGCCGCCGTCCACGACCCCGGCGACGGCCGCTGCGGTTCACCATTTCCCCGGGAATGGCCGGCCTCACCAGGTCGTCCGCCCTCCCCTCCGACGCGCGTGCCGGGCCAGTCCACCGTCTCGACATAGGTCGGCAGCCACTCCATCCACCGACGCTCGAGCCCGATAGCGTCCAGTCCGGTGAGCTCCTCCAGCGACGCCTCGAAGCTACGCGCCCGGCTGTGCACGACCCGGGCCAGGGCGTCCTGCCCCCACTGCTCGGTGAGGAACGCCCCGAAAAAGACGCCCCACGCATAAACGTCGCCCTTGAAGAGGAAGGCCGTGTCGCTCGCCTCGACCGCCCGGCGCATCTGGTCGTGGTAGCCGCGGTAGGCGGCCTTCACCTCCGGCGTCGACGCCATCACCGACGCGTATTCGGCCAGCGCCTCCCGAAACCACGACGGGGTCTCCCGGTAGCCCCACCACTTGCGGCCCAGCACCCAGGCGTGGGCGATGTGGACGTACTCGTGGATGAGGTTCTTGAAGTACCAGACGTCGTCGACTCCCCGCGGCGCCTCCGACGGGCTCAGGAAGTGGACCGCCCTGGACGAGCCGTCGGCGTAGGACGAGTACGGCGAGTGCTTCCAGTCGCTCGACGGGTGGAGGTAGATGTGAGCCCCCGGCAGCGACGCTGCCTGCAGTACCCGGCCGGCTATCGCCCGTGTCTGCTCGGCCCATCCCAGCATTTTGCGGGCGGCGGTCTCGTCGCCGGGCGTGAAGGAGACGGCGAAGTCCCCTTCACTCACGCGCTGCCAGCGCACCGCCGCCGACCCCTGAGGCGCCGCCAGCAGCAGGGCCGCCAGCACCACCCTCGTCAACGCCGCGAGGCGGCCCACCTCACCCACCTCGCCTCCAGTTCCAGGACGTCGACGCCCAGCTCCTCCCGGATGGCCTGGCTCCACGAGGGTGCCGCCGACCGCCACACCCTGATGGACGCCCCCGCTCCGAAGGTCTCCTCGAGAAACCAGATGAACTGCGCCGCCAGCCCGTAGTCGTCCTCGAAGTGCAGAAAGGCCAGCCGCCCCGCCCTGGCCCGGCTGCGCAGGCTCTCCTCGTACCCGGCGTACTTGGCTCGCACCTGCGGCCCCATGCGGTAGACCGAGAGATACTCTGGGATGCCTTCCTGGAAGAGGAACAGGGCCATCCGCCCCGCCCTCGGTGCCACCGTGTGCAGCGCCACGTGTCCGAATTCATGGGCCACGTTCTTGCGGTACCAGAGGCGGTCTTGCCAGCTCCGCTCCCTCGGCGGCTGCGCCGACGGAGCCAGCATGTGCAGGGAAGGGGGGTCGTGCTCCGCCCATGCCGTGCTCGGCTCCCGCGGGAACCGCTCCCGGTCGTACAGGTAGATCAGGACCCCGGCCGGCGGGTCGGCCCCGAGCACCTGCCGGTACAGCGTCCACGCCTCCTCGGCGAAGCCTCCGATGACGGCAGCGTCTGCCCCGTAGGCCGGCGGGTGGACCACGACGAAGTGTTCGGTGGTGACCCGGGGCCAGTCGGCCGGCACCGGGCCTGCCGCCGCGAGGGACGGCAGCGCGGCCAGCATCGCCGCGGTGACGGCAGCATTCCGCCCCATCGACCGAAGTCGGCCGACCACGGGCATCCGACCCCCTTCCGATGACCCCATTTCGACGGATCCCAACGGGGCCCTGGGCGGAGCGAAGGAACGGATGGGGCGCCGCAGCCGCCTCAGCGCCTCTACAGGACCCGGCATGGGTTGAACGCCCAGGCAGACCAGCCGTGGCCAAGCCCGGGGAGACCCACGCCGGCCGGGGGTAGCCTTCGAGGGCCCCTACAGCTCCCCCGTCCGGCGCAGCGCCGCCACCCGCCGGGCTGCCCGCTCGTAGAGACCCTCGTGGGGGCCGACGATCACCACCAGGCAGACCCGCTCTTTGGGCTTCACCGCGTACACCGCCCTGTAGGCCCCTCCAGGCAGGGAGAACTCCAGGGAACGCAGGCCTTTCAGTTCCCCGGTCAACGGGTGGCCAGCCATGGGGTGTTCCATCAGCCGACGAAGCGCCTGCACCGCCTTTGCCTCGAAGGGCCCCAGATCTTTCAGCTCTTTGACGGCTATCGAGGACAGCCGCACCTGGTAAGGCGCAGGCGGGGACGGTTCGAGGCCAGGAGACTGGGACGGCTTGCGGCCCTCATCCTTCCTGCGGGGCATTCAGGTCGAGGCCTTCCTGGGCGGCGAACTCCTCCAGGGTCACGGTGCGCCCCTCGGCGTACTCCTTCTCCGCGTGCTGCCACAGCAGCAAGATGGGGTCTTCGGCCTTCGCCAGGCGAAGGGTACGGCCCACCTGCTGGGCGAACAGGGTGTCGCCCGGCTCCAGGCCCAGCGCCTTGCGGAAGTGAGCCGGCAGCATCACGCGTCCCTTGCTGTCCACCCGCACGGGCACGGGCTTTCGGGTGGCGGTGGCCATGGGGAGCCCACGTCCCTTCAGGATGAGTGGGAATCTCCTACCACAGGTCCCCTTCAGGATACACCCTCTACCGCCCGTCGTCCAGCCGCTGGGCCCTCTTCGCTCTTTACCCGTCTTTCCGGTCCCAGGAACCCACTTGGCAGAATACTCTCGCCCCACTTCCGCCCAGTGGGTGGCGGACGCGCTGGCCGACAGGCCGGAGGCCTTCGTCCGCTGATTCGCACAAAGGCAGACTTAGGGATCCCGCGGCGATGTTAGCGGCGACCGACCAACCCGGCCACATTCCAGTTGTTGCCACCCGCCCCTCGCCCCTTTCTTCCGGCTCCTGTGGGAGACCTATCATGGCTCCCGCGCGCCTCCATACGCAGGGCGGGGATGAGCCGTTGGGGTCGCCGGGCACAGGTATACGGGCCACAACGTACCTCGCTGGTGTACTGGAGGCAGGCACTTCGCGCCTGTTTCGCAGCGTGGGAACAGACCGAGGGCGGAGGCAGAAGGTACTGGTATGACGTTTCCGGGCGTGCGGGCTGGCGAGCCCGGTACGGCAAGGAAGTGGACGCTCTTGAGCGAACGACATCTTTTCGCCAGGAGATCTACGATGCCGATGGGCGGCTTCGTGAGGTGCACCAGAAACATCCGGTAGATACCGGACACATGCGGGTGGGGAACGGAGAGGTGTCGTAATGGTTGTGACCCGAGAGGCTGTAGCCCAGAAACTGACCGCATACTTGCAGCAGCGGGTAACTCTCAAGGACCTGGTCGACTGGGCCGAGCGGGCTCTTATGGACGGTGAGTTTGGCGGGGAAGACATCGAGACCGTTGGCGACATTGTGGCCCGCCTGGGACTGGCGGATGTCCTGGCGTTTGGTTTGACGTGGGACGACTGTATCACCTATCTGCGGAGACTTGGCTACGCGGCCACAGCGATTGTGGAGCCGCTTTCCTCGCAGCACTGAGCGGATTCGGTCTTTACGAGCCGGCTCAGCCGGGTGCCACGGCGAGGCTCGATCCGAAGTGGCGAGGGAGGCGCCCGGCGTGATACAGGTCGGTGCAGCGCCCCGGCCTCGTCCTGGCAGCAAAGGGGCGGCCGGAGCCCGGCCTGCCATCCACGCCCGGGATCGAGATCCCCTCACCGAGCGACACCTTCCGCGAGGTGCAAGAGCGCATCGAAGCCTGGCTTACGGCGGGCGCGAAAAGCGTCTGGCTGGTCGACCCGGACCGCCGCCGCGTCAAGGTCTATGCCCATCCCCATCGGCCTCAGGTCTTCGAAGCGGGCGATGCGCTCACCGACCGAGCCATCCCGGGGTTTTCCGTACGGGTCGCCGAGCTTTTTGCGGAGGGGTAATGGGCGGCGGGCTTTGCACCCTGCCTCGTCCCTGGCCGGCTGACGCGCTGCGGCATGCCGCTTTGCCGTATCGCCCGCAGCAAGGCGCCCCGGGAGAGGCTCGGCATCCGCACGGCTTTCAGTTTCGACGTTCCCTTCACCGTGGTTCGTCTGGGTTCCCGATCCTCGCGGGCCATCACGCGCGTTCCCTGAGGCGGCTCGTCGACGGCGACGCGGGCGGCGAAGGCAGACCCAGAGCCGACAGAATCAGGACGCTCCTCTCCACCCCCCGATGAACCGGGCCAGGACCTCCAGCGCCTCGATGTGGCTCGGCCCGTTTTTGGGGATACCGGCTGTGCGGGGACGACCAGCGGCACTGGTACTCGGTTCACAGAGGGACCGGGGTCGTGCGTCGCCTCGGGAGAGCTGCGCGCGTCGCCCGTTCCGCACGACTCATGAGACGTTATCCCGGTACGGTAACTCCTCAAGACACGTTCGGCGTCGGACCGGCGCCAAGGGGTATGCGAGGTGGCGTCGAATTGTCCTGCCGGAGCATCCGGACAAGCTGGTG
This sequence comes from Limnochorda sp. L945t, assembly GCF_035593305.1. Lineage (GTDB taxonomy): Bacteria > Bacillota > Limnochordia > Limnochordales > Geochordaceae > Carboxydichorda > Carboxydichorda subterranea. Next base: position 1,632,837 of record NZ_CP141615.1, on the reverse strand, counting down.
CTTGCGCCTCTGAGTTGGCGCAGGCGACCCGCTCTAGACGTGCAGGTACTTCTACGCTTCCGTCATCGCCGCGCGACGTCTCTCATGGCCGGTGTCGAAACTAGCAGGCTCCAGCTCCTGCCGTCTTCCGGCTACTGCCGTCTCCGGCCGTAACCCGCTTGTATTGGGGGTTGGCGAAATGGCGGGCAGAAAACTGGTCGTGGTGTCGGACCTGCATGTGGACCGGTGGCAGAAGGAGTCCAAGTTCGAGCAGTTCGAAGACTTCCTCCTCTATGTACGGCGGGAAGCGCACACACTGGTGGTCAACGGCGATGTACTGGACCTGCCTCCCATCGAAGGCGAAGAGGTATCGGCGTCGTCCAAACGAGCCCTGTTGGCGCTCCTGCAAGCGCCTCTGCAGGGGGTTCGTCTGGTCTACGTGGTGGGCAACCACGACATCGCATTCCGGGGCTGGCCGATCGACCTACGACCGTTCGTGCGCATCGTCTACCCCTTTGAGGTGGTCGACCTGGGCGGGCGGCGGATCCGTATCGAGCACGGACATTACTATGACCCGCTGTTCAACGGTGGGTACGACATCCTGGCGGGGATTCGCAAGTTCCTCAATTACGACGTGGGGAAGGTCGCGGTCGATACCTGGAAGGCGGCCACACGGTTCCTCCAGCGCCTTGCGCCCGAGACGGGCCGCAGCGCGGTGGGGCGGGCAGACGAGCCGGCGATTTTCGGACGATGGAAAGACGCCGCCATTCGGCTGAAGGAGGCGGGGTTCGACCTTGTGTTGTTCGGTCACATTCACAGTCCCAAAGGGCCAGATGATGAGCCCTCATTCTACGTCAACACGGGCGACTGGGTCGACCATACCACTGTCACGGAGGTGGACGAGTCGGGAAGGCCCACCCAGTTTGAGTGGCGGGAGAGGGGCTACCGAAGCTAGCCTGAGGGGTGCTGCTTCAGATGGGCAGGCTCGGGCCGAGCCAGCTGCGGGCCGAAGCGCACGGGTTGCGCCCGACGGAGCTGGTGCACGTAGCCACCCTTGAAGCAGGCGACCCGTTCAGATCACGCGCCGGACGGGGTCATCGGGACGCTGCCCGGTCCTGTTTCGCACGGGCGTCCCGCTGCTCCGGTGGGTGCCGCCGCCTCACCCTGGTTAGGGGCCGCAACCGGGTGGCCTACGCCCTGTGCGGATGCGAGGTGGCTTGCCCAGGCGCTGCGGGAAGTGCAGCGCCTGGAAGGACAGATTCGGGTCATAAAGCAAGAGCTAATTCGGTCAATCGCTGGAACGCCGGGCGAGCGCCCCGGTTCCTCGGCGGGAACGCCCCTGAAGGGGCTTCTCAAGGGAGTCGTGGTCGACCCCGAAGACATCGAAGCAGCCAAGCGGAGCCTCTTCGGCGCGACGGCGGAAGAACGCCGATGACAGATATATCTGTGACAGACACTCACCCGTTCAGACGGTACTTACCACGGCTGTAGTAGACCCCGCCCGGTTCAAAGTCGCCCGACCACGAGCATCCGGCTCCTTCCAATGGGTGTCGCCGGAGCGCGACGGCCGCTGGGTTCGAGCGGTTCCTCGGGCTCCAGCCTGGTGGCATCGGTCGGACCGGGCAAGGGGTTCTGCATCGCCGGGGTCTACCTCCGGGTGGTGCGCTCCGGCCTTCTGAGGACGCTGCAGGCGGACTTCGTGCGAACCGCCCGGGCCAAGGGGCTTGGGGAGGGGGCGACACTGTGGAAGCACACGATGCGCCCGTCGCTCATCCCCGCAGTCGCGATGCTGGGGGTGCAAAGCGCCCTGCTGCTCGGCGGCAGCGTGGTGACAGAGACCACGTTTGCGTGGCCGGACTGGGGCGCTACCTGTTGCAGAGCGTCCAGTCGAGGGACTACCCCGCCGTGCAGGGGGGCCTGGCTTTCTTCACCCTGATCGTGGTTGCCACGAGCCTGGCCACAGACGTGATGACCGCATGGATCGACCCGAGAGTCCGGCGGTAGCGCACCGGCTAAATCGGCCCTGGCGCTGGGGGCTGGAGTGCCGCTTGGTATCCTGAGCGGTTACCACGGTGGCTGGGCGGACTCCGTGCTGGCTTCAGCGATGGATGCCTTGTACACATTCCCGGCCCTTCTCCTCGCCATCACGCTCATGGCGATGCTCGGCCCCGGACGAGCCAGCACGGTGGCGAGCCCTCCGCCTCATGACCCACGCGGGCAGGTGCCGCCAAGTGATTTCCCGACTTGCATCGCTCTCGACTCCGCCTGAGGTATGGCCATCCAGGACCTGCGGGCCATCATGCCGGGCGCCTTTGTCACATCATCTTCTTCGTCGACGTGCGGGAGCAGGCCGGGCCGGCGGGGATTCGCCGGCGGGTGCGCAGCGACAAGCCGACCCACCTGCCGGACGGCCGGTGGTTCACGCTGGAGTGGCGGATACCTGTTCTGAAAAGGCTGCAGCACTGCTCGTCGAGGAGCGGGTTTCTGGAGGTGGCACCGGTTCGCCGCAGGAACCTCCCGGAAGCATTGCGTACCTTTGCGTCGAACCGTGTGGGGGCACAGCGAGGCGGCCCGCTCCCGATGGCAATAACTGGATGGGCTGCGTAGAGAGGCCGCCGTGTGTTCGCAAACAACGGGAAAGCCCGAGGATACGGGCCTTCCCCATATGCGGCAGGGAGCAGGCGTCACACAGGACGTGGGACAAGGCCCTCAGGGCGCCAGGATCGCGCTCGTGCATGACTGGCTCGTGACCCGGGGCGGGTCGGAGCGAGTGCTCGAGGTGCTCGTCGAGCTCCTCGGGTACCCGCCCATTTATACGCTCTTGTACCAGCCCCGAGCGTTTACGGGGTCGCCGATAAGCCGGTGCCGGGTCGAGACGTCCGGGTTGCAGCGCCTGCCTGGGGCGTTGTCACACCACAGACTGCTGCTGCCGCTCATGGCGTACGTCATCGAGCAGTTCGACCTGTCGGGCTACGACATCGTCATCTCGAGCAGCCACGCAGTCGCCAAGGGCGTCCTGACGAGGTCGGATCAGCTTCACATCAGCTACGTCCATACACCGATGCGCTACGCCTGGGATCTGTATCATGAGTACCTGGATGGTCCGGCTGTTACCGACCCTGGTCAGCGAGGGTGGGAGGGCAGGAGAGGGGCAGGACGGCGGCGACAGCCGCTCCGAAGGGGTTTGAAGCGCCTGATGACGCCCGCCGTCCTGCACTACCTCCGTATGTGGGACCTGGCCAGCGCGGCGAGGCCCGACGTGCTGGTGGCCAATTCCCGCTACGTGGCCCGCCGTATCTGGAAGACGTACCGGCGCCGGGCGCACGTGATCTACCCCCCGGTAGACGTGGAGCGTTTTCGGGCGGCTGCACGTGGCCGCGGTGCCAACGCGGTCGGGTCGACCGGCATGCACGACTCGCCTGGCCCGGATGGGATGCCCGGCGGGCTCGACGGCTCGGGTGCGAGTAGCTTTCCCATCACACCGGGTACTTACTATGTCACCCACGGGCGGTTGGTCGACTACAAACGGGTCGACCTCCTGGTGCAGGCCTTCAACCGCCTGGGCAGGCCACTGCTCGTCGTCGGCGACGGGCCGGAACGCCGCCACCTCCAGGCCCTTGCGGGGCCCAAGGTCAGGTTCCTGGGAGCGGTGGATGACGAGGCTCTGCCGAAGTATGTCGCCAACGCTCGAGCGTTCGTCTTCGCTGCCGATGAAGATTTTGGGATCGCTCCCGTCGAGGCACAGGCGGCGGGGTGTCCCGTCGTGGCGTACTCACGAGGGGGTGCGGCCGAGACGGTTGTCGAGGGCCGCACGGGCGTCTTCTTCCATGAGCAGACCGTCGACGCCGTCGCCCGCGCCGTGCACCTCTTCGAAGCCACCGAGTCGGGCTTCGATCGTGCCGCCATCATGGAGCATGCGGCCCGGTTCGGGCCGGAGCGGTTCCACAGCGAGTTTGCCGAACTGCTCGACCGTGCCTGGCGCGCTTTTTGCCGGGGCGGCTCGAAGAATGTAAGGGCGCTCTCGTAACCCATCCGCGCGGCGCCGCTTTCTGAGCCGATGGGGGACAAGCCTGCATGAACGTCGCAGCCAGAACCGCGGCGACAAGCACGACCGCAGCCACAGGCACAACCGCAAACGGAGCCGCAACCGCGGCCGCCGGCCGTCTCGCCGGGCTGTTCGTCCGGCAGAAGGCGGCACAGCGGCTGGCTATCCCGGCCTTGCTGGCGGTCTCGGACCTCGCCGTCGTCCTCGCCTGCGGCGCCCTCGCATACGGGTTGCGCCTGTGGACGGGCGGCATGCTGACCCCGGCCGACTACCTGGAGCTCGCGCCGGCCGCGCTCCTGTTCGTCGCCGGTCTCTCTGTCGCCGGTCTCTACCCGGGCTACGGCCTCGGGCCGGTGGAGGAACTCCGCCGCTACGCCTACGTAACGTCGCTTGTGTTCCTGGCGCTCGTCACCGCCACGTTTCTGATGAAGGCAGGCCACCTGTACTCGCGAGGCATTCTGCTCACAGCCTGGGCACTCACGACGGTGGCGCTTCCCGCTACCCGCGCCCTTCTGCGCTCCCTCCTGAGCCGCACCGAGTGGTGGGGCGAACCCGTCGTCATCCTGGGCGCAGGCCAGACCGGCCACCTGGTCGTCCGGCGTCTGAGGGCCAACCCGGGCCTCGGATGGCGCCCCGTCGCCGTCCTCGACGACGACCCGTCGAAGTGGAACACGTCCATGAACGGCATCCCCGTGCTGGGAGGCCTCGAGCTGTGCACCTCGCTTGCTGCCGCAGGCCGTATCTCCCGTGCTGTCCTCGCCATCCCGGGCGCCTCCTGGCAGCGGCTGGCCGACATCGTGGACCGCCAGGCGCGCCGCTTCCTACGAGTGAGCGTCGTCCCCGACCTCTTCCACCTGCCGAGCATGTGGGTGAGCGCCCGCGACCTGCAGGGGATTCTCCTCCTCGACATCCGCAGCAACCTGCTGGACCGCCGCATGCGGGCCGTCAAGCGCCTTGCCGAACTCCTGCTGGCGCTCGCCGTCAGCGTCGTGGCCTTGCCGGTGATGGCGCTCATCGTCGTTGCGGTCAAGCTCGACTCGCCCGGCCCTGTGCTGTTCGGTCACGAGCGCGTCGGGCAGGGCGGGCGGAGGTTCAGGGCGCTCAAGTTTCGCACGATGGTGCCCAATGCCGACTCGGTTCTCCGTGAGTCGCTGGCCCGAGACGCCGCCCTCCGCGACGAGTGGGCTCGGGAGCACAAGCTGAAGAACGACCCCCGCATCACCCGAGTCGGCCGATTCCTTCGCCGCTTCAGCCTGGACGAGCTGCCACAGCTCTGGAACGTTCTCCGGGGCGACATGAGCCTGGTCGGGCCCCGCCCCATCGTGGCGGACGAGGCGGCCAAGTACGGCCCGGCGTTCGACCTCTACAGCCGGGTGCGCCCTGGCCTCACCGGTCTCTGGCAGGTCTCGGGCCGCAACGACACCTCGTACGAAGAGCGGGTCGAACTCGACTCCTACTACATCCGCAACTGGTCGGTGTGGCTGGACGTCTACATCCTGATGCGCACGGTCACGGCCGTCCTCAGCGGGAAGGGTGCGTACTGACTCCGGTGGTAGTGGTCAACGGACGCTTCACCCGGCAGCCGCTGACGGGTGTCCAGCGCTACGCCCGCGAGATGGTGCGGCGCCTAGGCCCCCGGGTGAAGGTGATCTCCCCTTCCAGGCTGGCACGGGGCGCTGCCGGCCACCTCTGGGAACAACTGGTGTTGCCCTCTTGGGCCGGCGCCGACCTCCTGTGGAGCCCGGCGAACACAGGCCCCCTGCGCGTGTGCAACCAGGTGGTGACAATCCACGACCTGGCCGTCCTCGAGCATCCCGAGTGGTTTGCTCCGGCTTTCGCTCGGTGGTATGCATGGCTCTTGCCCCGTCTCGTACGGAGGGTGAGGCGAATCATCACCGTGTCTCAGTTTTGCGCCGCTCGCCTCGTGGACCGGCTGGGGGTACCAGACGAGGCGATTGAGGTGATCCCAAACGGGGTCGATGCTCGTTTCCGGCCCCAACCGCCTGAGGCAGTGGAGACCGTGCGACGGGCGCTACGGTTGCCGGAGCGCTATGTGCTGTACGTGGGATCGCTGGAGCCCCGGAAGAACCTCCGGGTCCTGCTGGATGCCTGGCGCCAGGCCTCTTCGCGACTGGCTGACGTCTGGCTGGTCATCGCCGGCGGGACGTACCGAGCCTTTCGCAATCCCGGCTTTCGGGAGTTCCCGCCCCGCACGCTTCTGGTGGGCCACGTCGGCGACGACAACCTGCCGGGCCTGTATTCCGGAGCCGTGTGCTTCGTCTACCCCTCGCTTTACGAAGGGTTTGGGCTCCCCGTGCTCGAGGCGATGGCCTGCGGGGTCCCGGTGATCGCGTCGGACATCCCGGCCCTGCGGGAGGTAGCGGGCGACGCCGCCCTCTTGGTGCCGCCGATCGACGCCCGCACGCTGGCGACGACCGTGGTATCGCTGGCCGGGTCCGCTGAGAGGCGGGCCGAGCTTGCTGAACGCGGGTTACGGAGATCCAGGGACTACTCTTGGCAGGGTTCAGCCGAGTCGACGTGGCAAGTTCTGGAAGAGCTCCATGCCCTTGCCCGTGAGAAGGCGAGCCCCTGCGCAGCTTCGCCGGAAGCCCGCCCGATCAGGTGACACCCCGCTTTTGGAGGTCCGCCGCATGCGCATTGCGTTTCCCATATGGGAGTTCCGACCCACCGGCGGCATTGAGCGGTCGGTGACCGAAGCCGTGAAGTGGCTGCTCCAGCGAGGTCACCAAGTCGATGTGATTACCGCGCGGGATAACTCGCCCCTGCACCACGAACGCCTCAGGGTTGTCCGCCTTCCCATACCCCGATTCAGCTCTGCCGGCCGTCCTCTTCGCTCAATGCTGGAGGTCCCTCCCTTTGTGGCCGCGGCCTCCTTGTACCTGCGTCATCAGCGACCCTTGTACGACCTCGTCATCAACTACGGAGTGGGCCAGAGCCTATATCAGGACGTGCTCGTGGCGACCAGTTGCCATGCAGCCTGGATGCAAACGAGGCGTCACCTGCCGTCCCGCGGTATCGGTAATCCCTTGAACGGCTTCATACTGAGGGTCGAACGCTACAACTACCGCAGGGGAGGACATGGAGCCATCGTGGCTGTCTCACGCCAGGTCGTGACACAGCTACAGCACTTCTACCGGATCGACCCAGATGAGGTCACTGTCGTGTACCCGGGCGTTGACATCCACGAATTCTCGCCGACCGGACGTGAAGAGGCCAGGGCTCAGGTGATGGGACACCTTGCTCTGCCTCCCGATGCAGCGGTGCTTGTGTTCGCCGGGCAAGAGTACAGGCGCAAGGGGCTCGACGTGGTAATCCGAGCCCTCGCGGGCCTGCACAACCCAAAGGCCCACTTGGTGGTCGTAGGCCACGACCCCATTGCCGAACCATATATGCGGGCGCTGGCCGGCGAGCTTGGAGTCGCAGGCCGGGTGCACTTGGCGGGGGCTCGCGACGACATGCCCCGATACTTCCGTTCGGCGGACGTCTTCGTGTTCCCGAGCCGCATGGATGCTTTTGGGATGGTGGCGCTCGAGGCCATGGCCTGCGCCGTGCCGGTGATTGTCTCTTCCGACGCCGGCGTGAGCGAGCTCATCAGGCAATGGGAGAACGGCGTCGTGCTTGACACGTACGGTGACCCGGCTGAGGTCGCGTCAGCGGTGAATCGACTGCTCAGCGATAGTGGGCTGCGGGCGCGGCTTGGCGAATCCGCCAGAAAGACGGCCCTCCAACACACCTGGGACCATCACTCGGAGGCCATCCTGGCCGTGGGAGAACGCGTTGTGCGAAACAGCGCAACGCTGTCGGGGGGTGTGCTCCGTTGACCAGCCCTTCCTTGGGCGTCGTGCCACCTAAGGCGGGCACCCGGTCCCGCCTCAGAGTGCTTCTTGTGTGGCACGGTGCGGCGGGCGGCGCTCATCGCCGGCGTTTCGAGGCTCTCGTCCGAGCAGGAGCCGAACTCACGGTCGCGGTACCCTCCAGATGGCATGAGAACGGCCGAGTGGTGAAAACCACCGGCTTCGAAGGTGACGGGTACCGAGTGGTCCCGCTGAAAGTGGTATGGCCCAAGCACGGCGCGCTGTATCTGTACACAGGCTCTCTGGCACGCCTGTGGAAGGCCGTCCGTCCCCAAGTGGTGCACGTTCACGAGGAGCCCTTCAGCCTGAGTGCGGCGCAGGCCCTCGCCCTCGCTGGCCTGTTGCGGCCCCGAGCGGCCATGGTTTTCGAAGCCTGGCAGAACCTCTACAAGCGCTATCCTCCCCCGTTCTCGTGGGTCGAGCGCCGGGTTCTGTCCCGGGCCGACCACCTGATCGCGGGTACGAGTGAGATCCAGGACGTACTGGTGCGAAAGGGGGCCAAAGTCCCTATTTCGGTTGTACCGCTTGGCACGAGCATGGATGACTTTCGGCGCGTTGACGACCCGGCGATACGGGCGACGGTCCGGGGCGGGGCCTCATTCGTCATAGGCTACGTGGGTCGGCTCGTTCCCGAAAAGGGGGTAGCGACCCTCCTCAAGGCCGCAGCGTTACTGGAGGGAGCGTGGCACGTCGTGGTCATTGGGCAAGGGCCTGAACGCCCCGCTCTCGAGGAATTGGCGCGTCAACTCGGCATCCATCACCGCGTCTCGTTTCTCGGCGCGCTGGGTCACAGCGACTTGCCCGGCTACCTTAGCGCCATGGACGTCCTCGTGCTCCCGTCGCTCACCACGCCCCGATGGAAAGAGCAGTTCGGACGGGTCCTCATCGAGGCGATGGCGTGTGGCGTCCCCGCGGTCGGCTCTTCTTCAGGTGAGATCCCCCGGGTAGTCGGCGATGCCGGCCTGGTTTTCCGCGAGGGCGACTCGAACGACCTCGCCCGGTGCTTGCGGTTGCTTCAGTCGGATTCGATGCTTTCCGCGCAACTGGGCATGTCGGGTGTGGACCGGGTTGCCAAACACTTTACGTGGGAACGAGTGGCTGCCCAGACGATGGACGTTTACCGCCAAGCCTATGCGAGGCGGGGGCTAGCAAACCACCATGAGCTACCTGAGGAAATTGCTTCGCGAGCGGTGGAGATGCAATGAGCCACCTTTTGCCGGGAGTTTCTCCGATGGGGGGCTACGTCAGCTCGGCCGGCCAGAACAGATGGCTGTGGGCCATGGTGCTGGTCCATGTCTTTTTAACGCCCTTCTTCTTCGAATTCGACAACTTGCCCTTTCGCCTGACGACGACTGACCTGCTCGCGGCGCTGATTGTGTTGCTCTGGCTTACAAACCGCATACGGCGGCAACCAGGCCGTGCGAGCCCACCGCTTCTCTTTCCCACACTACTATTCGTAGGTGCCCATTTTCTGGCGATCCTGCCGGCCACGGATCGCGTGGTGGCTCTCAGGGAAGCTGTGAAGATCGCGGGCATCTTCGCCGTCTTCTTCGCGGTCGCCGATACAGTCCGCACGGCCGATCAGCGCCGTACACTGGCGTGGGTGCTCACCCTAGCCGGGGCCATCGTTTCTGGCCTCGCTATCGTCGAGGCATTCCGGGGTCCAGCAGGATGGAGTTATGCAGGTACCCGCCCGGTCGTTACGATGGGCAGTCCCAACACAGTGGGTGCGTACTTAGCGAGCATTTTTCCAGTTTCGCTCTCCCTCCTGTATCAAGCGATCCTAGAAAGGAGTCGTCTGGGCGCGCGGGCCACCATCGGTCTTTCCCTGGCCCTCATGGCGATCGCTCTTGCCGTCAGCCTGTCTCGGGGGAGCTGGATCTCGCTCTTGGTGGCCCTGCCCATCGTGGTAGTAGTCCTCGCTGGTCATCGGGATGGCAGAGCGGTTCTCATCGGTACCCTCATCGCGCTGGTCGCAACGGGTGTTGTAGTAGGGGCGGTGCTCCTTGCACGTTCCGGACCCGGCTCGAATGTGCTGCATACCCTGACCCGCCGGGCAGTGTCCATCGTCTCCCTCGATTCAGCGGGCGACAGGGTTAGATGGATGATGCTCAGGGCTTCCTGGGCGATGTTCCTGGACAACCCGTGGCTTGGCGTCGGGCCCGGAAACTTTCAATCCCGTCTACCTGCTTACATCCGGCCGACTGGATCTGTCGAGAAACAGTTGGTACCACTTGCGTTGGAGCTGGAGTTTCCTCATAACCTGCCTCTTCACGTGGCGGCTGAAGGAGGGATCGTCGGACTGGCGTCACTGGCCGTATGGGTTACGAGCATGTTCATCCAGTACGCTCGGCGACTGCATGAGGCTCGCCGATGGGTAACGAAGGAAGCCCTTACAAATAACCTGCTGACAGCGGGGGGCTTTGCGGGTGTAGTGGCCGCACTCGTCGGGTCTCTGTTCGGTTACCCCTTCGTGCATCATGTGTGGGAGCCCTTCGTATACGCCATGGTTCTCGGCGTTGCCGAGCCGCCGGCTGCTGAGGTGCCGGTAAGGGGGACAACGCAAGGCATTGGTAGCACCGCGTCCACCTCGTCCGAGCTGCAGGGAGGGGGGCTCCCGAGCTGAAGGGGGCGGGGCTCGGTGCGCGTAGCGCTTATTAGCGGCTCTTACCCGCCAGATCCTTGCGGGGTCGGAGACTATACGGCCCGGCTTGCGAAGGCCTTGATTGACACGGGCGTTGATGTGAGGCTCTTGGTTCCACGCAGCGCGACCCCGGCCCCTGATGATAAGCACGTGGAGCCGGTCATCTCCTCGTTTCGCATCCGCGAGACTGCACGACTTGCTGCCCTAGTGGCAGATCTAGCCGCTGACATCGTTCATGTTCAGTACCCGGCGCTGTTATATGGCCGCACTCCAGGCTCTCGCCTTCTCCCAGCACTGCTCCACCTTTGGGCGCGCCGAAGCCGCGTAGTGGTCACCATCCACGAGCCTGCCAAGACCTACCTGTCGCTGGCGTACAATAGCTTACCTCTTCTGGCCGCTCACGGCGTTATCTTTGTGGAAAGGAACAACCTGTATGCCCAGTGGGGGCGGTTTCGGAATGCTGTGGCTCAGAAGAGGGTTGTCCAAATCATTCCGATAGCCTCCAACATGCCTGTCACCCGCCTGACTCCGCCCGAGGCTGAAGGCTTGCGCCAGCGACTTGGGGTTCCTAAAGGTGGCGTGATGATGTGTTACTTCGGACAGATTAAGGCCGCAAAGGGGGTTCACCTCTTCCCTGAAATATTGCGCCGCCTACCGGGAGCCCACTTGGTCATGATTGGGCCCATCGAAAATGGGCGGTTTGCTGAAGAACTGCGGGCAGCACTATCTCGGCCCATTCTTGCGAGTAGGGTTCATTTCCTTGGCTACCTCCCACCCGAAGAGGTGGCTCGTCACCTGGCTGCCGCGGACGTGGCCGTTTTTCCGCTGCTTGACGGACACGTCGAGCGCAGCGGAAGCGTACTGGCGGCCGCCAGCCAAGGTACGTTTACGGTCACCTGCCACCCGACGCTCAGGGGCCTGCATGGTAACATGTATTACGCCGCCCCGGGCGACGTAGACCAGATGGTGAGCGCCATCAGGCATTACGCTGGCATGAAGACGGCCCCTCATGACGTAGGCGAACACTGGGAAAGGATCGCAACCCAACACGTCGCATTGTACGAGTCACTTCTCGGCCGGGGCAGACCCGGAAGCTAATGACCTTCTCCTGTTCCAATGAACGCGGAGACGCTGTAGCCAATGCCATCAAGTCAATCGACCCCGATAATGGATCAACCTCAACAGCGCAGCCCGGCGGCGCCAGAGAACGGCGAACGCGCTGAGAGCTATCAGGGCTTCGGTGGCCACAACCGCTGTGGCCATCCCCAGTGGGCCTCTTGTCGGCGCCAGGACGAGGGCAAGTGCAATATTCAGCACCCCTGAGGATGCGATGATGGTATTGAAGACTCGGTCCATCCCGTACGGTAACATCCACTGGATGCCAAGGAAGTTGCCCAATGCGCTTGCCGGGATCACCCAGGCCAGAACCCTTAACACCGGGATGGCTGGAGCATAATCGTCACCAAGAAAGAGCCTCACAAAGGGAGATGCTCCCGCCCAGGTGACGAAGCCCAGTACCATTCCTAGGGTGGCGACCAGACCAAGTGCCGCGCGTCCGAGCCGACCGGCCTTGACCTCGTCCTCAGCAGCCAGGCGGGTCATGCGAGGGTAAAGGGCCTGGCCGAAGGGCTCCAAAGTGGAAAGCATTGCCTTCGCGATTTTCTCGGGTCCGGCATAGAAAGCAACGCGCTCAGGGGGAACGAAGACGCCCAGGACGAAGGTGTTGGCAGTCGTAAACAAGCTCGCCGCGCCGCGATAGAAGAACAGGGGCCACCCCATCCGCAGAGCGGCTTTGACTTTACCAGCACTTGGCCACGAAGGCCGCACCTCTCGGGCCATCTTCCCGAACAGGATCCACATCGCAACGAACCCGCCCATGCCCTGTAATGCCAACACCTTCCAGGCATCCTCAGGGCGACCGACCCACAGGAAGGTGGCTCCTGTGGCAAGCCCTTTGGCGATGACGTTCACAGTAGCGGGGTACGTCATCAGCTCGATGCCTTGGAAATACCACACGGGGGCGAACGCCTGGGAGATCGCGATTAGCCATGCCAAGATTGCGAATCCGGGCTCGGCTCGAAAAGCGTCCACGAAAAAACCGGACGCGACTGTCAGACAGGCAGCCGTAAGAGCGAGCAATAATTGGGCACCGAGGACGCTGCTGACGATGTCTCTCAGATGCTCCCGCTCTCGTCGATGTCGGGCCACCTCCCGAGTGGCGGAAAGGACAAAGCCATACTCCATGATCAGAGTCAACCAAATGGCCAGAGATTGCGCCAGTAACACCATGCCGTAGCCGCTCGGCTTGAGTACACGGGCAAGATATGGCACGAGAATGAGCGGAAACACGTAGTTAACCGCCCGCGCGGCGTAAAGCGCGACTGCGTTGCGTGCGACAGGATGGCGCACAGCCGCCAGTACTAGATGCCTGACTTGGCCTCTTGCAATGGAAGACCAGCTCATCCTGCAGACGCTGAAAGCCTCTCAAATGACCTTGTGGTATTCGGGGGTTCCGCTCTGCGAGCCCGTCCTAACCAGTCCGGTGTTGCACAACGTGTGGGCCCGCGCCGTACATCTCTTTGCTGCGCCGCCGGTCCGTCACCGAGTCGGCCGGTACCGGCCACCCCGGGGCCACTTTGTGGCCACGCGGTGAAGGCCGATCAGGCCCTTGAGATGCTCCTCCATGAGCCGGCAGGCAAGCCCAGGCAGGACAGGCTCTTCGCCGAGCCTCCGCACCTTCGCGAAGTTGCCCAGCAGTCGAGCGGTGCGGCTTACCGTGCGGTTATGCCTCCATCCCGCCGGAGCCATGATCACCAGTTGCCCCTCGTCGATCTCGTAACGTCATCCCTCCGGGAGTCGGTCGAGCTCCTCGGCGGTCCAGGGCCTTTTGGTGATGGTGCCCAGGAGTCGCGACCTCCTTTACTCCCCCGGCGACAGTTTACCATGGCCCCGTCGGGTCGCCAGCTTGCGACGCATCCGCTCCCGAGGCGCCAACCGTTGAGGAATCTGGCCCCGGGGCGCCGAGGGCAGGGCTTGGTCGTGGCGGCGTTCCCTGAGGCGGCTCGTCGACGACGCGGGCGGCGAAGGCAAACCCGGAGCCGACAGAATCAGGACGATCCTCTTCGCCCCTTGATGAACCGGGCCAGGGCCTCCAGCGCCTCGATGAGGCTCGGCCCGTAATGGGCCAGATAGTCCCCCGGCGTGACGTAGGCCGGCACGGCGCCCCAGCCACGCTCGGCCAGCATCGCGGCCGCCCGGCCGCCCGCCGCAGCCCAGGGCTTGGGTTCGTAGACGATGAGGTCCGGTCTCAGGTTCAAGACTTCTCCCAGGTCGGGGGCGAAGTACGCCTGCGGCTCATGGTCGTAGACGTTCGCCATGCCCATCCACCGCAGCGCGGCCGCCAGATAGCTGGCACGGCCGATGGTGACAGGGCCGCCGAGATCCAACTCCACGTAGACGGGCAGCCCCTGGCCCACGCCCCGCAACCGCAGGAGCCGCCGGGCCAGGCCGTCGACCAGGGGCGTCGCACCCAGCCTCAGCAGGTCGCCGATCAGCACGGCGTTTTCGAGTACGCCCCACGGCGAGTGGGGCAAGGGAACCGGGAAGACGGCGTAGGCGCGCCGGCGCAGTTCCAGCGTCAGGGGATTTTGCACGCCGGTGGTGGTCAGGATGAGTTCCGGTCGCAGCCGCTCGAGCAGTTGCCAGCGGGCCTTGGTGTAGTTGCCTGCCACGGGAAGCTGGCGGGCGGCGTCGGGCCGGTAGCAGAAGCTGCTCCGCCCGACGAGTCGCTCGCCCCCACCGAGCAGGAAGACAGTCTCGGTGGCGTTGGGCGCCAGGCTGACGACGCGGCCCGGCGCGTCGGGCAGTTCCAGGTCGCCGAGCCATTCGTGAACGATGCGCATGCGGCGTGATACCCCCTTCCCCTCGCCCCGGCGGTTCGTCGAGCAGGTCGGCGAACGCAAACCCGTCGCGCTGCGCCACCTGGCCCCGGCGGAACGTCGCGGGCCGCGTGAAGATCGGCCCTTCGTAGACGAACGTGTGGACTCGCCGTTCTCCCCGCATGGGTCGACATCGGCCGGAAGGGCCTCGGTGAAGGCCGCGTCGAACTCTCGTATGAGCACTCGACGGGGGTATAACGTGGGGGTCCACGAACACTTCCGCGAACCTACGCATGGTTTCTGGCTCTAGTCCATAGGCCCTTGGCCGAAGAGCGTCTCTGAGCGCAGTTCGTCAGGCCAGTCGAGTTGTTCGTCTGCTCCTGGCCGCCGGCTCCCTCCGGGCCTTACCGGTCGACAGCCGGAGCCCCACTGTGCCTGGCGAACGGACCCCATGTTTCTCACCCTGGCCGCTTCGAGGCGGCCGCCTCCCGCCCCAGAATACAAGAGGTACGTAAGGGGCTGCAACGCTACCCAGGGGGGCAGTTGCGGATGGGCCACCGCCCAGCATCGGCGGCAGGAGGGGGTGCGCTCCTCGTACGGGGCGGGTGCGGTGACGGCCGGGGCGGCGCCGGCCCCTGGCGTACCCATTTGCGCAGAGATTCCGTGGAGACCCTGAGGTCGGCGGCGATCTCCTTCTGCGTCTTGCCGGAGGTACGTACCAGCCGCACGGCCTCGGCGCGAAACTCCGGCGGGTAATGGGGTCGCCTTGGTGGCACGGGACACCCTCCTTGTTGGGCTCCGCCCAAAGTGTGCAGGTGTCCACGGGATCGGATCAACCCCATCGTGGCTTTCTTCACCCTAATCGTGGTTGCCACGAGCCTGGCCACAGACGTGATGACCGCATGGATCGACCCGAGAGTCCGGCGGTAGCGCACCGGCTAAATCGGCACTGGTGCTGGGGGCTGGAGTGCCGCTTGGTATCCTGAGCGGTTACCACGGTGGCCGGGCGGACTCTGTGCTGGTTTCAGCGATGGATGCCTTGTCCACATTCCCGGCCCTCCTCCTCGCCATCACGCTCATGGGGATGCTCGGCCCCGGACGAGCCAGCACGGTGGCCGCCATCTTCGTGGTGTTCGTGCCCCAGTACTTCCCGATGGCCCGAGGACATGCCCAGCTCACCCGGGGCGAGCAATACGTGGAGGCGGCCGTGGCGGAGGGGGCGCCGAAGCACGTCATCCTGTGGCGCCACGTCCTGCCGAACGGCATCCCGCTCCTCGCACCGCTCGTGGCGAGCAACATGGCCCAGGCCATACTCGTGCACGCGTCGCTGAGCTTCCTCGGCCTCGGCACGACCCCCCCGGCGCCCAACCCGGGTTACGAGGTGAGTCAGGCCCAGCTCTACATGGCCGATGGCGCGTGGTGGTGGGGTGTCTTTCCCGGGTTGGCGATCGTGGTCATCATCGCGGGGTTCAGCCTGCTGGCCGAGGGGTTGGCCGAACTCGCGGACCCGGTACTGCAACGGGGACACGGTGGCGAGCCCTCCGCCTCATGACCCACGCGGGCAGGTGCCGCCAAGTGATTTCCCGCCTTGCATCGCTCTTGACTCCGCCTGCGGCATGGCCGAGCCGCTGGATACTCCGGATGTCCTTTGGCGAGCCGCCGCCGCAGGGGATCCGTCCTACTCGAGGGGCCATGTTTGCGTCGGATGCTCTTCGAAGAACTGCCGCGCCATAGCCTGAATTTCGGCCGCTGTGTGCCGGAGATCGCCGCGAAGGCCCTGGCCGCCACCGCGGTCGCCGTGCATAGCGTAACTCCAGGTGAACGACATCGATATCGCCCCAGCGCTGCTGCAGGTACTCCGCCACCATCTGGGCGACGATGGGGTTTGTCTTCCATGCAGGGGAGGCACGCATCGGTCAGCACGTCTCAAGGTGGTCGTGACGGAGGTAGCGTCACGGCGATGCGCCGCGCGTCCATCGACGCGAAAAACCGGTGTCCGTACTCCGCCCGATCCCCGCCGTCTCGCTTGAACGCACCGAGCATCTCCTGGGTGGGCGCAAACGACGTCCTTCGGCCCCGCCCCATCGTGGCCAAGCAGATCCCCGCATGGGACCGGGCCTTCGACTTCTACCCTCACGTGCGCTGGGGTATCACGGGCCAGTGGCAGGGCTCCGGACCTCCGCCCATCCCAACCCTACCTACGCCGAGCACCGCGAGACCACGGCTCAGGTGTGTTCTGCCTTCAGGTTTGTTCTGCTCTTGTCACGGTACCTGCGACAGCTGCGTGGTTCTCTTGGGGCGAATGGGAGGGGACGAGAACAGATGCCCCGATTCGGGCGGTTCGTGAGAGTGATTACGGCGGCGATGGCTCTAGCGGCGATAGTGACCGCGACGGTGGTGGCCGTGGCCGTGGTGGGCTCGGCACCCAGTTTGGCCGCTCCGGCGACCGGCGCCGCCCCGGCAGCCGATTCCGGGGTGCAGCATGTGTGCTCGCTAAGCCCGCTGGTCATCCTGGCCGGCGGCTTCGAGCTCACGTGCGAGAGCGTGATCCACGACGATCTCTCCTGGGGCAGCAGCGCGCTCTGGCTCCACACGGCGGTCGGCGGCGATTGGCTGAACGCCGGCGGCGGAGCGATCCTCCTGCGGTGGTACCCCGCCCAACAGGCCCCTGCAGGCGTCTACGCGGGGGCCGCCTTCACCTTCCTCTTCCTCAACGGCGTCACCACGGATCGCTACGGGTACGCTTACCCCGTAGGTGGCCCCATGTTCGCCACCGGCGCCGAAGCCGGCTACCAGTGGATCGGGAAGCGCGGCATCGCCGTGAACCTCGGTGCCGGCGTCCAGTTCGCCAGCGCGGTGCTCAACGGCGTCAGCGTGAGCGCGGTGTCACCCGGCCTCGCCCTGCGCATCGGCTTCGCCTGGTAGCGCGGACTTGGCACGCCGGCGCACTGCATTCATCATCAGCGGCTCGGCGAGGAGGGGGCTTCCCTGGTTTCTGACGCCGTAATCAGCGAGTCTTGAACGGGGGACCGAGTCTACAACGCGAGCCGGGGAGGCCCCGCAGGGTTTCGCACCCTCCTGGCGGAACTCTGCGAACGGAAAGGATGACCGCCGCGTGGAGTTGTTCGACCCGACCCCCACCAGAGAGGTTGCTGTACGACTGTACGCGGATGAGGTGAAGCCTACCACCGGCCCGGCGGGTGACTGTCCGTGGCTCTATATCGGCATGCTCGCTATTCCCGAGGAGCTGCACGGGCACGCCCTGGGCGCTCTCGAGGAGGCCCGCCGGAAGGTGGGCTATGAAAGGGAGTTGCACTTCACGCATCTCACTCAGTACCCCAAGATCCAGCTGGCCAAAGCGTGGGTTCAGTTGGTGCTGGGCGACGCACGCAAGTGCTTCCACTTCCACCTCCTCGGCATCGACCTCTCCAAGCTCCGTAAGGAGGCCTTCGGCGACTCCCGCCGTGAACGAGAACGGCGTATCTACAACCGCTTCTTCCGCTCCACGACGGCTTACGTGCTGAAGGGGTTTTTCCTGAGCGACCCCCGTGTCCATGGCGTGCGTGTGACGGGCGTCTTTCATGACCGGTCTGAGATGGAGCACGATGATCTGTTCGATTGGCATCTCATGTGGCGTCTCGGGCAGGATGAGCCGGGCATCGTGTTCGAAAGCGAGCGGATTCACTTCATCGACTCAGATCACACAAAGGAGCAGGTGTTTCCGTCCGAGAGCCACTTCATACAGCTTGTCGACATCCTGCTCGGCGCGACCCGAGAGTGCCTGGACTACACCAGCGAAAAGCCTGGCCCCATCGAAGTGGCCACGGCCTTCGCTCCGCTCCTAGAACGACTCACAGACCCTAAACGGGCCTTCAACCCCAACAGCCGCTATCGCTACTACCACCGGTGCAGCGTGAGCTTCTTCCCCAGCAAGGAGCTGGCCTTGAGCGAACTGAACACGCTCGAGCGCGCACGAAGCCGTATCTACATCGAACGACCGCTCCGCATGATCCATGGCCGCTCCGGGCAGCAGAGTCTCCCTCTCGGGGAGTAACGAACTCCCCTTGCCCGTTGCCAACTTCCCCATGCTACACCCCTCCTCGCCACCGCTGCTTACCACGGGGCACCCATCCTGTTCGCCAGCAAGAACAACCAGGCTGTCGACGCGGTGCGCTAGCGCTTGGCCGCCCTGCCGGGTGATTTCGGCCTTTCCCTGCGCCTCTGTAACCGCGGACGCCTGGAGCAGGGCGAGTCCGAGCTGCGGGAACGGCCTGCACGCATCTGCAGCGCTCCGTCACGGCTCGTCCCTGGCTGTGCGAGGAACTCGAGCGTCTCCAGGCAGGCCGCCACCAAGTCGAGGCGGAGCTGGCGCGGCTTCGTTCCGAGGTTGTCCGCTTTGCCCAGGCGACGCAACTCGAGCCTCACGCCAGCACACGCGTGCCCCTGCCTGGCAACAGACCACGCCGGACGATGTGGCGCCCTTGCCGCCCCGCCTCACGCTCGGCACCCTGCCCAGGGCCGAACGGCTCGCGGCGCCGCTTCAGGGCCCCCCTCTCAAGCCCATGTTCCGCATCCTCGCCCGGTGCGCCCGTGATCGTCTGCTCCCACGGTTCTGGCGAGAGTCCCCCGTGACGGCAAGCTACCATCGCATCCTGAGCGCGCTGTC
This sequence comes from Limnochorda sp. L945t, assembly GCF_035593305.1. Classification (GTDB taxonomy): domain Bacteria; phylum Bacillota; class Limnochordia; order Limnochordales; family Geochordaceae; genus Carboxydichorda; species Carboxydichorda subterranea. The sequence goes on along the minus strand of NZ_CP141615.1, from coordinate 1,613,750 downwards.
CGACTACTTCTCGCTCGTGAGCGGCGCACCCGCACACCGATCCACGCCCATCCTGGCCCGGGAGGTAGCACAACTCGCCCCTGTCCTACCCCTCTGGATGATCACCAACGCCTCCGTGCGCCGCGCGCTCCCCCCGGAACCCGGCCTGTTCGACCTCATGGTCATGGATGAAGCGAGCCAGTGCGACCCGGCTTCGGCGATTCCGTTGCTCTTTCGAGCCCGCCGGGCGGCCATCATCGGGGATCCCCATCAACTGCGGCACGTGGCCATCCTCCTCCCGGAAGAAGAACCGCTCCCGGCCCGCCGCCAGAACACCGTCTGCCTCAAGGAGCATCATCGCCTGCTCCTGCGCGCCGCGCACCGCTTCCAGGGCGACGAGTGCGACGTGCTGATCTTCTCGCCGGTCGTCGCCCAAGACCTGTGTCCCCGCAGCCGGGAGGCGAGCCCAGGTACCTCAGCCGGGAGTCGATGGCCAGGCTCTACGTCGCCCGACAGCGGTCGGACGAGAGCGAAAGCGAGGGGAAGTCGTCATTGCCCGGCGTGGACGCGTAACGGGGAACAGTGATGTGGGAACCCATCCCACACTACTGGCGGGGACGCTGTCTCGAACCGCCGCCCTGAATCCCTGGGGTTCATCCGCCACGCTGCACCGGTCACGGATCGGGCACTCCAAGCACCCGCGCTTTGCACACCCGCGAGACCCGGTGAGCCACAAGCCACGGTCGACCTCCGGCCACGGCAATCCGGCCTCCCGGCACGCATCCCGAAGCGCTCTCTGGACAACGCTCACGTAACGGTGGTGGTCCGCCTGGACGCCTTCTGACGGGGGGTCTGGAGCCACGACTCGCGTGAAGAACGCGATCCGCGTATCATGCACGTCCACTGGCAGCAGTACGTCCTCGAGGCCGCGGACGTGTGCGAAGCCGAGGCCGACTGCCGCACGTAGCAGCATGGCGCCGGTCTTCGGTCCAAAGCCCCGGAACGTGAGAACGGCCCGCAGGAGTTCGTTCGCGTCCGAGACCGAGGTGAAGAGGTTCCGCGGGTCATCTCCGAACTGGCTGTGGAGTCGGTCAGAGTTGACATACCAGCTCTTGGCCGTTTCCTTCGGGTACCGTGTGCTCAAGAAGCGCTCCGTGGCATCGATAAGGGCTGGGTCGAGGGGGCCCGAGAACTCCTTAAGGACCGCTGGAGGGTCGAATACCTCCGGCCTGGCGTGGAATAGTTGCTTTGCACGCCCGTACAGCCGTGACGACTTCATTCCGTGATCGTTCGGTAGAGTGTAGAAGAGGAACAGAGCGTGCTCTCTTGACAGAGGCTCTACACCCTGGGGACGCTGGTTTTCCACAAGGTCATCTACGTCCATCAGCAGGCCCTCCCGCCGGATGAAGGCCTCACTCACGAGTCGTACGAGCGCGACAGCGCGATCGCGATCCACGAGCAGACTCATTGGAAGAGGCCCCCCAAGCTCGCCGGGCCCAGTCTGCTTCCGGGAGGCGCCGCCTCCGGCCGCCCGCCCCCGGTCCCCGGCCGTGCCCCTGGCAGGACCCCGCGCCACCCCGCCGAATTGCCCCAGTAGGGTGCCCATCGCCTGCCGGGAAGAGGGGATTGGCCCGTGCCTTCCATCGCCATCGAGCTCGACGCCCACGGCGACGCCGTATCCGTCCGCAGCATGACGGGCGAGCGCATACCGGCCGAGTTCGTACGCTTCATATGGGCGACCTATTTCCCCGGTGGGGGGCAATTCGCCGTGGTCGTCACCGCCCTCGATCCGACCACAGAAGAGCTGGCCAATCACATGGTCTTGGTCTGCGACGGCGCACGGACGGCCGCCACGCAACTCCGCGAGCTGGGGATCCGGCTGTCGAAGCATTACATGCAGGTGGAACGCCAACTCAAGGAGCGAGCGATGGCGCCCCTATCTGGTCTCCTGGGACCGGCCGACGAGCCTCCTGCACACGCTCTTGGTGCGCCGAGGAAGTGGCTCATCGTGAGGCATGCCCCGATGAGTCTGGTCGTCGAGGCTGACTCCCACGATACGGCCATGGCCCTCGCCGAAGCGGCGGATCCACGGGCGTGGGAGTCCGGGGAAGTATCCTTCGAGGTCAGGCCTCTCGGGGGCTGAGAGGGTCTCCTGTGAACTCTTGGTCAGTGGCCAGCAGGACAAGTCCGCCGGACGCCGAACGGTGCCGTCCTGTCTGCCCGGATTGGGGAGAAGCCCGACGGCCGCCGTCATCGCAGCACGGCCGAGCTTGCCGCCCGTCCACTTCCGGAGAGCGCGGCACTTCTCCAAGAGATGACCCACTGAGCCCAACCTGCCGTCACACCAGGCGCATTCGTCCATGCTCCGGACGGTACCGTCCCCGTACCGATCGGCACGATCGATGAACCGGGTGACCGGTGGCTCCTGGTGGCGACGCTCGACGGGGCTGCATGATCTTGGGACGGGTGGCTTCAGGCGGTGACCACCTTCGACGTCGTCTCCGAGCTCGACGTCCTGGTCATCTGTGTCCCCACGCCCCTCACCCGCAATCTGACCCCTGACCTCCAGTACGTCGAGGGCGTCACCCGCGCAATCGCCCGCCACCTCCGCCCGGGCCAGCTCATCAGCCTCGAATCCAGCACCTACCCTGGCACCACGGACTGTGTGATGCGGCAACCGCCGCTACACCACAAAGAACACCAACAAGGTCGTCGGCGCCTCCGACCCGGCCTCCCTCGAGGTGGCCATGGCCTTCTACCAGCAGACCATCCTCCACGTCGGCGAGATGGCCAGCCAACCCCTCACCGAGAAGCTGGAAACTATAAGCGATTTTTCATGTTACCCAGCCGGCGTCCTCCCAGGCTCGACATAGGCCTGCGGGTTCTTGCAGATGCTCGGGTGGACCTGGTAGCCATGGCGGAGGGGTCCCACCCGTTCCCATGCCGAACACGGCCGTGAAAACCTCCAGCGCCTAGGGTACTGTGCGGGCGACCGCACGGGAGAGCGGGTCGCCGCCGGGACAGCTGTAAAACCCTAAGACGTCACGGCCTCGATCCCACGAACGGATCCCACGAACGGGGTCCGGGGTCGAGGCCGTGACGTTTTTGTGTCGCTCGGCGGCAAGGCGTGGACTTTGGCGTCGTTCCCGTGGTCAGCAAGGGACAGGAGTTCACGGGCTTTGCCTACCAGTCGCTTCCAAGCTAGAAACGGAAGCCCCTGGAAGCCCTGCACCGTGCGCCACGAAGTGCACTGTGACGCCCTGCAACGGTCAGCGGTGCGCGGAAGATACCCCTTGAGGGGTACCCCCAATGCGCGACGGGACGGCCCTTTCGGCGGGCGCCCGGACGCTCACTGAGTGCCCGGCCCTTCGCTCCGCCGACGCGCTTTCCCAGCGCATCGACCTGAGCTACCACTTGGGCGGCCTTTCGCCCCAAGAGACGGCCGCCTACATCCGCCACCACCTGAAGCTGGCCGGGGCCGACCAGGAGCTGTTCACCGCCAAGGCCCTCGACCCCATCCACCGGGCCTGCAACGGGCTACCGCGGCCCATCAACCAGCTCGCCCACCTCTGCCTCATGGCGGTGGCCGCTCGGCAGGAGCGCGTGGTCGACCACGAACTGGTCGAGGCGGTGATGGCCACCGAGTGGCAGGCACCCCAGGGCACCGGGAGGTGAGCGTGATGCGGCTCTGGCTGCGGGGGCATGCGCCCATCACCGTCGAGTGGCGCTGCGCCCGCCGGGCCGGTGCCCTGGCCCGGCCGCGCCTGGTCGACGGCTCGTGGGAGGTGGTGCTGGCCTTTGCGTCCCGCCGCGCCATCTACGAACTGGCCGTCCGCCTGGCGCTGCTCTGGGCGGAGACCCAGGAGGCGGACGCCAGGGCCAGCCGTCATCGGCTACCCTGACATCCCAAGGGCGTGGCCGCCCGGGACATCCGGCGAGCCACGCCCTTTCCCGCTCATCGAGCGCGCGACGACCGTGGTCAAATAGCGACCAACGCAACAGCATTGGTGCGCTCCGGCCGTCGGGGGCCGAGCTTGGTGGAGGGTGTTAGCTTTGTGGCCATGCGGCAGGAGGGTATCATGGACGTCCTCGGCCTCGACGCCCATTTCGCTGGTCAGGGCTTTCGTGCTGGCCGGGAGTGTCCGTGGAATCGCCCACGCCCTCCGTCCTGACGAAGTCGGCGACTGTCATGCCTTCGAAAACCGGTTCCCAGTGTACGGGGTGGGTGGTGGCAAGTGGGGGGCATGGTAGCCGCCGGGGGGTATCCGCCGCCCTATTCGTCAAAAAAGGGGTCAAAAAGCTAGGCCGGACTCGCCGGAACCGAGGAGGACTGGACGGAATTGCCAGCGGCCCGAAACAGCGTCATAACTGGATTCGGAAGTACATATCCGGACGTATCCAAACAGTCGTTTGAGCCTTCTAAGCGGAAGTTGCTCAACTTGAGGTAGCGCGGTTTGCCGTCATGATGCCATTTGCTTTCGTTTCAGGCCGAGGCTTTCTGTCTACCAGCCGGCGCCAGCGAGTGGAGGCCGACCCGGGCGAAGACCTCCCGCTGGAAGGCGTCCGGGGTGGTCACCCGGTCGTACGGCAGGACGTCGGGGAGAGCGGGGATGCGGATCGTGTGGCGGGCGACCGTGGCCAGGTTATCGAGGAGCGAACGGAAGCTGTGCACCTCCCACCCCTCCGGCGTCCGGCGGGTCTGGGCCTTGGCTTGGGCGCCCTCGGAGCGTTGGGCCGGGCGCACGGGGGAGCCGTCTTCATGACCGCCTGGCTCCTCGTCCTCGAACAAGAAGGGGGCCCAGGCCTCCCGCAGGTGCCACTCGACGTAGCTGGCCAGCACGCACAAGAAGACGTGGGCCCGCACCCGCTCTTCCGTCCAGTGGTGGATGGGCCGCACCTTGGTCACGACGCCCTTGATGCTGCGGATGAGGCGCTCCACGTGGCTGAGGCTCTTGTAGGCCAGCACGACCTCGGGCGCCGAGAGCTGCTCGGCGGGCACGGAGGTCCGGATGACGTAAAAGCCGTCCAGGGCGGCCTCCTGGTCGATGGAGGTCAGGTCGCGCCGGTAGGCGAAGCGTCCCTCCCCGATCTCCCAGCGGAAATGCTTGCCCATCTTGTGCTTTTCCAAAATCCGCCCCAGCGCCTCACCGATCTTCTCCCGGCGCTTCAGCCGTCCGGCGGCCACCCGCCGAGCCAGTCGGGCCAGATCGGCTTCCATGGCGTCCAGCAGCTCCTGCCGCTTGCGCCGCCGCTCCTCGGCCAGGTAGGGGTTGCGGCAGACGACCAGCCGCTCGCCCGGGTAGTCCGGCGAGGTGATCTCGGCCAGATCCTGCTGGTCAAACAGCGAGGGCTGGATGAGGCCCTGGTCCATGAGCTGCCGAAGGGCCGGGGCGCGCAGCGCGCTGATCCAGGCCATCCCCTCGATCTCCTTCAAGGCGTCGATGCGGGCCTGGGTCAGCATTCCCCGGTCGCCCACCAGCACCACCTGGCGCAACCCGAAGCGCTCCCGCAGCTTGTGGACTTGGTCGGCCACGGTCTTGGGGTCGGCCGTATTACCCCGGTAGACCTGCACGGCCACGGGGCGTCCTTCCCGGTCGGTGAGCAGCCCGAAGACGATCTGGCGCTTGCCCCGCTTGCCGTCCCGGTTGTGGCCGAAAGCCGCCAGGGGGCAGTGGCGGCCCTCGTAGTAGGTGGAGGTGACGTCATACAACACCAGGCTGCGCTCGCTCAGGTGCCGGCGAGCCAACCGGGCCTCGATACGTGCCTGCCGGGCCAACAGCCAGTCCAGGGCGAAGTAGACGTCGTCCTTGGTGGCGCCCTCCAGCCCCAGGTCCTCGGCCAACGTGGTGGTGGCCCACCAGCTGACGGTCGGCAGCTTGGGCTGCGGGTGGAGGAGGCGGCTGACGATCAGGGCTTCGACCAGGTCCCGCTGGAAGGAGGGCCGGGGGTCCAGGATCTCGTGCAGGCCCAGCTTTCGCAGCATGGCCCGGACGGCCGCCACGTGGCCATGCGGGCGCGTCTTGACCACCTCGACGGCCTGCTCGACGGGCACCAGGCGCTGGCCCCGCAGCGACGCCCGGACTGCCTCGATGGCCTCCGGCGGGAGGTGGCTGAGGTTGCCCAGGGTCTGCTGCTTCACCTTGCCGTTTTCCCGGTAGACTCGCCGGAGCAGGTGGGTGACGTAGACCCGGTCTTTGTAGCGGCGCTTGATCTCGGCCACGTAGAGGCCGCCCTCGTGTTTCGCCATGGCCAGAGCATACCACGACATCGAGGCGATTAGCAAGCTGCTCCGCACATGTTTCCTGTATACATCTGGGGGTTTCTTGATGGTTTGAAGCCCCGTCATTTCGGGAAGCGTGCGAGTTGAGGAGTTCGCAACTTCCGCTTAAACATTACGCGTAGTACCAAGCATGCGTGGAGCGCGTGACCAGACCGGTAGCGCTGTTGTCGGCCACCCCCGTCAGGGCCGATCCCCGGCTTACTTCCCGCAGGCTTCCGAGCCGCCGTGTCAGCCCCTCGACCAGGACCATCACATCGAGCCCGAGCAGGTCGCCGACCAGCACCGCGTTCTCCAGCACAGCTCACAGCAAGTGGGGCAGGGGATAGGGGAGATCGACCGTGACGGTGATCGCCATCGGCGCTGCCACAAAACGTGCGTGGGATGTCGGCCCCCTCTCATAGCCGGTCGCCTCGCGGCGTGGCTGCCGCCGTCGGGCCTGCCCTGCTTGTCGCGAGAGCTACTCGGGCCCGACTGAGCGGAGGTGCGCCACCGACCGTCCTGCTTTTCCCCGACTCGAGGACGGCGGCCATCCCGCGAATCACAGACCCGTCGGGATCCCTTGGTACCTTCACCGAAAGCCCCGTCTCGTGTGCGATGAGCCGGTCAAGCCCCCTGAGCTGGGCCCTGCCACCGACCAGCACCATCCCCCTAGCCACGATGTCCGCCGTCAGTTCGGGACGGGTCTTCTCCAGAAGGGACTGGATGGCCTCGACGATGGCCTGGGCCGGCTCGTAAAGCACCTGCGCGACCTTGTCCGCCGTAACCTGAACCTGCCCGGGCAACCCGCTGACCAGATAGCGGCCGGGCACGTCCTGGGTGTCGCCGACCGGTCCGCCTACCCCCTATGACCCGGCCGATCTGGTGCTTGATCCCCTGCGCCGTGCGTTCTCCTGCCACGAGCTGCGGTGCTCCCGTGGCCACCGGACAATAGCTTGGTCCATCGCATCGCCGGCGACGGGGATGGAGGTAGCCGTCACTTCCTGGCCCAGACTGAACACTGCCACGTCCGTCATCCCTGCCCCCACGTCCACCACCAGATGGGCTCGGGGCTCACCTATGGGCAGTCCTGCTCCCACGGCCGCTGCGCGGGAGGCAGGGAGAAGCTCCACCTGCTGAATTCCGGCCTCCTGGGCGACCTGAACCAGGGCCCGGTGCTCCATGCCCGTGGCGCTCGGGCCGACACCGATCAAGGCCCGGGTGGGACGTCTCAGCTACCGGCGCACCACATGGCTCAGAAATGCCGTCGCAGGCCCGACCTCCGCTACCACGCCGTGACGCACAGGACGTACGGCAGCGACCCGCCGGGGAGTCCGGCCGAGCATCTCCAGGGCGTCTTGCCCGATGGCCAGCGGCCGCCCGCTATCGACCTCCAGGGCCACGACGGACGGTTCCTGGATGACCACGCCGCGCCCCGGCACGTAGATATGGCAGGTGCTGGTGCCGAAGTCGATGCCGAGTGTCACCCACCACATGGGCGTGGCTCCCTTCCCACCCCCACATCGGACGTATCGGCGCGCGTAGGCGTAAGACCGGCCTACGGCTTGTCTTACCCCGTGAAACGGCAAACAACCGATTTCCTTGAGCGAGGCGAGCACAGGACCGTCTGCCCCGGGTCCGTGCCTGGCTCCATCACGCACGGGTGTCGTCCACCGCGTCGCGAGTCCGACGACTTACCAACGGTGGTGGCTTGCGGCGGTGCTTCCGGCCCGTCCGCTCGTCCGCCAGGAAGAGGTCGCCGAAGGCCACCGACCGGATCCCGGAGGCCTTGAGCTCGTCCCGGACCTCCGCCATCCGCGCCTTGCGGACGACATTGCTGCACTGCGGCGGGATGGGCACCTCAAGCACCGGCACCTCGCCCCCTCGGAGCGCGCGTCCGGCGTACGGCGTCGATGCGGACGCGTTCGTGCCGCTCGGTGACGTCATGGGCAGCAAAGCTGGCCCCGCGCATCCTGTGCAGGACCGTCGCGCTGCCGTTCCTGCCGCTCCAGGCAAAGGCAGGCCACGCATACTTCCCCCGGCAGGACGAGTGGTCCCAGCCCGTACATCAACGGGCACGGAACGGACAGGAGCATGGGAGTCGTAGTACACCCGATCTGGCAGGAATTCCTCGCCAAAGCTCGTATCTTGCTCCACAGACTGTCAGGTTCGGTGGGAGTTGGGCAGCGTTCGGCGAGCGTGTGTTCGGCTTCGGTCTGGGAGGGCGAAGCCGGGGGTTGTTTGTTGCCTCGGAAAAGTGACGACGGCCGTCATGTGAAGATGACGGCCGTGGGGAGCCCAAGTGGGACAGCAAGGAACCGGTCGACGGCGGGAAGCGGGACAGGAAGCGTCCCAGAACGACGGCGGCCGTCGGTCCAACCGGGATCCCGGACAAATGGTGTCACGGCGCAGATTGTTGAGGATCGCAGTGAACGCGCGACGGCCGGATCTGCTCAGCGACGCTGCAAAGTGTGCGACCGCCCCAAAGGGGTAGCAAGGCTGGTAGGTCGTCGGGGCGGGGAGCCCGGCATGTGACGGCGGCGCGTAAGCCCAGATTCCGACGGCCTTGTCGGTCGTCGGAGGATTAAGGCGATGGGTACTCCGCCACAAAACGACACCCGGCGGCAGGAAATCTTCTACAAGGCCTCGTATCCTGGAGCTTGTGTCTCGCAGAGGGCCGTCAGTCACGTTCTTGGTGGGCCGAGAAGCGGCCGTCACATGCCGGGTCACCGAACGTATCCCAGGTTGATGAGCTTGTGTACTATCTCTGGCTCTGGTCACTGCGTGGACAGGCACTCTTGTTTTCCTGCTGCGGTTACGCCGTGAGAGGTGACGTATTTGTGTGGCAGCTCGTCCGCTGAGCCCGACTACGATAGGAGTACGAGAACAACTCCTTGCACAGATTGGTGACCACGCCGCCCATGTCGGCGTGGTCGGTCTCGGCTACGTGGGCCTTCCCTTCGCCGTCGAGAAATAGAACTGCGGTTCTCCGAGCGCTAAGTGAGATGCTCCAGCAAGGTGTATCGATGATACCCACGTTCGGATCGGACGGTTCCTGTGTGGCGGTATGACGCAATGGCTCGGTACTCTCCTCGGGACGGATTCACGGCCGCTGTAAGTGGTAGTACCCCATCTCGGGCTGCCAACGCGGGCGGGCCGGCGCGGGCTCCTGGAGATAGCCTTGTCACCTGTACCGCGTTGCGCCGGTTTGGTGTGGATTCACTTGAGTATGTCATTGCCAATGCTGTGCCGGCTCTGACCGGCCTGGTTTCCTCCTACTTCTTCACCAGGTTGTTTAGCCCCGGCCTATACGGCCGGTACAACCTTGCCATCGCCGTGGTAGCTCCTCTCGTCGCGGTAGTGACCGAGTGGGCTGCCCAACCGGTGGGGCGGTTTTACAGCGAGTACCGGGTCGGGGAAAAGCGGGCCCTATACCGCGCCGTGCTTGAGAGATTGCTCGGGTACGTGGCGTTTCTGGCAGTCGGCAGCGGCGCTCTGTTGCTCTTGGGTACGGTCCGAAGGTGGGGATGCTCCCTGGCGCTAGCAGCCGCAGCAAGCCTGGTAATAGACTCGAGCCTGTCCCTGGTGATCCCTATCATCCCTGCAAGTTTGCACTCCTCGCTATACCGTCGCATCCAGGTGGGCCGGGCGCTCCTTCGGCTTGGGTTGGCATTGGCCTTGGTCTACGGGGTAGACCGAGAACCAAGCTTGCTGCTGTGGGCGGGTGCAGGAAGTGGTTTCTTGGTAGCGCCAGTAGTGTTCCATACAGTCCATCGGTTGACGCGTGTATCTGAGAGCGATGGGATCGCTCCTTCCCCAGACGTCCAAGTCCAGCTTGCTCGTTTCGCCCGTTACGGACTACCCATGGCAGGGTGGTTTTTCGCGTCGCAGATGCTCGCCATTGGGGATCGGTATGTAATCCGCCTTTTCCTTGGGGAGGGCCCACTTGGGATTTACTCGGCCAACTACTCGCTTATTTCTTCGGCGGCGGGGTTGTTGTCCGGGCCGGTTACCTTCGCCGCTTTTCCCATTGTGATGAAGCTTTGGGCCGACGGGGAGAAGGAGCGGCTCGTGATGCTGCTGCGGGACATGACAGGCTGGTATGCCGTGCTCGGGGCAGGGATGGTTGGAGGTACCGCACTGGTGGCGCAGGACCTCGTAGGGGTCATCTTGGGCCCGGAGTTCCGGTCCGGGTATCCTGTCCTGCTTCCGGTGGTGGTGGGGCTCGCCTTTTGGGGCGCTTCCATGCTAGGGCACAAGAGCCTGGAGCTTCACGAGCGCACGACGTGGATGGTGCTGGGCGCATTGGGATCGGCAGCATTGAACTTCCTCCTCAACCTGGTCTTCGTGCCGACCTACGGCATTACCGCGGCGGCGTACACGACGGCGTTGAGCTACGGGGTGTACGCGTTGTTCGTCTGGTTCATGAGCCGGCGCACCTCCACACCCTGGCAGCTTCCGTCTACCACCGTCCTAGTCTGTGCGCTGGCCGCGTCGATAGCATACGGGGCCGGGCTCCTTCCCGTGCCGTGGGCAGTGACCTCGCCGGTGGCCGTGCTTTTCGAGAAGGCTTTCCGTTTCGTTGCCGTGTACGTATTGGTCGTGCTTTCCAGTCTGGTGCTGGGGCGCCGGCTCAGGGTCATGACGTGAGTGCACAGGACGGGGCGCTCAATACTGGGAGAAGGGTGAGGTAGACGGGGCAACAATGCGCGTTACGTTCATCTTGCCCGGATACCCGTACGCACCGGTGGGGGGTTTCCGGGTGGTCTATGAGTATGCGAATCAGCTAGTCAGGCGCGGGCACGCCGTCCGCGTGGTGCACGTAAGGCAAGTAGGCCCCGTCCGGCTTCCTGCGAATCCCTATCGTCTGTTGCACAGGCTGGCAGGCATGGCATGGCGCCGTCTGCAAGGGCCCCCGCGCGTGAATTGGCAGCCGATTGATCCGCGGGTTCAGATGCTCTATGTCCCGGCGCTGAAAGCCCGGTACGTCCCCGACGGCGATGCCATCTTCGCGACGGCGTGGCGCACCGCAGAGCCCGTGTACGCGCTGCCCCGAACGAAGGGTGCGAAGTTCTACCTCATCCAGCACTACGAGACGTGGGACGGCGCGGCGGACCGGGTGGATGCTACATGGCGCTTGCCGATGCGCAAGGTCGTGATCGCACGCTGGCTGTACGACAAGGGCCTCGAGCTGGGTGTGCCTGCGTCGGAGATGCGGCACATCCCCAACGGTCTCGACCACGACCGTTACCGACTCATGGTACCGGTCGATAGCCGCCCCAAGCGGGTGGCGATGTTGTACAACCCGGCTCCCTGGAAAGGCGCCCCGGACGGGATCAAGGCGCTGGAGCTGGCGAAGGAGCACCATCCTGACTTGCGAGCGGTCTTGTTTGGGACGAGTCCGAGACCTACCGAGCTCCCTTCGTGGATGGAGTACCTGCGCAATCCTCCTCAGGACGACCTGATTCGCGACGTCTACAACGGGAGTTCGGTTTATCTCTGCCCGAGCTGGACCGAAGGGTGGCACCTCCCTGCGGCCGAGGCGATGGCCTGCGGCTGCGCCGTCGTGTCCACGGACAACGGCGGGATACGGGACTACGCGATGGATGGGGAGACGGCCGTGCTGGCCCCGCCCCGAGAACCGGAGGCACTGGCATCAAAGTTGATACAGGTGCTGGAGGACGATGCTTTACGATGCCGGCTTGCGCGCGCGGGTTGTGACGCGATAGCCGGTTTCAGGTGGGATCGCTCGACGGATTTGCTGGAGGCGTGGCTCGTAGACTGCGAGCGGCTGAGGCGCGTGTGCGGATCGCGGATCATAGGACAGCCGCGTTGAACCTTTCGAGGCGAGATGACCAAGAGGAGTGGCGCAATGGTGCCGGCGTACGCACCTGCCGTGAACCCAGAACGGCTGCCAGGGGCACTAATCCAGGCTCATAGATCGATTGCTTCCCTTCTTCTTAGCGCAGGCATGCTTACCTCGCCCCTTGCATTGACCGGCTACCAAATCGCGGTGGGCCTTTGGCGGATCGACGTTTACGAGATCTTTATAGGTCTCTCACTTGTGGCCATCGCGCTCTACCCAAGGATACGTATTAAGTCTCCTGTTCTGATCAGCGGAGCTACCTTGTATATGATCGCGCTGGCCAATACGCTTCTCGCTATTTCATCTCAGGGTGGCTTCAGCGGCGTTGATATTACCCCGGTTATGAAATGGACGCTGTCTTTGCTTCCTCTCTATCTTGGATATAACGTCGCGAGTCCCACAGCGTTTGTTCGACTACGCAGGCTCCTACCACTCGCGACTTCAATCGCAGGACTCGTCGTTCTGTGGAATGCGGTGTCCACCGGTGGCTCGTTCACCGCGTTCAACAGAAGCGAAGGGTTTAGGTTACACGCGGAGCCAGTTTCGCCAAACGAAACCGGGGAGCTGCTTGCGTTGGTTTCGTTGTTGCTAATTGCCTCATCTGACGTGCCCCTTGGAATTCGGATAGCTGGACTGCTTATAAACGGAGGCTTATTGGTTCTGACGTTTTCTCGTGAATCGCTAGTGACGCTCTCACTGGGTCTTGTGGTCATGGGTATGCTGAACCGTAGACAGGCCTTTTACGTGATACTGATGGCACTTGCACTTCCTTATGCGTGGCCCTGGCTATGGAATGAGGTGGCGTCGCAGCCCGACATTACAAACGGACGGCTACTAGTTTGGCGCAGCGCCTTCGATGCAGTGGGGGAGCGCCCTTTTTTCTTCTTAGTGAGAGGGCTGGGTTACGGCCAGGCTCCACCGATTCAAGGAGGAAACCCTTGGGCACATAATATGCTCCTAGAGGCCTTGATGGTTGGAGGGGTCCCAGCTCTGATTACCCTCATTGCGTTCCTTGCTGGTATTGGTCACGGTCTGTGGAAATCGGCCAGTGGACAAAAGGGCGAGCAATCGAGCCTGCGTTGCGAAGCTGCCCGGGCCCTTCTAAGCTTCTTCTTGGCATATGTCATTACAGGAGCGGTTGCTGATCACCTCTGGACCTTCTGGATTGTGAATACTGCTTTTCTGGGTCTTATAGGTATGGTCTTGAGAATGTCGGCGGAATCCCGCCATGGAAAGGCTAGGACCGCTATATATGGCATCGGCGACCGGTGAGCCTTTCGTCGATGTATCGGTTATCATCATCACGTATCGCAACGTCGAGGTGGCTGTTCGCGCGATTGAGTCCGCGCTAAGCGCGGTGAAGGAGTGTGGATTAAGCGGCGAAGTGATCGTGGTAGACAACGGGTCCCCAACGGACGTAGTTGCGCAATTAGCGAGGTATCCGGTTAACCTCATCACGCTGGGCGCCAATTTGGGCTTCGCTAAGGCCAACAACGTAGGAGCACGCCGGGCCCGAGGGAGGGTGCTGCTCTTTGTTAACTCAGACGCTTTTCTCTCCGCGGACGCCTTACAGTGTATGATTCGGAATCTGGCGAGTGTCTCGACAATGGGCGCGGTTGGGCCGCTCGAGGTTGATGCGGTTGGCAACCCACGCCGCACATGGTGGCCGAAGCCAAACCCGGTCTTAGACCCAATGCGGCGAGGGCTGCTGCGGCTCCGGGTGGGTCGCGTAGAGGTGCCCAAACAACCCAGGATTACAGTACCATACCTACCCGGCTTCTGTGTCGCGCTCAGAAGAGAGGCATTTGAGAGTGTGGGAGGGTGGCCGGAGAACTACACATTCTACGGCGAGGATGTGATTTTGGGGTACAAGTTGAGAAAAGCTGGATGGTTACAGGCGGTAGTGACTGAATGCAGGGTAGTACACCTTGGTGGAGCGTCGACGCCCGAAACTGAAAGGTTGTCGCGGCTGTTCAGGAGCAGGCGGAAGATGTACCGGGAGACGCATGGAAGACTAGGTGAATTGTTGTTCCTGGCTACATGGTTCATTCTACTGATCCCTACAAAGGCGTTTCGCAGACTGAGCACGTGGATCGCTCAGTCAGGACGGTGACTCAAGTCATGCAGCCTCGTGTCTCGGTTATAGTTCCCACGAAGAACAGAGCCTTGACTCTGGTCGAGAGCTTACGGGCGGTCGCCCAATCAAGGATGATTGACGAAGTCATAATCGTCGATGATGGGAGCGAAGAAGATTATGGCCACGCGAACGCGGAGGTTCGCCGGTTCTTCTCCCGTGAGCGCGTTCGTTACTACAAACTAGCCAAGAGCCTCGGCTCCGGAGCGGCACGAAACCTGGGTATCGAAGCAGCGACTGGGGAATACCTTTTCTTTCTTGATGATGATGTCGTCGTCATGCCCGGTTACCTTGACCAGGCTATCGCTGGGCTCCACGCGCAAAAGTGCGATGTCGTGGGTGGCCCTGTGCTCATGCTGCAGCCCGGTGAGTCGCCAGACTTGGCCCTGCGGAGAGCTCGACGGGCTCCTTCTGACCACAGAAGCCTGTCCAGAGCCTTAGTTGACTTCCGTACGTGGAAGGGTCGGTTCGATATCGTCGGCGATGTGACGTGTGAAGTTCCCTTCGTAACCTCAATTAGCGTGTGGTGCGCTTGGCCGTTTAAAGAAGGGCTCCGGTTCCGAACGTTTCCTGGGAACGGTTATCGTGAGGAGACGGACCTTCAACTAAGGGCAGGCCTACTTGGTGCAAGGATCATGTATGATGGACGACTCGTTTCCTTTCACCTACCAAGGACGCGTGGAGGACAATGGTCCGTAAGTAGGTGGCGCTGGTACGCGAGTAGTGTGTCAAACAACTGGGCCTTTCTAGTGAGCAATGACGGGGTACTCCGTAAACATTATGCCTTACATAACAGGTATGTGGCACAGTGCTTGTTCACGTTAAGACAAACCAGTGTACTGGTTCCGCCTACAGTCAGGAGAAGTCTGCGCGCGCTCAAGGAAAGTGTCCTGAGGCGATGATTGCTGGGGAGGTAAAGTGCTCCATGCGATGTCTACCATCGCACGAAACTCGGTAGTGACGCGGCCAGCGCTCATCGCATCTCCGTATGCGTTCTCTGTTCCCGACCTCAGTGGAATGGGTGGAAGAAGGTCTACTGAACACGTGAACACGTTCGGCTACGGGCGGGTCGGTAAATGAAGGTTATGGCTGTCTACTTGGGGAGACGTGGCGGTGCAACGGTTTATAGCTTAGAGATAGTACGGGCCCTAGCGAGACTGTGTGACGTCACGGCCGTGATATCCTCCCGCGTTACCAACCTTGCGGAATGGGAGCAAGCAGAGGTACCATTTATCCCGATTGACACATATAGCAACGCGATTGAGTTCGGGCTGAGAACGTTGACCCTCGTGCCGCTCAAGCGGTTTAGAGAGTTGATGAGGGCTGTTCGGCCTGACGTAGTATACTTTCCCATGCTTACACCATGGTCGTTGTTTGCTAGCTTCGTGACAAAGGACATTCCCGTCGTGTCTACGGTTCACGACCCAAGGCAACGCTATGGCGAGCGGAATGCCGCGCTTCGTCTCATGCAACAAGCAGTAATCAGACGATCTGCGAGAGTGATTTTGGTTTCCCGGTCCTTTGTACGGGAGATCGAACGCTATGGCAAGCCGAAGGACTGCATTGACGTTATACCGCATGGGCATTTCATGTACTACCGGCGCTACAGCCTACACTCGGAACAACCGGCGACGTCCAGGACGCTTTTGTTTTTCGGGCGGATCACACCCTATAAGGGTGTGGATATACTGTTACGTGCGTTCAAGAACGTAAAACAAGAGGTGCCGGACGCTCGCCTTCTAATTGTAGGTAGCGGGTATAGTAGCAGCTTGCACAAGATTGCAAAGCAAGTTGATGGTGTAGAGATCGTCAACAGATGGGTATCGGACGAGGAGGTCGCACCGTTTTTCCAAGAAGCAAGTGTAGTGGTCCTGCCCTATCGGGACGCATCGCAGTCAGGCGTCATTCCGATTGCGTACGCGTTTGGTCGGCCTGTAGTAGCGACTAAAGTCGGAGCGTTGCCAGAGCAGGTGGTTCACGGCAAGACTGGCTTGCTGGTTGAACCGCTGGATGCTGAAGCTCTCGCTCGAGCATGTGTCTATTTGCTACTGAGGCCAGAAGTTGCAGCCGAGATGGGAGCTCGAGGGCTACGGATGGCTGCTAGAGAAGGGGACTGGGGTCGCATTGGTGAGCAAGTGCTAGAGTCACTCCGGAAGGCAGCTGAATGTAACACACTGGGCCATGGGAGGCCCCAGTAGGACTAGATACCGTTGCTTGTGCTTAGGCCGGCGTTGGGAAGCCTAGAGGTGCCTCTCGTGAGCGGGATATTGGTTATAGTTGGGCACTGCTAGCTCCCGCTATGCTCCGGTGTTTTGAGGTCGGGTCTACGGCCCTCGGGATGGGACTGAGCACGTGAAGGTCAGTCGTGTCAATATCGCCTATGTCATAACCCGGTCGGATTCCGTCGGTGGGGCCCATGTCCATGTGCGGGACCTGTCTATCCATCTTCTAGGAAAGGGACACCAAGTTACGGTGTTAGCGGGAGGTCAGGGTCCCTTTACCCAGGAACTGAGAGATCAAGGCATTCCCCACCGGAGTCTGCGTTACCTAGCCCGTTCTATCTGCCCGAGTCGGGACGTGAGGGGGATCCTTGAGCTGCGTCGAGAGTTGTCCGCCCTCATGCCGGACATCGTTTCCACCCATTCCTCCAAGGCAGGGTGGCTTGGGAGACTTGCCGCGAAGAGCCTGGGGCTTCCAGTCCTGTTTACGGCACACGGCTGGGCCTTCACCGAAGGCGTAGCGAAACGCGAGCGCCGCTTCTATGCTTTTGCCGAACGGCTGGCTGGTCCGTTCGCTGATCGTATTATCACCGTCTCCGAACACGACCGCCAGCTTGCCCTCGCATACCGAGTAGCGCCTCCGAAACAGGTTGTGACTATCCATAACGGGGTGCCAGATGTCCCTCTCGCTCTCCGTGCGCGACCTGAGCGTCAGCCGCCCCGTCTAGTGATGATAGCGCGCTTCGAGCCCCAGAAAGCTCACTCCGCGTTGCTCAGCGCCATAGCGGGTCTAGCGGACCTTTCGTGGGAGCTCGAGTTCATCGGTGACGGTCCGCTGCTAGAGGCGGTGAAGGCGCAAGTGAATGGCCTTGGCCTTGAGCAGCGCGTACGGTTCTTGGGCGCGCGTAAGGACGTAGCCGAACGATTAGCAGGTGCGCAGGTTTTCGTGTTGATTTCCAATTGGGAAGGACTCCCTAGAACCATTCTTGAGGCTATGCGTGCTGGGCTTCCAGTCGTTGCTTCTGATGTGGGTGGGGTGCATGAAGCAGTAATGGAAGGTGAGACTGGCTTTCTCGTACCTCGGGGGCAGGTTGGAGCTCTTCGGGAGCGGTTGCTTCGTCTGATCCGGGTTCCAGATCTCCGTATCCAGATGGGCCGATCCGGCAGAGCTCGATATGAGCACTACTTCACGTTTGAACGGATGTATCATGAAACGATGGCCGTGTATCAGGAGGTGCTGGCGGCTCGGCGTCAACGGTCCAAGCCGTAGTGGATGCCTGGGCTATGCGCCGTGGTATCAAATGGGTGGGTTTACAATGAGGGTGACTATAATCGGAACCGGCTACGTTGGACTGACGACAGGAGTAGCACTTGCGTACGTCGGCCACGAGGTCACGGCCATCGACAAGAAGGAATCGGTCATCGAGTCGCTGCTGGCGGGCAGGCCGCCGCTGCACGAGCCGGGGCTGCCGGAGCTCTTTGCCGAGGTGCGCCGGCGGATGCGCTTCGACGTGGCGCTTGGGCCGGAGACAGCCGGGGCGGACGTGGTCCTAATCTGCGTGGGCACGCCGCCCCAGCAAAACGGCGACGCCGATTTACGCTACGTCGAGGAGGCGGCTCGGGCGCTGGCCGAACAGTTGCCGGAGGACGCCGACACGCTGGTGGTCAACAAGTCGACGGTGCCTGTGGGTTCGGCGCGGCGCGTGGAGGCCATCGTCCGGGAGGGGCTGGCCCGGCGGGGCGTGCGGGCGAAGGTGGCGGTGGCGTCCAACCCGGAGTTCCTGCGGGAAGGCTCGGCCCTATACGACACCTTCTACCCCGACCGGATCGTCGTGGGGGCGGAAGACGGCGGGGCGGTGGAGCGACTGCAGCGGCTGTACCGGCCCATCCTGGAGCAGAGCTTCCCGCCGCCGAAGGGGCTGGCAAGAACGGACGGACAGGGGCTTCCGGTCTTCATCACGATGACGCCGACGAGCGCCGAGCTGTGCAAGTATGCCGCCAACACGTTTTTGGCCATGAAGGTGTCTTTCGCCAACGAAATCGCCGGGATTGCGGAGCGGGTCGGGGCGGACGTCACCGAGGTGATGCGGGCGGTGGGGCTCGACCGGCGGATCGGGGCTCGGTACCTGGGGGCGGGCGCCGGGTGGGGCGGTTCGTGCTTCGGGAAGGACGTACGGGCGCTACTGGCGCTGGGGGAGCAGTACGGCTACGAGATGCCGCTGGCGGCGGGGACG
Source organism: Limnochorda sp. L945t (assembly GCF_035593305.1). GTDB lineage: Bacteria > Bacillota > Limnochordia > Limnochordales > Geochordaceae > Carboxydichorda > Carboxydichorda subterranea. The sequence continues at coordinate 1,595,062 of NZ_CP141615.1, read as the reverse complement.
CTGCGGGTGAACGAGCGGCAGCGGCGGGTCGTGGTGGACAAGCTCCAGGCGGCGCTGAAGGTGATCCGGGGCAGCACGGTGGGGCTGTGGGGGCTCACGTTCAAGCCCAATACGGACGACTTGCGGGATGCACCGGCGGTGGATGTGGCGAAGATGCTGGTGGGGATGGGGGCGAGGGTGCGGGCGTACGACCCGGTGGGGATGGAGCGGGCGAGGCGGGAGCACCCGGATCTTGGCGTCGAGTACGCCGCGTCGCCGGTCGAGGCGGCTGAGGCCGCTGATGCGGTGGTCCTCATGACGGAGTGGGATGAGTTCCTGCACGTCGACTGGCAAGCGGTAGCGGCGGTGATGCGGGGGCGGGTGGTGGTCGACGGGCGCAATGCGCTGGATAGGGCCGCGCTCGAGCGGTTGGGCTTCCGGTATTGGGGTATCGGGCGATGAGCGGGGGGCAGGTGGGCGGCCCAGTGGCGCGCCACCGAGGCCGGCGGCGAGTGCTGGTGACAGGCGGGGCGGGGTTCATCGGGAGCCACCTGGTCGATCGACTGGTGGAGCGGGGTGACGAGGTGGCGGTGGTGGACAACTTCGACCCGTTCTACGAACCGGCCGTGAAGCGGGCCAATATCGAGCGGCATGTGGCGAGCGGGGCTATCGTGCTGTTCGAAGCGGATATCCGGAATCGGGCCGCGATGGAGCAGATCTTCTGGGAGGTGCGGCCCGAGATCGTGCTGCACCTAGCGGCCAAGGCGGGGGTGCGGCCCTCGCTCGAAGACCCCCGGGGTTACGCCGACGTGAACGTGATGGGCACGGTCAACCTGCTCGAGCTCGCCCGGGAGCATGGGGTCGGGCGGTTCGTGTTTGGGTCGTCGAGCTCGGTCTACGGGGGCAACGAGAAGGTGCCGTTCGCCGAGGACGACCCCATTCTGCGGCCGGCTTCGCCGTATGGGGCGACCAAGGCGGCGGGGGAGGCGCTGTGCGAGAGCTTTGCGGCAGCGTACGGGCTGCCGGTGGTGGCGCTTCGGTTTTTCACGGTCTATGGGCCGAGGCAGCGGCCGGATCTGGCCATCCACAAGTTCGCACGGCTCATGCTGGCCGGCCGGCCCATTCCCGTCTACGGTGACGGCACGACGGAGCGGGACTACACCTACATCGACGACATCATCACCGGCATCGAGCGGGCGATGCAGTGGGAGGGGCTCACCCAATACCGGGACGCTAACGGCAACCAGGTACCTTACCGGGTGTTCAACCTGGGAAGCGATCGGCCTGTACGGCTCGGAGCTCTTATCACTCTCCTGGCCAGGACACTCGGGTGTGAGCCTGTCGTCGAGTACCTCCCCGAACAGCCTGGTGATATGCGCCGCACGTGGGCGGACTTGAGCCGGTCGAGAACGGAGCTCGGCTATTCGCCAAGCGTGCCGATAGAGGAAGGCCTCCATCGTTTCGCGGACTGGCTAAGAGCGGAGGACGGTTCATAGTCGCGGCGACACAAGTGGGCCCTACGTTGCGGACCGGCTCTTCTGAAGGATCGGCGTGGATTCGCAAGCATTTTCCCATCGCGTGTGGGGCAATGCCACAGCAGGAGGTACGGCGCTCTATGGGACGCTTACAGAGGTCCGGTAAGCTGAATGGAGAACCCAAGGGATGGCTCGGTACCCTCCTCAGCTCCTGGCATGCCGACCTTCTCGGAAGCCTGGTGCTCGGGGGTGTGAGCTACTTTCTCGCCCTCTGGATCCGATGGGGCGGGCACGTACCGTCCCACCTGTGGCAGCCAGTCGGATACGCCGCGTCAGCCGGGCTTCTGGGCTTGGTCATAGGCGGTAGCCTGGTGGATCTATGGGGCCGACACCGTTCGTGGGCAGCCGTCTCGTACTCAGCTTTCCTAGCATCGAGCTTTTCCATCCTCTTCGCCATGGCTTCGGTCTACGCACTCCGCGTGGTAGCCATCCCGCGGCTCACCTTTGCCTTGGCGGTTGGTCTCCTGTGGGGATGCCTCGTTCTTTGGCAGTGGATACTCCTTCGGATAAAGGCAGCATGGTCCGCAGACGCGGTGAGCACCTCAATGGACATACGCGAGCAGGGGCTTGGCGATCACGTTACGGAACTTACCCACCTGTTGTCAGGTGATAAACCGCTTAACGGCAACGTCGTCGTACTTCCTGGCGCCCGAGAGTTACTCCTAGCCTCCAGCCGGTTCTACGAAGACGGGGATCACCTACTTCTTGAGATCCGCCCTCGCGCCTGCCAGTGGCCGGCCCCGGCTCTGAAGCGGATGATTGACGTGCTCCTCAGCTCTTTTGGACTCGTACTTACATCTCCCGTGTGGATCCTTGCAGCACTGGCCGTCAGGCTGGACACACCGGGCCCAGTTCTGTTCCAACAAGCGAGAGTCGGACAAGGTGGACGTATCTTTGAGATTCTCAAGTTCAGGACCATGGTCGACCACGCGGAGGACGACACTGGACCTGTGCTGGCGTCGCGAGATGACCCCCGTGTGACGCGCGTAGGGAGATGGCTGCGGACTTTTCGCATCGATGAGCTTCCCCAGTTACTTAACGTTCTCCGGGGCGACATGAGTTTGATCGGCCCTCGCCCCGAGCGTCCGGAGTTCGTGAAGCACTACCGGGAAGAGATCGAGGGCTATGACCTGCGCCACCTGGTCAAGCCGGGGATCACAGGACTTGCGCAAATACGGGGGCGTTATGATACCGCGGCTGAGGACAAGCTCCGGTTCGATCTGGCCTACATCTTCTTGTGGTCACCGTTGCTCGACCTGAAGATCATCCTGCAAACCATCGAGGTCATGCTGACGCCGGAGCGGGCGAGGGGCGTGACACGAAAAACACCCTCGGCACCGGCGGCAAGAACGGCGAACTCTGTCCCCTCCGGAGTCCCAAATGCACAGGGGTCGACGGGGTTGGAGGTATAGGGGTCATGGGCGTACTCCCGGCAGACGGCAAAGCGATCCGGAGCCGACGGACCGGTCGAAGGCGTTTTCATCGTTGGGCACTCGACGCGCGGTGGTGGCTCTATCATTAGCTGTTACCTCGTCTCGACGGATACGAGCGCTGCGTGCTGTGTGACCGCAAGACGCCCGTGAAGCTGGCCGTTCCCATAGATGACCGCGTGGGCTACTATGTCGAGGGTACGGGGCAGCTTTGTCGGGAGTGCTTCGAGCCCGTTTCGAGCGACGACGCGCAGATTGGACGAAGCTGACGAGGGGTGGGGGAGAGGCTGTCAGGCACAGTGGGATCGGGGGAAGGAGCGTAAGTTTCATGGCGGGCACCTTTCGCATGGGTGAGCAAGCCCGCCGAGCGATCGGGAGCCGGCTGGTCTTGCAACGCATCCGGAGGCGCCAACGAGCCTTGCGGCGCGATTGGTACCGGCTCTCGAGGGCGGAAGTGGGCAGGGAATTGGTGGCCATCGGACGGGAGCTTGTAGAAGCCGCGCCGTGGTTCTTGCCCCGCGCCTTCGACTCCGGAGGCAAAACGGCCAGCCCTGACCACGGCAAAGCCCTTTCTCGACATGGGCACTGCCACGGCCCAGCGGCGCAGACCGATCTGCATCCCGTAGTGGACCCCTCAGAGCTGCGAGAGGCCCAACCTCGGAGAGGGGAGAAGCCAGAGGTCTGCAGCTCGGAGAACGAGGGGCGGGAAGCGCTGATAAGCGTCGGCGAGTGCCTCCTCGATGAACTGGAACGGCTGTTGAAGGAGCTGTGGGATGGCGCACCGGAGGTCCAGGCGTCGCCGTGGGAGGCCAACAGGCGGTGGGCGGCGGGTGACACGGGGTTGCGGCATGCATGCACGCGCCGCTCCGCGCTGCGGCGGCGGTGGCAGGACGGGCGCTGGCAAAAGCCGCAGCGGCCCGGGAGTTCGACGGGGTGGCCAGCGCGGATCGTCAGGTTACGGACAGGTGCGGCACGCCAGGTTCTGAGCCAGGGGCGAACCAAGCTGGCGGCGGGCAGGCGGGCGGTACACAGGAGGCCCGAGCGGGGTGCAGCAAGCCGCCTCAACCATCCTCTGGGCGGTCGAACGGGTTTCCGGGTGGGGGCGCTGGAGGAACCCGGACGTGCACATCCCCATCCGCATCGTGGGGCGGGGCGGTGGCGGCGCCGGTCGGGGCGGGCGGCGGGCGGAGCGGCCGTCGGCGCTATCGACGCAGCAACGGGCGCGTAGGTCTTGACGCAGAGGGAGGCCACACATGGGCGAGGTGATCCGGCTCAATGGAGAGCGGGCGGCGGCGGTGAGGCGCAAGCGGGCGCTGGAGGCCATCGGGCAGCGTCTGGACAACCTGCAGAACGGCAAAGGCCGGCGGGAGGCCGGGGGGCGGGCGGGCGCCGCCGACGTGGCAGGTGAACTCCTCGCTATCGGCCGCCAGTTGGTGGCGCTCATCGGCCAGGAGCAGCAGGCAGCGGAGGCCGCGGCCCGCACCGCCTTCTGGGCGGGTCTGGTCTGCAGCCTGGAGGACGTAGTCGACGAACTCGCGGCCGTGGCCGCCGAGCTCCAGCTCCACCCCGCCCCGGAGTGCGTCCCGACGAACGGACACGCACCATAGCCGCCTTCTACCGTGTGGCACACAGAAGGTATCGACGCCGAACGGAACCAGAGGTTCCACGTGACAAGAGCCGGGCTCGTACTCGTCGCCGGCGACCCGGGACGGCGCCCGCCGAGCGACCCTGTCACGCTGGCGGAGTTCATGACACGGTCCGCGAAAAACGACCCTGCCAGGCGGCACGGCCTCATCCTGTGGAACCACGGGGCGGGCTCGGTCGTGGGGTTTGGGGCCGACGAGGGCTACGGCGGCCAGTCCCTTTCGGTGACGGGGATCCGGCAGGCTCTGGAGATCCGGCGGGACCTGGAACGGGCCCACGAGCGCGCCGGTGCGACGCTTGAACTCATCGGGTTGAACGGCTCTCTCATGAGCACGACTGAGGTCGCGTACGCCGTCAGCCCGTTCGCCCGCTGCATGGTCGCCTCGTAGGAGGTTGAACCCGGCAGCGGCTGCGCTGGGAGTACGCTTCGAGCCTCGGGGCGCTGGTCGCCAGGCCCTCCATGACGGGGGCGGAGCTCGGGCGCATCATTGTCGACGCCTGCGCCCGGCACTCCCGAGGGAACAGCGAGGATGCCGCCGGCATCATGACGCCGTCGGTGGCCGACCTCGGGGGGAGGGTGGGGCGGCCGGTCGAGGCGCTGGACGGGTTCGTCGAGGTGGCGGGGGCGCGGGACGCCGGATGCGTCGGGGCTCAGCGTGTGGCTCCCGTTTCGGGACAAGGAGAACGTGCAGGAGAACCTCGCCAGCTATCACGAGGAGACGCCGTTGGTGGAGGCGTACCACGAGTTCGTGGAGACATACGCCCGGTACCTCTTCGCACCGAGCCGGCCGGTGAGGCTGGTGCCGGCCGGTTCATCGGCGCGTGGCCGGGCGAGGTCGGGGGCAGCGGGGTGGCCGAGGAGAGCTGGGTGTACTGCGACGAGTTCGTGGTCGGTGACGGCGGCATCGAGCTTGGATGGGAACCGGCTCCCCGTGGCGAGTACCTGTTCGTCTTCGTCCTCGCCGATGTGCATCAGTTGGCGACGTGCCCGGAGTTCGTAGCGGTGGAGTACTTCGGCGCCGGCGAGTGAGTCCGCCGACGGGGCCCCGAAAGGCGGGCCGGGCGTGGCTCGGATAGACGGCGGTCGTGCCGCGATACACGGCTGTCGTCCCGCATGGGACGCCGGGCGAGGACCGCATTGCGGGGGTGCCGGCGGGAAGAAGGTGATGGCGACGCGGTCGGGGTGGCAGATGGTGGGCCCGGTACGGGTTGGGGCCGCCGTGCTGTGGGTTGGGCCGGCCTTGGGTAGGGCGACGCCCAGCGTATAGCCGGCGCGGGAGTGCGGTAACGTCGGCATGGTCGCCGGCGGCGAGAGGCGGAGCGGTCGGAGGCAGGCGGTGGGTGGTGTACAGGGCGATGAACGCGGCGGCGTGCCGCACCGCCTGGGGGGTAGGGCGGGATGCGGACGGCCCTGGACGCCGGGCTGACGAGGAATTCGCAACCGGTTGTCGAAAACATACTGCCGAAAGCTTCTCTTGTCGAGAGCAGGCCGTGGCGGTGGCGTTATCCGAAGGTGGTGAGGTGATCGGGTACCGGTTGCTAAGAGCGCGGGTCCCATCCGCGCAAGGGCGGTGTGGAAGGGCCGTCGCAGCTTGCTCGGAAGAGTCGGCCCGGCCGCATGCCGAACGCATTGCGCGCGCCCGCCAGGAGGGGTCCGACGAGCTCAAGGATTTGCTGGCCGGGGCGATTGAGCGCGTGACCATGATGTTCCCGCAGACCGGCCACTTTCTGATGGAGTTCCTGCAGAACGGCGACGACGCCAGGTCGAGGTCGGTCCTGGTGGAGCTCACTCCCGACGCCGTTCGGATCGCCAACAATGGCACACCGTCCTCCGAAGCGGACGTGGAAAGCATCTGCCGGGTCGGGCGGTCGGGCAAGAAAGCGAGCGACTACATTGCATACCTCGGCATCGCAGTATGGCCGGGCGCTGTACCGGGAGCCGGCGCGATAGCCGGAGGGTGCCATCCGGAGCGGTCCATGGCTTTCGGCCCGCTGGTGCTCACGGAGGACGGCTCGCTGGTGCCGGCGTCAGGGGCCTACTGGGCGGAGCAGGGGCCGCCGGTGCTGCACGGACGGCGGCGGGTGCACCCCGGGCTGTTCGCGGATCCGGAGTGCGCAGGGTTCCTGGAGTTTCTGGGGTGCCGGGTGTTGACGGCGCAGCAGCCCGGGCGCGGCCGCGAGCCTGCGGGAGGGGCTGGAGGAGACGTTGACGCTGCACCGTCTGGGCATCCCGGGCCATTTACGCACCAGCCTCAGCTCCACCCACCTGGTGGAGTCGGCGCTGTTGATCTTGGAGGCCAAGGCCCGCCGGGTGAAGCGCTGGCGGTCCGGCCAGCAGGCGGAGCGGTGGGTGGGCATGGCGCTGCTCCATGCCGAAAGCCGCTTTCCGTAGGAGGCGTTGCGACAAGCGCTGGGCCTTGGGGAAGCCAAGGCGCAGCCCGCCCTCGCTGCGCGGTGAAAAACGACGTGCGGGAGCGCCATTCAAATTCCACGACACGTGGGACATGCTGGGATAGCGGGGCGACTGGCAACTCTTGCCTAGAAGTACCGCGAAGATGACCGAACCGTTAGGCACTTTGGGGTCGACGGCGATGCCGGGCGTATGGAAGGGAAGGTGTGGTCTTTTACAGTGTTCGTCGCGCTCGGGAACCATTTAGCCAAAGGGGTGACTGGCTGTGCCCAAGACCGTCGAAGAGGGCTTTAGGGAATTGCTTGGAAAGCTAACTCCATCAGCGACCGAGACTGAAGCTGCTGCACGGCATCGCAGGTCGATTAAGTCGTGCCTAGAACGGGCGTTTGGGATCACGCACTTCTTCCGAACTGGCTCGTTTGGTAACGGCACGAGCATTTCTCGTTATAGTGATGTTGACTATTTTGCCGTCATTCCTTCCGAAAGACTCAAGGACAACTCGGCTGCGAGCCTAGCAGAGGTTAGAAACGCGTTGGATGCTTGTTTTCCGCGAACAGGTGTGCGTGTTAACTGCCCAGCAGTCAAGGTGCCCTTCGGAACTCAGGAAGAAGAAACGACCGAAGTGGTTCCAGCGCGGTTCGTGGGAACTTCCGGAGTATATAGAGTTTACGAGATACCAGACTGCGATGGGGGATGGACCAGGTCCAGTCCTGAGGCCCATCATGGATATGTAACTTCGGTCGACGACAAGTTAGGGTACAAGGTCAAGCCCCTTGTACGGTTCATCAAGGCGTGGAAGTATTTCAACGACGTGCCGATCTCCTCGTTTTACCTCGAGTTACGCGTTACGAAGTATGCGGATGGTGAGACCTCGATCGTCTATCCGTTCGACGTAAGAGGGTTTCTTGCCTTCTTAGATCAGGTGGATCTCGCGAAGATGCAGGACCCCCAAGGGATTTCTGGCTATATACGAGCCTGCTCAACTGAGGCCAAGTTGGAGGAGGCTAGGTCCAAGCTGAAAACGGCCCTGAGCCGAGCCAATAAGGCGGTGAGCGCTCAAACGGGTGGCGATACGGAAGAGGCATACTACTGGTGGAACATGGTGTTCAACCGTCAATTCCCGAGATATGAGGCATGAACAACGATATCCCTAATATCCAAGCCTCTCCTTGGCAATTAAGGTGCCTTGCAGCCCAAAGGGAACTCTACGGAGAAGCGAAGCTAGTGCTGACTCTGCGAGCAGCTCTGGTGATAGCAGGGTCGTTATACGCGATCGCCACTCCGGAGCTCAGCAGTTACGCCGTCGGAGGTTTCATATTGCTCTCACTCCTTGATCGGTTTATCTTCGCCAGGTGGCAAGAGGCATTGGCCGTCGAAGCAGCCACAATCGAGGAAATGTTCGACTGCGAGGTACTGCGTATGCTGTGGAACGAAGTGAAGGTGGGTCGCAAAGTGGACCCCGAGGTTATTACGAGGCACGCAGCACGGTACGAGCGGAGATACCGAGATCCCTCCTACGAGAAGCTTGTACCGTGGTACCCGACCTCCGTAAGGGTTGTACCTCTGCACATCGCAAGACTCATGTGCCAGCGGGCGAACTGTCGTTGGGATTCTGAGCAGAGGCGACGTTACGCCAATTATATCCTTGGAATATTGTTTGCGGGAGGCGTTGTCGTGCTCCTTGTGAGCATCGCACGCAAGTTGACAGTGGAACAGTTAATTCTTCATGTTGTAGCGCCATTGCTGCCAGCGTTGATGCTTGGCGGGGAGCAGTACTTGGCTCACAAGGGAGCAGCGGAGCGAATAGGTCGGCTCAAGACGCAGGCCGACCACCTATGGGAGGAGGCCCTCCGCGGAGCAGCATCCTCAGAACTTGAGTCCAAGTCCCGCATGCTACAAGACGAGATCTTTGAACATCGAAAGGGAAGCCCTCCGGTGTTCGACGCGATTTATCGCAGGTTTCGTAGTGGCTTGCAGGAGGAGATGGAGCAAGCAGTGGAAGCCATGATAGCGGATTGGAAGCAATCACAAACAAAGGAGTCTGAGAATGCGGAGTTGGGCAGGTCCAGTTAACCCTGACTGCCGTTGTACACCCATGATCCCCTGTCAAGGGCTTTCCTCAAGCAGCGGCCTTCAGTTGGGCTCCTTTCCGAGCCTGCTTGATCGCATAAGGGCTGCGGTCAAGGATTTGATCGACCCGTTCGCCCAGCCACCTGAGCACATAGGCCGTGGCATGGGGGGCTGCGTGGCTATCGAGCAGGGAAAGCTTGGCAGTATAGAATTCGGGACGGATGCCGGTAAACACCCGCCCCGTCCGTCATATGGCCGAGGCGATCCGAGCCAGCTTGGCGGCCAGGGCCACCACCGCCACCTGATGGCCCTTCTTCGCCCGCAGCCGCTCGTAAACCGCGCGCAGGGCCGGCGGGCGTCTCGTCATCGACGAGGGGAAAGTCCGCCGGGAAGCCTCCCTCGATGGGAAGTTCCTGATTAGCAGCTCCGACGACGTTTTGCCCGCCGAAGACGTGGTGTACGGCTACAAGCAGCTCTGGCAGGTGGAGCGGGTGCACCGGGACCTGAAGCACACGGTGGACGACCGGCCCATGTACCACCGCCTGGACGACCGCATCCGGTCCCACGTGCTATTGTGCTGGCTGGCCCTGCTCATGATCCGGGTGGCCGAAAACGAGACGGGCCAGACCTGGCGCCAGATGTGGGACCTCGTCGCCCCCATCGACGTGGGTCGCCACGTCACCGCCCACGGCGAGGTCTGGCAGGTCCGCCCTCTCACGGAGGAGCAGAAGGCGCTGTTGCGGGCCTTGCAAGTCGAGCGGCCGCCCCACTACCGGAAGATTGTGACGCACACCCGAAAAACGGCGTAGATACAACCGCTTTGTCCACCTCAACCCTTTCGGATCCCGTCATGTCGCCCTTTGTGCGTTTGAAGTGTCACTACAGGGTGTACAACGCCAGCCGGAGCACGGGCCGCATCCGCGGAAGGGGGTGTAGAAGCGCCGTGGCGGATGGCTTGGAAGAGGCGGCCCGACGGCACATCGAGCGCCTTGCACGCGCCAGGCAGGAAGGGTCCGATGATCTGAAGGATGCGCTGGCGGGGGCGATCGAGCGCGTGACCATGATGTTTCCTCAGACCGGGCACTTCCTGATGGAGTTCCTGCAGAACGCCTGTCCGTGGCCACGTTAAAATCGGCATAAGTGGCCACGAAAAACCGGCATGAATGGCCACAAAAAAGCCGCACATCCGGCCAGGTAGGGGAAATGCCCGCTCCCCCGTATCGGCTCCGCTGGGGCACCACCCAGACGGATCCGGCGAAGGAGCGAGCAAACCTGGTTGGACAGGAGTTGGTGATCCCGTTGCGGCACTTGCGTGACGAAGGGTTCAAGAAGGTTCAGGTGGCCGAACGCCTCGGCATCCACCGGGACAGCGTGGCCAAGTACTGGCAAGGTCCCGCGCTCCCCGCGGAGCCTCCCCGCTACCGCCAGCGGGCCCGCAAGATCGACCGCTACGCCGAGTATATCACGGCCCGGCTGGCCCGTTGGCCCGAGCTGACGGCGGAACGGCTCTACCAAGAGATCCGCCAGCAGGGCTATACGGGGTCCCGCCGTACGGTGCGCCGGTTCGTGGCTGCGATCCGGCCGCACCCAGTCCGGGAGTACAAGCCCATCGAGACGCTGCCCGGCGAGCAGGCCCAGGTGGACTGGGGCCACTTCGGAACCCTCGTGGTCGAGGGGGCTCGGGTGCGGCTGTACGCCTTCATCCTGACGCTGGCGTGGTCGCGGGTGATCGACGTGGAGTTCATCACGTCGCTGTCCATGGCCACGCTGGCGGGGTGTTTGCACCGGGCCTTCCAGTACATCGGCGGGGTGCCTCGCACCCTGCTCTTCGATAACGCGAAGACCGTGGTGGCGGAACGGGTCGGCGGGGTCGTCCGCTACCAGCGGGAACTCTTGCAGCTGGCGGCCCTGTACGGCTTTGCGCCGAGGGCCTGCTGGGGCCACGACCCCGAGTCGAAGGGCAAAGTCGAGTCCATGGTCAAGTACGTGCGCCGGGGCTTTTTCTACGGCCGGGAGTTCACGGATCTGGCCGACCTCAACCGCCAGGTCCGGGCCTGGATGGACGAGGTGGCCAACGCCCGCGTACACGCCACGACCGGAGCGGTGCCGTGGGATCGGCTGGCGCAGGAGGCGCCCCACCTCAAGCCGCTGGAGGTGAGCGCCCCGCAGGGCATCCTGGAGCAGCGGAAAGCCACCCGCACCAACCTCATCTCCATCGAGGGAAACCGGTACTCGGTGCCGGCCCGCTTTGCCCGCCGGCCCGTGAGCTACCGGCGATTCGAGGACCACATCGAGATCCTGGAGGACGGCCAGGTGGTCGACCGGATCGATCTCGTCCCCGGACGGGGTCGCGTCATGATTCGGGACGACCATGACCCGCAGCACCAAACCCGTCGTCAACCGGCCCATCCCCTTCAGGCCCGCTTTGAGGCCTTGGCCCCCAGTGCCCGCACGTACCTGGAGGGTCTCAGCCGCTCCTGGAGCGGGCATTTGCGGGAGCAGATGGAGCGCATCGTGACGCTGGCCGAAAGCTGCCCCTCCGACGTGCTGGAGCAGGCCATGCAGCGGGCCATTCACTTCGAGGCGTACGGCTACGGCATCCTCAAGCGCCTGGTCGAGCGGCTGCAGAAGACGCCCGCGAGCCTGCCGCAGCCGGCCAAGCCAGCGGCCCAGGGCCACGTCGTCCTGCCTTATCGGGTCGAGGTGGAGCGCCGGGACTTGACCTATTACCAGGAGGTGGCCCGATGATTCGCACCATCGCGCCCGCCGACCGGGCCCGCCTCGAGCAGGGCCTCAAGCGCTTGAAGCTGCGCCGCATCCGGGAGATGCTGGACGCGGTCAGCGAGCTGGCGTTGCAGGAAGAGCCCTCGTACCTCGACTTCCTGGGCTACCTGGTCGACGCCGAGGTCGAGGCCCGAGAGGCCACCCAGCGGGACAAGCGCCTGAAGGCGGCCCGCTTTCCCATGCTGCGCACGCTGGACAGCTTCGACTTCTCCTTCCAGACGTCGGTGAGCGCCCAGACCATCCGGGACCTGGCCACGCTGCAGTTCGTGGAGGCGCATGAGTCGCTCGTCCTTCTCGGACCCCCCGATCCCGCGACATAATGCCCACCTCGCTATTTCCGCGTCAAATCAAGGGTCTGCTGGGTCGGATGCTCAGGTAGCGGAGCTCGCCTCCGCTTTCGGATGGCCTGGATCGCCTCCTTCACCTCGGCGCGTTGCAACTCGTCCCGTCGGATCAGCCAGGGTGCGTACGACACCACCTGCTGGCCTTTCAAGGCGCCGCTGGCCAGCAAGCGGCGCACGGACATGGGGCTGACGCCCAGCGCCTGGGCCGCCTGCGTCAGCGTTACCCATCCCTCGCGGTGCTTGGGATCGAAGCACGGGATGCCATGGCTGTCCCGCAAGGACGTCACCCGGGCCTGGGTCCAGGTATTGCCGTGCCCTGTTCGGTGGCCGAGGAGGTTGAGGACGCGCGCGATCTGCCGGTCGGGTATCACCCACGCCAGTTGCCGTACCAGTTCGACGACATGCTGATCGGTTCGGTACCGATGCTGCCCGGTTCGGGGTTTGCGCACCTCCAGTTCACTGTGGGCCCCTCCGGCCCAGTGAACGACGAGGCGGACCACACTGCGCTGCGCGTCCACGTCGGCCACGATTTCCTCGACGAGGGTCCGGACAATCCGCTTCTTCAACCGCGCATCGCAGCGAGGATCGGCCCATACCCGCGGGAGGTCCTGAGCCAGCGAAGCCAGCTTCTCGGCGATCCCGTTGTCCGCAGTCTTCCCTTCCTCGTATCGGGCCACCTCGACTTGGCGGCGTAACGCATCGACCCTGGCCAGTGCCTCGTTCCATCGCCGCTCCAGCTCGGCAGCGACGAGGCGGTTTTCCGGCTCCACGGCGTCGTACTGCCGCTGCACCCGCTGCGCCTCGTACTCAGCCTGCTGCAACGCCAGCTCCAGCGCCTGGCGGCGGGCCTTCCGGGCTGCTTCCTGGTGAGCCTCTGCCCGTACGGCCGCCTCCAGAGCAGCCGGCTCGAGGACCCGAAGGATCGCCTGCTCCATGCCCCGATCGACCGCGAGGCCGCCGAACGAGATGCACCAATCCGTACCATGGTTGATAGCAGCACCCCGGCAGTGGTAGCGCGGCACGTTGCCACGCGTACCGGAGTAGGTGACCTGCAGCTTGCGCCCGCAGCGCCCGCAACGCAACAACCCCGCCAGGAGGCTCGACCCCTCCCGGGCGGGGCCTCGGACGCGGGCTCCATAACGGGCGGCGTTTTGTTCGATCATGGCCTGGTTCCGCTCAAACGCCTCCCAGGAGATGTACCCCTCATGATGGTCCCGAATGAGCACCGCCCACTCTTCAGCCCGTAACCGCCGGCTGCGCTGTCTCACGGCGTCCCCTTGGACTACTTGAGTGTGGGTCGCCGTGCGGCCGAACGCATACGCCCCTGCGTACGTGGGGTTGGTCAGGATGTGGTGCAGCGTGTGATAGATCGGCAACACCCACTCGGTGATCCATCCCTCCGGGCCGAAGCGTTTCCTTGGGAGCGGCAGCCCCTCCTGCCGGAACCACAACAAGACCTGGCGGATGCTCCCGTACTCCTGGAACTTCGTAAAGACCAGCGCGATGGCGTGCTGGACCCGCCGGTCCGGGTCCTTTTCGCACCGATTGTCTGCCGTCCGCACGTAGCCAACGGGGACCGTGGTGAGAAGCTCCCCCCGCTCGGCCATGGCCTGCAAGGCCGCCAACGCCCGCTGCCGAAAGAGGGCGAGCTCAAACTCGCTCATGGTGCCCTTCAACCCGAGCAGCAGGCGGTCGTTGAGAAGCCGGGGGTCATAGACCCCGTCCAGGTCGACCAGGAGGGTTCCGGTGAGCCCGCACAGATCCACGAGGTGGTACCAGTCCCGGTTGTTACGGGCCAGCCGTGACGCTTCCAGGCTGAAGACCGCACCCACCTCCCGCAAACAGACCGCGGCCACCAACCTTTGGAAACCGGGACGCCCTGCTGCGGTGGTACCGGAGCGGCCGAGGTCCTCGTCGATCACCTCCACGTCCCTAAACCCCATAGCCCGAGCCCGCTCGGCCAGCTCGTACTGGCGGCGTTGGCTTTCGCGGTGGAAGCGTACCTGCTCCAGGGTGGACTGGCGGACGTAGACCACCGCGCGCCGGGCGAGGTGCTCAGGGGTCAGCTTGGACGGGGCCGTCATGGGAGCTCACCTCCTCGAGGCCCGGAGCCGGGCAAAGCGGGAAGGCCACCAGAAGCTCTGCGACCAGTTCGACCACGCGTTCCCGCACCGGAGGAGGAAGTTGATCCCATACCCGATGGTCCTCGAACGGGAGAGGCTGTTGCCGAGCGGGGCCCGACATCTGTCGATCCTCCTTGCCGGGCGCCACCTTCCGACGCGAGATTGTCCCGAGGTTTGTGGAAAATGAAGTGGCGGCTCCGGGGCCCCTGTGGTAGAAGAGGGGCTGGCAAAACCCAGCGGATGGGAGGAGCCGCCGATGCCAGCATATCACGTGGTCAGCCCGAATGGGAAGGTTCAGAAGGTCGACCGCCGGAAGGCTCGAAAGGTACCGTTTTTGCCCGAAAGCATCCAGCTTCCCCTGCGCCGGCTGGGGGAGCAGGTGAAGGGGGGCCTGACGGCGCTGGTGCTGCAGCTGGCTGTTGCGGCCCTCGGGGAGATGATGGAAGCCGAGCTGGCCGAGCGGGTCGGACCCAAGGGGCGGCATCGCCGGGAGCGTCCCGCCTACCGCCATGGCCAGGCAAAGGGCTGGGTGGTGGTGCTGGGCCGCAAGGTGAGCGTCCAGCGTCCTCGGGCCCGCTCCAAAGACCGCCAGGAGGTGGTGCTCGACACCTACCTGTGGGCCCAGCAGGAGGACAGCCTGACCGAAGCGGTGGTGGCCCGGCTGCTCCACGGGGTGTCGACCCGGGGCTATCGGGAGACGCTGGACGGGACCGACGCGCTCCCGGGTAAGGGGGTCTCCCGAAGCCGGATCAGTGCCCGCTTCACCCAGACCATGGGTCGGCTGCTGGAGGAGCGCCTGACCCAGCGGCTCGATCAGGGGTCCATCGTCGCCTTGGTCGTCGATGGGGTGCGGGTGGGCGACTCCTCGGTGGTGGTGGCCTTGGGCATCGATGCCGACGGGCGCAAGCGGCTGTTGGGCTTGCGGGAAGGGGCGACGGAAAACGAAGCGGTGGTCAAGGGACTGCTGCAAGACCTGGTTGAGCGGGGTCTGTCCTCCGATCAGGGGCTGTTGGTGGTGATGGACGGGGCCAAGGCCTTGCGGGCCGCCGTCCGAGCCGTCTTCGGAAAGCAGGCCCTCGTCCAGCGGTGTCAGGTCCATAAGAAGGCGAACGTGCTGGACCACCTGCCGGAGTCGGCGAAGGCCTGGGTGGCCCGCAAGCTGGACCAGGCCTACGGGGAGCCGGACTACAGCGTCGCCAGGGAGGCCCTGGAGCGCCTGGCCGACCGGCTCGAGGTGGAGCACCCGGGGGCAGCGGACAGCCTGCGGGAGGGGTTGGACGAAACCCTGACGCTGCACCGGCTGGGCATCCCGGGCCTGCTGCGGCTGTCGCTGGCCTCCACCAACACGGTGGAGTCGGCGCTGTCGGTGGTGCGCGCCAAGGCGGGGCGGGTGAAGCGCTGGCGTTCTGGTCAGCACGCCGAGCGGTGGGTGGGGATAGGGCTTCTGGCGGCTGAATCCCGCTTTCGGCGGATTCGCGGCTACCGCCTGATCCCCATGCTTCAGGCCGCTCTGCGCCGAGCCATCGGAGCCGAAGTGGCCATGAGCGAGCCTGTACTCGCTACCGGTTGAAAAAAGGATCCCGGAGGCGCTATTCAAATTCCACATAACCTGGGACAACGTCTCCGACGCGGCAACACAGACTTCCTGCCACCACCGAAGCGACGTCAACAACGTGTGCAGCCGCTGGAGCGCCTCCAGCGAACAGACCGGGTGGTCGACTCGACGGAAAGCCGCACATCGTGCCGGGTCGGTCATCCACTCGGGAAGCAAGCAGGTGGTCCCGTCGGGAAGGCGCACGCCGACGTGACGCCTCTCCCCTCGGCCCCGCTCCTGCACGACTTCCAGAGTCCGTCCGTGCAGCGGATGCCACGGGTAGTGGATCACCACCGTCTTGGTGGAGTGAGCAGTATAACGCTGTCTTGCCGGTGGTCGGCAAGAGCCACCTGGCGATCGGCCTGGGCATCGAGGCGGTCAACCGCGGCTACCGGGTGCTCTTCCTAACGGTGCAGGACCTGGTCCAGGAGCTTTATGCGACGCTGGCCGACGGCAGCACGGCCCAGAAGCTGAAGGCCATCCTGGCCCACGATCTCATCATCCTGGACGAGTTGGGCTATCTGAAGATGGACGCCACCGCCTCGGACTACCTGTTTCAACTGGTGGCCAAAGCGTACGAGCGGCGCTCGCTCATCGTGACCAGCAACCTGGAGTTCCAGGAGTGGGGAGCGCTGTTCGACAGCCGGCCACCGCGGCGGCGGTGCTCGACCGGCTGTTGCATCACGCCCACGTCATCACCCTCAAGGGCGAGAGCTATCGGATGCGCAGCCGGCTGGTGCCGCCCCAACCCAGCAACATACGGGAAGAGGCGCCGGCGGCCCCCGCCCTACGGGCGGGGGGCAGAGGGGAGGGAGGGACCCCCGCGTAGATCCCGCTACCTACCTGGCCACGATTGCGGAATTTTCGTGGCCAAAAGTGCGGTTTTTCAAGTGGCCATTGACAACGCCGACGACGCCGGGTCGAAGTCGGTGCTGGTGGAACTGGCTCGCGATGCCGTTCGCATCGCCAACGACGGCGCACCGTTTTCCGAAGCGGACGTGGAAAGCATCTGCCGGGTCGGGCGGTCGGGCAAGAAAGCGACCGACTACATCGGGTATCTCGGCGTCGGGTGCAAGTCGGTGTTCCTGTTCTGCGACAGCCCTCGCATCGTGTCGGGGTGCTATCGGTTTGCCTTCGACCGCCAGTACTGGCCGCAGCCGGAGAAGGTTCCCTGGCAAATCACGCCCGTCTGGCTGGAGCGGGCGCCGGAGTGGACGAAGGAGCTCTCCTCGTACACCACGTTTTTCGAGCTTCCTTTCCGGGAGGGGAATCGGGCCGACGTTGCGGCGCGCCTCGCAGAAGAAATGAAACCGGACAGCCTGTCGGGCCGGGTGCTTCTCTTTTTGCGGCACGTGGAGGAACTTGTCCTGCAAGACCGCTTGAGGGGCGCTCGGCGGGTGGTTCGGAGACGGCGGGCAGAGCCTGGAGAAGCCGGGCCCGGCCTCTACGAGCAATATGAGATCCAGGAGGAGCGCGACGGGGATGCGAGCCGGGAACGGTGGGTGGTCTTTCGTGCCACGGTGCGGGTGCCGGAGGCGGTGCGCTCCGATCCGGAGACCCGGCAGTGGGAGCGTCACGAGGTCAGCGCCCGGGAGATTGCGGTGGCGTTCGCGCTGGACGAGACGGGCCAGCTCCGGCCCGTGCACGGAACGGCTCACACGGGGGTCTTTTCGTTTCTTCCGCTCAAGGAGGTGCCCAGCGGGCTTTCGTTCCTGGTGCACGGGGACTTCCTGACCGGCCCCGGTCGGGAGAGCCTGCGGCGCGATGCGCGGTGGAACCGCTGGATGGCGGGCGAGCTTTTCCGCTTCATTGCCGAGCGGGTGGCGCCGGCGCTGCTGGAGCACCAGCGGTGGCGGTACGCTGCGGCGGCGATGCTGTACCCGGGGGCGGGCGGGCCGCACGTGATCAACGACGAACTTCTCAGGCCCCTCAGGCGGTACGTGGAGGAGCGGCCGCTGCTGGTTTCAGCCGATGGTTCCTTGGTAACGGCGGCGCAGGCCATGCGCATCCCCAACTGGGATGCGGGGTGGCTGCAGGTGCTGGGGGTGGAGAGGCTCGAGGCGGCATTTCCCGGCAAGCGGGCGCTTCACCGGCTCACGCTGCTGCCGCCCGTACCCGTCATGGAAGGGCCCTTCGTCAACAGCCGCAACTGGCCGTGGGCGATGGAGCAGCTCGTGGAGGCACGGGCCAAGGAGCAGGACGTGGAGTTGTTCCGGGCGCTGTACCGGGAGCTGGGGCGGTACTCGGAGGGTACCATCCGGAGCGCCCCGTGGTTTTCGGCCCGCCTGGTGCTCACGGAGGACGGGTCGCTGGTGTCGGCGTCGGCGGCCTACTGGGCTGAGCACGGGCCGCCGGCACTGCGCGGCCGGCGGCGGGTGCACCCCGGCCTTTGGGCCGACCCGGAGTGCGCCGGATTTCTGGAGTTTCTGGGGTGCCGGGTGCTGACGGCGCAGCAGGTGCGGGAGTGGCAGCTCGGGGACTCCCTGGACCAGGTGGCCCAGGCGTGGGCGACCATGCCGGAGTCGGAGCGAGTGGAGTGGACGGGGCGGTTGTTCCGGCTGTGGCGCGAGGGCGTGCTGGATGGGGGGCGGCTGGGGTTCCTGACGGTGAGGTGCCGGGACGGCCGCTGGCGATCGCCGCGGGAGGTGTTCTTCGGCGAGGCGTATGCGCCGGAACACCGGCTGGAGGCGCTGGCGGCCCGGGGGCTGCTGCGGGTGGAGCCGGAGGCGATGCCGCTGCTGTCGGAGGCGTACCTGGCGGCGGGGGGCGGCGGGGAGGTGTCCGAGTGGCGGCGGTTCTTCCAGGCCCTGGGGGTGAACCGGCGGCTGGAGGATGAGCGGCTGCGGGAGGCGTTCGCCGAACGGGTCGCGGAGGCGGTGCTGGTGCGCTACGAGCGTAGCCGGGGGCGGCAGCCGGAGCGGGTGCCCCGTTCGCAGGAGCGGGGGTACGACTTCGAGTCGGGCGGGCGGCGCATCGAGCTCAAGGGGCGCTCCCGGCCTGACCCGCCCATCGACCTGACCCGAACCCAGTATCAGGCGCTGTCCGACGAGGCCCACTACGTGTACGTCGTGGCCGACGCCCTGAGCCACCCCGTCCTGTACGTGCTGCGCGGGCCGAAACTGCTCGGGTTGCTGCCCGAACCGACCTTCCGGTACGCCGAGTGGCGGGGGCTGGTGGAAGACCGCTACGTCTCGCTGGAGGAAGAGGGGGACGCAGGCCATGCCGAGTCGAGCTGAACTCGAGGAGGCGGTGCGGAGCTGCGCTTCGGGGCAGCGCCCGTCGGTAGTGGAAGCGCTGTATATGCTGAGCCTTTGCGCAGACGAGCGGATTGCGAAGGCGAACCTGCGTCTGCGGTATCCGCCGGTCGAAGCGGCGGAGAGCTTGAAGGAGGCCGTCGAGGTTCTCGGGCGCATCGGGGCGTTGGATGCACAAAATGCCGTCGTCTGGGACAAGACCACCGATACTCAGGAACCCTGCCGGGACGTGGTGAAGTGGGCCTGCGAGGCGCATTTGGCGGGGCTTCAGGAAGCTGTGGAGGCCAGATGCGCCGACTTGAGCCGGCCGGGCCGGCAACTGGCGTTTCTGCTGCTTCGGGAAGGGAGCGTGCGAAAGGGGGAGGTATACGACGGAGGCGGCTTTGCCGTGGCTCACCGGATTCTCTTCTCGGAGGACCTCCTGCCGGAGGCCTTCGAGGAACTGATCTCGGTGGGGCTTCTCTACAAGGCCTTCGAGGGGAAGGAAACGACGTACGTCGTTCCGGGTTTTGCCCGCCGCGCATGGGAGTATAGGTTAGAACAACTCGCGCGGCTTCCTCGCCTCCACCTGGACTGGCCCGGCGGGGGCGGGTGAAGCCGGGGCGATGGTGGCGTCGGGCCGTCCTGGCTCAAAGCGCGGCCGTGTCGCTGGCATGAGAGGCTATCGGTCGCGGCAGAAGCGGAGTTCAGCGGTGGTGGCAGGCAACTCTGTGCTTAGTGCCCGAAACGAACAGCAACGCTGGTGGTGGCGCGCGGCGAGGGCTCGCCGGGACGGCTCGTGGCACAGTGGGGCGAAGGCGCGGTGCCCCAG
The DNA here is from genome assembly GCF_035593305.1 of Limnochorda sp. L945t. GTDB lineage: Bacteria > Bacillota > Limnochordia > Limnochordales > Geochordaceae > Carboxydichorda > Carboxydichorda subterranea. The sequence goes on along the minus strand of NZ_CP141615.1, from coordinate 1,575,084 downwards.
AAGGACGCGGAGACCCTACGGCCAGGATCACGCTAGGGCGCATTTGGAAGCAGTCGAGAGCCTTTGTCAGGCCGTGGCGGGAGTTCGCGCTGAAGCGGGGCAGACCTCGGCCGACCTGTCCTCAGTACCTAAAAGGACAGCCGCGGCGGAGCCGGTCGTGGTCATTGAGCGGGAACTCCTCGCGGAGGCTCTTTAGTTTTCTCCGAGTGTTATCGATTGACGGTATGAGACCGGTTACCAAGATGAGTCTGTTCGATCACCTTCCCACATATCCGGTCCGGCATGGGGAGTCGGTAGCTAGCTGCAGCGTTCTGGCGAGGAGGTTCGGCTGAGTCGGTCTCTACCGGTCGGATGCGAAGAGGCGAACATCACTTGGGAGGAGAGAGGTTGTATGCGCTTCCAGGAGAGACTGGCTCAGTCCCAGAGATTACAACAACTGGCAGCGGAGTTGTTCTGGCACGTTGTAGATGAAAGGCAGGAGCGCTTCAGCATCCTGTCGCTGCTTCGAGAGGATGCACTCTCTGAGCTGGACCCCTCAATCAGGCAGCGCGATGTCCATACGGAGACGATAGATTTCATGCGCTATATCCCGGACTCCTTTGTCTTTGACCGCGCTAAACCGGAGTTGTCCTTTCTACTCGAGCACAAGGTTAGCACCGTACCTATTCGGAGCCCGGCCGAGGTACGGGCGGTGGGGACTTATCTCGGCGCGCCGTTGCTTTCTGGTCACGACATCGGAGACTGGGAAGAGGCGGCTTATGACAACTACGCGCGACTGACCCGAATCGGGATCCGAGTAGTGGTCATGTACTACTGCGCGTATCATCCGAGGCACCTGCTGGCGGACTTCGTGCAGCGGATTGACAGGGCGTACAGAAGGACACCGATCACCGAGGGCGGCCCCGGTAGTGGCACTAACATAGTGAACTTCGACGTGCGGAAGATGAGGACTCTGGCGGAATTCGCTGAGACCGAACTTGACCTGAATCCTGATAAGGTCGGTAGCGCGTTCGGCGCTCTAGTTTCCAGGCTCAGACAAGAGCTCCCTGCACGGTAGAGGTAGATATGGGCTGAACACATGCAACAGTAGAGAGTTCTCGGGTGGCACAGGGGCGGAAAAAACCCCTAGAAAGCTGCAGGGGTCCAGCGAGAGGCGGCCCAACGAGTCAGTGCCGGCCCCGATGCTGCACGGGGTGACGGGCCAAGACTATGCAGCCACGCTCAAATAGGTGGGCAAGGTCATGGGCTTAGGTGCGTTCGAGGCAGCGCTTCATCCAGCAGACGGGGGCGAACCTGGGCGGTCCTAAGGTATGGACACGGAGAGGCATCAGAACGTCTTGGAACGTTGGGGGGCGCCACGGGACGCAGGCGGTCTACCGAAGTGTACCCGAGGACGCGATGGAAAGGGGTTTGCGCGTCGAGAAAAACATCGCCAACCTAGTGACGAGGACAAGCCCTGCCTGCAGCGTCCTATCCTGACGCCCAACCCATGTCACGGGCGAAGACCGGGCTTAACTGTTGCAGACATCGTGCAAACCACGGGTTGACTCGCTGGCTAGATTGTGGTCTCAGCGTCCCCGAACTTCGCCTGGGGAGGGCCCTACACGGCCAACAGTACCGGAAAGGAGGACAAGCGGAACCCGCGTTAGGCAGAGCATCGCGCGGGTTCGGACACAATGATTGAGAAGATCGTTCACATTAGAAGTGTAGGGCGATTCCAAAACTACGAAGCGTATGGAGACGTGCAATTCCGCAAGCTCACTTTGATCCATGGTAGTAACGCTAGTGGCAAGAGCACTTTGGCTGCGATTCTCCGTTCTCTTCAACGAAATGCTCCTAGGTATATCGAAGAAAGACGGAGGTTAGGTAGTAGCCTACCACCGCTGGTTCGGATTCGAATATCTGGGAACACTGTCAGCTATGACAATGGTCGATGGTCAGTGGATGGCGTTCCTCTCGAAATCTTTGACGAAACATTTGTCGCGGAGAATGTTTACTCTGGCCAGGCAGTGGAGCCGGAACATCGGCTGAATCTGCATCGCTTTGCCGTAGGGGATCAGGCCGTCATTGTGGCAAGGCAACTGGATGAGCTTTCTAAGGAGATTACCGCTAAGAACACAGAGTTGAGGCAGCTTCGCGAAGCGATCCAGCGTTACATAGACGGAGACATGAACGTTGACGAGTTCGTGAACCTTCAACCCGTGGAACAGGTCGATCAGCAGATAGCAAGTCTACAGCAACTGTTGGAGTCGTTGCGAGGCATCCAACAGGTATTGAATGCCTCTTCTTTTCGCCGCATTGTCCTGCCGACTCTTGACCTTAACGAGCTGTCTGTTACGCTTGCGACAACACTTACAGGTATTTCGGCAGAGGCTGAGCGGGAGGTAAAGGAACACATAAGGCGGTGCATGGACCACAGAGGTGAAAGCTGGATTGCCCAAGGGATGGACTACATTCGAGAGAACTGCTGCCCGTTTTGCGGGCAAGACTTGGAAGGAGTCAGTCTCATTGAAGCGTATAAGGCCTACTTTGCCACAGCCTACTCCAACTTCAAAAGGCAAGTGGCAGCCGCGGGGGAAACGGTCGGTAACGTCCTTGCTGAGCCACAACTCTCCGGCCTTCGAAGTACCGTACTTGAGAACGAGAGGATTTCGCACTTCTGGCGCCAACATGTGAAAGTTGATCTGCCGCAGTTCGATTCGGAATGGGCCACCCGCATCCTTGCTGATCTCCGAGAATACGTGCAGGACTTGATTAGGCGAAAGTCGCAAGCACCGGTGGAAGTAGTGACTCTGGGGTCGGACGAGATGTCACCGCTCAAGGAGTACAGGGCGCTGGTGGACCAGGTGAGGCTTTACAATGAGGCGGTCGATAGGGCCAACGAGGCGATACTTGAGAAAAGGCGGGAGCTACGGGCCACCTCGTCGACGGACGTGGAGCACAGGTTGAATCTTCTCCGCAATGCTCGGACGCGGTTTAGCCAAGACGTTCGCGAACTATGCGAAGCGTATAACAAGCTCCTCGAAGAAAAGAACGAACTAGAACACGACAAGAACAAAACCCGTCAGATGCTTGAAGAACTCAGTGCCCGCTTGCTTAGAGATTATGGTGATGCCATAAACCGAGTGCTGGCTAGATTCGGTGCGTCGTTTCGGCTTGCAGAAGTAAGAGAGACTCATTATGGAGGAACGGCGCGGCTTGACTATGAACTTGACATCAATGGTTACCGTGTGGGATTGGAGGATACCGGTCGGAGGTCACCTCGTCCTTGCTTCCGCAGCACGCTGAGTAGTGGAGACCGGACGGCACTGGCCTTCGCCTTTTTCTTGGCCCGGATGGACGGCGATCCATCTGTAGCAGACAGGATCATCGTACTGGACGATCCTCTGTCAAGCTTGGATGATGGTCGGCAGACACAAACAGTCCAAGAGGTTGTAAGAATCGCCGAGAGGTGTCGCCAGCTAGTGCTACTGTCCCATGATCGCTATTTTCTGGCTCAGGTTTGGAAAGCAGCTAGACGACGGTCGTGCGATGTACGTGCGCTGCGCTTGCCAAGACACGGAGACGGTACGACTATCGCCCCGTGGGACATCGCGAGCGAATCTCAACGGCCACCGCTCCGGGAGTTCTTCGTCTTGAAGGATTATCTAGATGGGGAAGAGGGGGTTGACCTGAACTCGGTCGCCTCATGTATTCGACCATTGCTTGAGAATAGCCTCCGATTTCGGTTCCCGGATGAGTTTACCATGGATGATACGCTTGGGGAAATGATTAGGAAGATCCGCAACGCGCGGGAGCCGTCGCCTTTAGTACGACTTCAACCCAGGATAGGGGAGTTGGAGGATATCGACGCATACGCCTGCCGGTTCCACCACGGATCGGCCGGCATGAACGTCCAGACGACCGATGCAGAGCTTCGTTCATTCGCAACGCGGGCGCTTGAGTTCCACCGAGCTGTAGATATAGCGGAGTGACGGCAAAGCAAAGCGCTCTACCGCAGTCTGCAGGTGAGACTCGAGAGGCGGTACCGAAGGCCTCCCAGTGAAAGTGCTCAAGGGCCAGTAACCGCCGGTCATCGTCGCCTGAAGCTCCAACAACTATGGGCCGGACCAGGTTCCCGAGAAGCTCGTCCGCCTTGGGTAGCGAACACACGTGTCGTAGGCTGATTGGCAGGGAGACCCAGAGTTCGGCACAGGCAGGCGGGGAGCCGAGCGATGTTAAGGGTGCTGCACCTCGCTGCCCTTCACCTGGGCCGGGCGCCGGCCTACATGGAGGAGCGACGCCGATCCGAACGCCGGCGTGGCTGGGACGATTTGCTGCGACGGGCCGTGGAGTTTGTCCTCCGCCCCGCCAAACGTATCGGCATGGTCGTAATCGTGGGGGACCTGTTCGAGTCCCACCGTCCGGACAGAGTCCTGGTAGGCTCGGTACTGAAGCGGCAGTCGTTTTCGGATTGCCCGGTTCCAGTGACCCGACTGCCTTCGGCCAGGCCCGCTTCCGCCACTGGGGGCATGGCATGGGGTGGACGAGAGGACCCGGTATATGAGCAGCAGGCTAGGGGTCGAGCACCTCGCGTCGTACCGGCGGTGCGTCGAACGCATCCGTTCGTCGTGGCGTGCCTTCCTGGAAGCCCGAGCTTTGAGGCTGGAGGAGGCTCGGCGGCACCGGGCGGCGGAGAAGGTGGCCGAGAACATCGTCGAGGACCTCTTCACGAAAGTGCTGGACTGGTCCCTGGCCGACCTCAACCATCAGGTCGAGGGAGCGGACATCCTGCTCACGAAGCACGGCATCAAGTACTTGCTCATCGAAACAAAGCGGCCCAGTGCCCTGGCGTGGCACCGGAGGGCCGTCGAGAAGGCTCTCGACCAGGCGCGGCAGTATGCCGCCGACCAGAGGGTGCGGTGCATTGCCGTCAGCGACGGCTTCATGCTGTACGCTGCGGACCTTGTGGCGGGCGGGCTGAGGGATCGCGCGTTCGTCTCCCTGGCCCAGCAGGAACCGCCCCTCGACCTGTGGTGGCTGAGTGTCCACGGGATCTACCGCGAGCGTCCCGACACCCAAGGGGCCGAACTGCACCTGCTTCCACCCTCGCCCGTCGAGCGCGAGGAGCGGGAAGAGGGGGTTGAGGAGGCGGCGCTGCTTCACCCCAAGTACGGCCTGCCTGCCCGGTGCTTTGCCTACGTGGGCCACGCCGCCTGCCCTGCCACCTGGAAGCTCCCCTACCGCCTCGCCGATGGAAGCGTCGATGAGAAACGCCTACCCAAGGCCATCCAGGCCATCCTCAGCAACTACCGCGGAGCGAAGGTCTCCGGGATTCCCGAAGCGGATACGCCCATGGTGCTGCTCCGGCTCGCCCGGGCGGCCGCCAGCCTGGGGCGCATGCCGTTTCAGACGGCCAGCCCGGCGACCGTCTACCGGCAGTTGCAGGACGCTCTTGAGCAACTGGGCATCCTCGACAAGGTCGTGGGGTAGCCCGTGCATACACGGGGGGCGCGGAGGGGCCGTGAAGTACGCATGACGCAGCAGGTGACCGAAGGGGCGACCATCGACCAGCGGGCGATACAGCAGGCCGGGCGGTACATCGCGGATTGGAAGCGCTCTCTTCTCGACCTGTCGAGGCGAAACCGCCTCATCGATTTCCACAAGGGCTTTGCGACCCGGGTGCAGATCACGAGCCCGGGGCTCAGTGCCCTCTATGCAGCTCTCGTCGTCGAGGAGAGGCAGCTCGCTTTCCCGTACGTCCGCGGCATCACGATCGAGGACCTCGACCTCGGGGAGACCGTCGAGCCGGGTGTCCGGGCCGTACCTGGCGACCTGGAGCTCGCTCCACCCGTGGCGACCCCGAAGGACGTGCGGGATCTCCACCGCAAGCTCCAGCGGCTGCGGCGAAACACGCGGACCATCTACGAAGAGCAGGGCGTCCATACGCTCTTCGTCGCGCTCGGCATGCTGGAGTGGAGGGAGACGGAGAGCGCCGAAGAGAGGGTCCACAGCCCGCTCCTGCTGATTCCGGTGCATTTGGACCGCTCCGAACAGCGTTACGTCCTGCGCCCGCACGAAGACGGGCCGGAGGTAAACCCGACCCTCGAGTACCGGCTGCAACGGGAGTTCGGCATCGCACTGCCGGCTCTCGACACGAACGGGGAGCCGGCCGAGCCGGGCGCCGCCATGGATCAGTTCCTCGGCAAGGCACGCGAGGCGGTGCGGCCCAAGGGGTGGGCCGTGCTGGAGCAGGCGTGGCTGGCGCAGTTCGCCTTCTACAAGCTCCCGATGTACCGGGACCTGGAAGCGCCCGGCGTCGCCGAGCGGGCCGCGGCACACCCGGTGGTGGCGGCGCTGTGCGGGCTGCGCGAGCGCTCCGAACTCGCGCCGGTTGACGTCCGCAAGGTCGAGGAGGAGTCGGCCCGGCCCGAGGTCTTCCCCGTGGCGGACGCCGACTCGAGCCAGCTCGAGGTGATGGAACAGGCACGCCAGGGCCGCACCATCGTGGTACAGGGGCCGCCGGGCACAGGCAAGAGCCAGACCATCCTCAACCTGATCGCGCAGGCGCTGCGGGACGGGCGGAAGGTGCTGTTCGTGAGCGAGAAGCGGGCGGCTCTCGAGGTCGTCTACGCCCGCCTGCAAGGCCTCGGGCTGGCGGACCTGTGCCTCGACCTGCACAGCAGCCGGGCCAGCCGCAAGGCCGTGGTGGAGGAGCTCCAGGCCAGTCTGGCGCGGCTCAAGGCCTGGCGCACCCGCGCCAACAAGGACGAGTTCGAGGAATACCGGCGGGTCAGGGCTCAGCTCAACCAGTACGTCGAAGAACTCCACAAGCCTCGGGATCGGCAGGGTCGCAGCGCCTTCCAGGTGCACGGGACGCTGGCCCGGCTGCACGAGGTGCCCTTCGTGGACGCTCCGCTCCCGTTCGACCGGCCCCTCGAGGTCGAGCGGGACCGGGAGAACGCGGTCTTCGAGCTGGTGCGCCAGGTCGCGAGGCTCGGCGTGTGGGACGAGGAACGCACGCACCCCTGGCGCGAGGCGGCGGCGCCGGAGGACTTCATCCCTATTGCGGAGGCGGTGAGCTCCGCGTACGGGGCTCTGAGGCGGGCGACCGAGGGCCTGCTCGGGGTGGCGAACGCGGTCTTCGAATTCACGGGAGAGCGGGTCGAGACGGCGCGGCACCTCGAGGAGCGCCTGGAGCTGCTGCGGGGGCTCGCCAGGATGCCCGATGCGACCATTCAGCCGGCCTGGCTCATGCTTGAGGAGGCCGGGCGGCGGGCGATGGTGGGGTTCGCGCGAAGCGTCGAGGAACATGCTCGCCGGAGAAGGGAGGGTGCGGCCTACCTTCGGGGGGTGGGCGTGAATCCTGGCGGGGAGCCGGGCCAGGAGCCGGACATCGAAGCCGGCGAGGTGAGGGCGCTGCATAGCGTCCTCGAGAAGGTTTCGAAGCGCCCCTGGCTCCGGCGAGTCATGGCCGAATGGAAGGTGCAGCGGCGGCTCGCCCGCCTGATAGGGCGGAAGCTGCGGCGCTCAGAGGCGGTCGGAGTGGTGCGGGCGCTTTTCGCCGTGCAGGAGAGTCGTGCGTGGATCGACGCCCACGCGGGGCGCATCCGCGGCGAGCTCGGCATCGAGCCCGGCACGGACGATTGGAACCCTGAGGCGGCCGTGCGCGCCGTGGAGTGGGCTGCCGCGACGGTGCAGGCAGGCGGGGGACACTTGAGCGAGCGCCTGCGCGAACGGCTCGTTCGCGAGGCGCCGCAGGTCATCCGGCGGACGGCCTCCTCGCTGATCGAAGCGGCCTTGAGGGCGCTGGACGAGTGGCGGTCGGCGGCGGGTGCCGAACCCGTCGTCCGGTGCTTTCCCGAGGGCTTCGGGGGGCGCTCTTTCGGGGAGGTCTCCCTGGACGAACTGCGAGACAACGCCGCCACATGGGAACGGGAGGCCGGCCGCCTCCCGGAGTGGATCGAACACCGGCGGCTGATGCGGAAGGCCGAGGAGGCGGGGCTGTCGGCGTTCTTCGCCGCCTGCCGCGCGAAGGGGCTGTCGGCCGGGCGCCTGTTCGATGGGTTCCGGCGGGCCTACTTCGCACGGTGGTTGAGGGCCGCGTACGGCGAGTCCGAGGTGTTGCGTTCGTTTCCAGGGCATGCCTGGGAGGAGATTCGCCGGAGATTTCAAGAGCTCGACGAACAGTTGCAAAAGCAGGCCGTGATCGCCACGTTCGAGGCGGTTGCGGCCCGCCTGCCCGACCCGTTGCCGGCCAGCGAGCGGACGGTGCTCGCGCGGGAGGCGCACAAGAAACGCCGTCACCTGCCTCTGCGCAAACTCTCCCCCCTCATCCCCAATCTCCTGCTGGCCGTCAAGCCGTGTCTGATGATGAGCCCGCTGTCCGTGGCGACGTACCTACCGAAGGAGCTTTTCCGGTTCGACCTGGTGATTTTCGACGAGGCGTCGCAGCTCCCGCCGGGCGATGCGGTCGGCGTGTTGCTGCGAGGCGGGCAGGCGGTGATCTTCGGCGACAACAAGCAACTGCCGCCGACGGATTTCTTCCGGGCGCACGCGGAGGGCGAGGAGGACGAGCCGGACGCCCAGGACTATGAGAGCATTCTCGACATCGCGAGCGTCTACTTCCCCGGGCCTATGCTCAAGTGGCACTACCGCAGTCGGGACGAACGCCTCATCGCGTTCTCCAACAGGTACTTCTACGACCGCCAGCTCATCACGTTCCCCGCTCCCGGGACCGACGGCGTCGCGACCGGGGTTTCCTTCGTGCACGTGCCGGACGGTGTCTTCGGCAAGGGCGGGTCTCGCACCAACCGGGTCGAGGCCGAGCGGGTCGCCCAACTCGTGCTCGAACACTGCCGGACGACGAGCGGGTTGTCGCTGGGGATCATCACCATGAGCATCGAGCAGCGGGACGCCGTCGAGGAGGCGCTGCGCAGGCTGCTGAGGGCGCACCCGCAGGTGAAGTTGCCCGACAAAGAGGAGTTCTTCGTGAAGAACCTGGAGACGGTTCAGGGGGACGAGCGCGACGTCATCGTCTTGAGCGTCGGATACGGGCCTTCTGAGCCAGGCGGGACGCCTTCGCTCAACTTCGGCCCGCTCAACCGCATGGGGGGCGACCGGCGGCTGAACGTCGCCATCACCCGGGCGCGGTATCGGATGATCGTGGTCTCGTCGATGACTCCAGAGCAGCTGGCGGGCGTCGTCGGCCAGGCGCGCTGGGACGGGCCGAAGATGCTGGCGGGGTATCTGCGCTATGCGAAGGACGGCGGGGTCGACGCAGACGCGCGGGGCACCGGGCAGCCGGAGAGCGAGTTCGAGGAGGCCGTGCGGGACGCGCTGGTGGGGCGGGGGTATGAGGTGGATTGCCAGGTCGGGGTGTCGGGCTATCGCATTGACCTGGCCGTGAGGGACCCCGATTTGCCCGGGCGCTACATCGTCGGCATCGAGTGCGACGGGGCCACCTACCACTCGGCGCGAACGGCTCGAGACCGTGACCGCATCCGGCAGGTGGCCCTTGAGAACCTGGGGTGGAAGATCCTGCGGGTCTGGTCGACGGGGTGGATCCGCGACCCGGCTAGGGCGACCGAGCGCCTCGTCGAGGCCATCGAGCGGGTGCGCGGGGGCGAGGGGCGGGCCGACGGCAATGACGGCCGGGCGAGCGGCGACAGGCCGGCGTACGGCGCCGACGGGTCGGCGCAGGGCGACGACAGGCCAGCGCACCGCAACGATGGGCCAGCGCAAGGCAAGGACGGGCGGCCGCTAAACGCTATGCGGAGCGGCGATACAGGTGGCGCGCCGAGCAGCGATGGGGCTGGCGGATCGAGCGGGGATGCGGGCCGAGGCGCCGGCGGCGCCCCTGATTCCGTCGTCCGGTTGCCAGCTTACCGGGCGTACCAGGGTGGCCGGGACCTGGTCCGGGCCTCAGCCATCGTGGACGAACACCCCGACGACCTGGCGGAGCTGACCCGCCAGGTCGTGGAGGTCGAAGCGCCTGTCCACGTAGAGCAGCTGTACGAGCGGCTGCGCGGCCTTTACGGTCATTCGAGGGCGGGCAAACGGATCCGGGATGCCCTGTCCCGAGCCGTCTCCCGGGCGGTCAGACGGGGGTGGGTGAGCAAACAGGGAGACTTCTTGTGGAAGGCGAACCGGGAGTCTTCGGGCGCTCCGCCTCGAGGGCCTGGTGATGTGGCGCGGCCGCCCGAGCACATCTGTGCGGAGGAGTGGGAGGCGGCGGTACTCGAGGTGCTGGGTCAGCTCGGAGCCACCGAACGGTCTCGCGCCGCTCGGGCCATCGCCTCGGCTGTGCTCGGGTATAGCCGGATTTCGGCCCGGGCCCGCGACCACGTCACAGAGGCTATCGACCGCCTCGTCGCCAAGGGCAGGCTCCTCGACCTCCATGGCGTGCTGCACGTCAAGCCTCTGGAGAGATCAAGCCCATGACCGGGTTATCCGGAAAGCGGCTCGGCAACCAGATGTCGACCCTGGTGAAGTGTAAGTTGGTCGTGGCCGTTGGCGAGTCTGCTGTAGGACGTGGTGCCCAGTGTGGGGGCAGATCTTCCACGGTACCCGGGTTATGGGGCTAAGTTCAAGCTCGGCCGTCATCAAGGGCTGATGCGCGGAGTGCGGCGCTGGGTAAGACCGCGGATTCAGCAGGGTCGCGCCATCCTGCGGATTCCTCCGAAATCCACCACCGATTCCGATCCATGCCGACTACCGGGTACGACACATGCCGTCCACCCGGTACGATCCATACCGACCACTCGTCGGAGCGAACCGGCGCCGGGCCGGGTGCTCTCCTAAGGTGGTCGGTATCAGTTCAAAGCGGGCACTCCTTCCCCTCGTCGCAGGGCCTGTGCGAGTGTGGACAGGCCGGAGCGCGGCGCAGGCCTGTCCCAGAGGCGGTGGGCAACAAGAAGGTTATCCGCCTCCAAGGCATTTCCAAGGATGACACCGGCGACGGCGAGGAGGATCTGAGGCGCAGGCAGGGAAAGCTGTTCCTGCGAGCGAAGGAGACGCCATAGTGGCGGACATACGTTTGGTATTGTCGCAGCTCATGGTTCCTGCAGCGCTGGGCCCCGTAACCCAGCGCCGGCTTGAAGCGGTAGCCAACGTCCTTGGGGAAAACCCAGTGGTCGTGGCCCAGGAGGGGGTCTCGCCCGGTTCCGGGGTAGTGATTACGGCGACGGGTTTGCATGTAGAACTGACGCCGGGATCCGTCGCGGCCGGATTCCATGGGGTCCAGGGGGCCAGACTCGAGCGTGCAGCGGCTGCGCTGAACCAGGTGATCCGCGCTACTGTCGCTGAGCCGACGGGTGGTGCGGTCGCCCGTTTCGTAGCACACGTCCTGGCAAGCGAACGAGCCGTCGATATACTGAACCGGCAGGTCAGCGACGTGCACCGGCGGTTGCCCGGGCGGCTAGAGCAGTGGTTGTGGGGTATCGGTTATCGGTATCTCTTGAGGACCCCGAGCGCACGAGGCGAATGCCGTATCGAGCCCTTGCTGAGTGACCCTTCGTGGGCCTTCCTCGAGTATGTACTCGGGTCTGTGGAGCAGCTACCTGCGGCAGCGCTCGAGCGCTTTGCGGCGGAGCGACAGCAAGAGTTCGAAGGATGGGTGCAAGAGGTGAGCGCGGAGCTCGATCGTGCTGGCAAGAAGGGGGTCGGCGGACCGGCATGAGCGCCCCCTCGCGGATGACAGGGAGCCGCAGGAAGGACTGGGTGTCTGTGGAGCGGCCGGCCAGGGGTCTACTGCTGAGCCATTCCGGAATGAGCGTGTCTGCCAATACGTGGGAGTCGTTTGTGTCGAGACAGGATGCGACGCGTTTACTAACACAGTTGGCCGGTCCGGTCGGCCCTATCCGTCTGGACGCGGGATGGGTAGAGCGCTTCGAGCGAGAGCTTAACGTGGATAGCGCATACCTTTTGGCTGATTTGCATCGTCGGTCGAGCCCCCTTGCCTTGCTCGCGTCCATGGCCGAAACCGTTGGCCGAAAGGTCTCTGAGCGTGCGGCCGCTACATTGGGACAACTCGAGCGCATGGGTGTTGAGGTTCGGGGCTGGGTGGACCTTGGGGTTTACTTGACTGAACACGAGGGGCTGGACGTTGCTCTCCGAGAGGTTTGTTTGCAGTGCCAGGAGTTGTTCCCGTCGACTACGCTATCAGCAGAGTTCTACAAGGACCCTGAGATCGACAGCTATCAGTACCCGATCGTGTATGTACATGTTGAGGATGTCAGCTCCGAGCAGTTTACGAAACTTCAAAGGGTACGGGAGCACATCACGTCGTTGCTCGGCGGTACCGTGGGTTGGGTCGGAGTCGACTTCCGTGTTCTAAGCTGACGAGCCCAGGTACGCAGTTAGTTGGCAGTAACGATGGGGTTTGACTGGGGAGAGTTCATCGACCTCGCCGAGTATCTCGGCCAGTTCAACCCGCGAGGCACTCCCGGCTTTACGAAACAAGCCATGCACCGCGCGGGTGTGAGCCGCGCCTACTTCGGAGCCTTCGGGCTTCTGAGACGCTGGGCAGAGACGCAAGGGTTTCAGGCTCAGCGCGATGCGAATGATCATCTGGAGCTCGTACGCTTTCTCCAGGCCCACGGTTTCAACGCTGTTGCCGGAAGGCTGATCGACCTTCGGCGCAGTCGAAACCGTTGCGACTACGACGATACAGTCCCGGGCCTCGACTACTTGTCTTCTGCTGCTGTACAGGAAGCCAGGTGGTTGTCCGCGTTCGCCCGCACGAACGGCAGCTCCTGAACTTTCGAGCGTGGCTTGGAGAACGCGCGTTGCTGATGTCCGGTGGCGGGCTTCCCGGCAAGATGAGCATACATGGTGGGCCATCGGAATGAATAGCGCCATCGTCGGCGGCAGCAACTCCCTCGCTCGGACCTCAGGAGAGACTGAAAACAGTAGCTTCCGTATCTCCGTTGATCGCGGGTGACGCGCTTGTTCAGTACCAGGGAAATCGCCACGGCGATCTGGCTGGTGGTCTTCCTCGTGCTGGTTCTAAGGAAAGCCGAGGTCCGGCACGAGGTTGCAGGGGTTCTCCGGGCGGGTGCACACCCCAAGATTGTTCTTCCCATCGTATGCCTGGCGGCTTACACCGCCTTGGCCGTGTGGGCCCTGAGGACCGTCTCCTTGTGGAATCCCGCACTCCTCAAGGAGACGGTGCTTTGGTTTGTCCTTACCGGGCTCGCGACGGCATCGGAGGCAATCACCTCGGCCAGTCCTCATAGGGTAATCAGGACTGCGGTTCGCGATAGCCTTAGAGTCGTGGTGCTCTTCGAGTTCTTGGTCGGTTCGTATACTTTTCCGCTGTTCTGGGAACTGATACTCGTACCGTTGGTAGTTATCGTGAGTATGATGGATATTGTAGCACGTAGGGACCGGAAATCTTCCGAGATCGCCGCGTTTTTACACTGGATTCAGGTCGTTGTCGGGTTGGCCATAGTAGGGAGTGCACTTTACCAGGCAGCTATAGACTACGCGACGCTTGTCTCACCGGGCACCCTCAGAATTATTGCGCTGGGGCCTATACTGACGCTGATGTTCATTCCGGCCATTTACGTGCTGCTCTTGTGCACGAACTACGAGGAGGCCTTCATTGGCCTATACGTAGGAGAGCCGAAGGATCGGTCCTTAATACGGTACGCTAAACGAAGGATGCTCATCTATGCCAATGTGAGCCTGGACCGCGTCCTCGAGCTCAGGAGGAGGGGAGTTCAGATAAGGTGGATTAACAGTCGAGAGGATGTAGATGAACTCATCCGAGGCCTTCAACGGGTGAGAGCACGTAACGGCCAGCTTGGCCAGCCCGAGTAAGGGTTCGAGGAGCAGCCGTCGAAACAGGCGCGACAGCGTTCCCGGACAGGACGCCGGTGGAGGAGGCAGGGGGAGTAGGTGTAAGGATGCCTCGGATCTGGTTTCACCAGGGAACCTGGGCACCGTGGATCATAGTGTTCGTCGTAGCGATCGGCGGTGTGCTCGACTGGATTGGTCGGATTCAGGTATCAATCGCGTTCGCGCAGTGGCTGAGCGTTCCGCAGGCGTTTCCGCGCGTATGGGGGGTTGCAGCAATAATGGGGCTCGTCTGGCTCTTCTATGCCGCTACCCACCCGAGCGTGCCTCCGGATTGGTCCGAACATTACGCGTTTGGTGTTCGCTGGGGTGCGACCCGGAATGCAAACGGAGCGCTTGAAATCCGCGGGCCTTACTGCCCAAGTCCGCGGCATGGGGACCGGCTACAGCTTCGCGCGGGTACCACGGTCCGCGACGTCACTGACACGGACCTCGTTGACGCTGCAGGCGACGTACTAACCTGTCCGACGTGCGGAGGGTGCTACACTTTGGACACGCAGCCTGGTCGGTCCGTAAGGCTAGGCCACGCCAAGGCTCGTGTAGCCAAGATCGTCCTGGAGCCTCAGGTTGCGAGATTGATCAAGATGGTCTTGCTGGCGGCGTTCGGACTGGTCGCGGGCCTCGCAATCGGTGGTGCGGACTGATGGTGGGTTACCGCTCATTTGCGTGGTGTGTTCGTGGACGTAGACAGGCAGCCTCCCCAAGTGGTGACAGCCTACCGAACCAGCAAGATGGACAAGTACTGGAGGCGACCTTGATGAAGATCAGGTATGGGCCGCAACGGACAGCTGACCATCGTGTTGCGGGAGGCACCGGTATCGGAAAGCGATGAAGACAGGCTGGGCGTCATTCTTGACTCTGATGCCAGAGGCAATCTGGTCGGCCTTGAGATCCTGGACGCCTCAAGGCGAATGAGCGAGCCAGGATCTATTCAATCCAAGCAACGTAGAGGTAGCGGGGCCGCCGCCCAGCGTGCCCCCGGGGGAACCGGCAAGACGCTGCTCTTGCGGAGCGTGCGGCGCGCCTGGTCCGGGGCGGGACGGTCGCCTCCCGAATGCTGTCCGTGACGCTTCCCAACCTTCCACCCACCCAGACGCGCGTGGACTGCGACTTCACGGCCGACGGTATCAGGACGGGCACGACTGGCTGGATGCCGTGGTGAGCGAGAAGGTGCGGCGGGAGCTGAGGTGGCAACCGAACACGCCCTTCGAGGCCGGGCTCGGGCGGACGGTCGAGGGGTATCTGGCGAGCCTGGAGCAGGTCCGGCGGTGGCGGGTGAGCACCGGCGCTGCTTCAACGCGGTGTACGAGCGGGGATGGATGGCGGCGGGGGAGGTACCGATGCCGGGCGGGGAGGCCACACGTGGAGGGGCCTGCCATGCATGGGGTCGTGCCTCCTGCTCTGCTGCACTGCATGCTGGGTTGACCATTGAGGGGGCTTACCGGCACCGTCCAAGTAGCTAGCGGTGGCGTCATCGAGGCGCCTGTTCCGCGGGGTGGGAGATGGGGCCTTGTACAGAATCGTCAACACGTTTCCCGAGTTCCTCGAAATGTGGAAAGCGGCTGCGCGGCTGTCGCCCGAGGAGCAATTGGACGCCTGGGTCGCCCGATACATGGCGACCTACCCTGAGCTTCTCCGTAAGCAGCAAGAGGATTATGCCCGTGGGGGCGAAGATTGGCGGCGTGTGGCGCTCGAGCGCGTGCTGCCCTCCTGGCCGGCCCGGTTACCCGTGATGGCCCAGATACAGCGCGACCTGGCCGAGGTCGTGGGGCCGGTTTATCGGCAGGCTCAGCACCACCTGGGGCTGGACTGCGAGGTCATGGTCGTCATCTACGTGGGTCTAGGTTGCGGGGCGGGCTGGGCCACGACCTACCAGGGGAAACACGCATGCCTCTTCGGGCTCGAGAACATCGCCGAATGCGGCTGGACCACGCGAGAGAGCCTGGCCGGTCTCACCGCACACGAACTGGGGCATGTTTTCCATGCCTGGTGCCGGGGGGTCTTCGAGCTCGAGGGGGAGCAGAGCGGGCCGTTTTGGACGCTCTATGCGGAGGGCTTTGCTCAGCGGTGCGAGCACATCGTCATGGGCTATGACAGCTGGCATGAGCAGCACGGGCATCGGGACGGTGCCAGGGACTGGATTACCTGGTGCCGCGACAGCCAGGTCAAGCTGGCGCAGGAGTTCCTGCGGCGGGTCCGGGCAGGAGAGTCGACCAGGGAGTTTTTCGGATCCTGGTACGACATCGAAGGATGGCGCCAGTCCGGTTACTTCCTGGGCCACGAGGCGATCAAGAGGCTGGAAGTCCAGCTCCCTTTGGCGCGGATCGCCTTGTTGAGTTCCGAGGAAGTCGAGCGTGCAATGGAGGCGATCCTCGCCGACATGGCCGGCGCAAGGTGAAGGACGGGGGCGAGCAGGGCGCCGTTACAGGCGGGCCCGGTCACGTGGAATGAGCAGCCTGAATGGAATTCGGGCAAAGCCGCGGTGCGGGGTTGGCTTCGGGCGGAGCCGGATCGGGGTGGCTACGGGGTGCACTACCGTCTCGGGCCTGCCGCTTTGGGGCAACAGGTGCAGGTGTCCCGAGAGCCGGAGGAGATGGTCGCCGCGGCGGTTGAGCACTTGGGGCACCGACCGGTGAGAATACTTGAGCTCTTGGCGACGACCTACTACCTGCACAAGGGGCTCGACGGCAAGCGACGCGACAGTGAACGCACGGTGAGGGACGTCCTGGCGCTCAAGCCCCATTTCAGTGCAGCGGACGTGAGGGGCGCCCTGGGTGAACTGGCCAGGCTGGAGGAAGCGGCGCGCGGCGGGGTCCGGTGAAGGGGAGCCTTGGCGGCTGTCTCCCGCCCCTCGTCACCGGGTCTGTAATGCCGTGCGACAGGAAGGCGGGCGGCGCATGGCGCTGCACGAGCCCGGGCGGGCGGGGCGGATCCTAACGGGGCCGGGTAAAGCGTCGACGGGCAGATGGTCGGGGGTAGCGGAATGGGGGTCTCGGGCCCGGAGGAGCTGGGCAGGCGGTTGGAGCTGGCCTGGACCCTGGTCGGCGGCAGCGGGAGCGCTACGGCCGCGGCGTGGTATACTGGGCCTGCCGACACCATCCCGAGGGTCAATGCGCCTGTGGTGCGGATGGGAGTGGGTACCGGGAGCCACGGACGGCGGCGACGGTCGTCGTCGGCAAGCGGCTCACCGAGTGGCTGCGCCGGACGATCACCCGGGGTGAGGGGAGCGCAATCAAGCGGTGGGCGTTAGGTTGGAACTGGACTCAGAGGCCATCGCGCGATTCTGCCAAAAGCATGATATTCAGGAATTGTCGCTTTTCGGATCGGTCCTAAGGGAGGACTTCCGGAGCGATAGCGACGTAGACGTGCTGGTTCAGTTTAACCCGGGCGTCCGGACGGGGCTGTTGGAGTACTGTCGCATCCTTGAGGAGCTGGAAACCCTGCTCGGCCGCAAGGTTGACTTGGTCACACCGGACGGCCTGAGCCCTTACCTGAAGGACCGTATCCTGGCGTCGATGGAGGTCATCTATGCCCGCCGAGCGTGACGACCTGGTTTTCGTTCGTCACATCCTGGATGCCATCAGTAAAATCCAGCGCTATACGGCAGGCATGACCTGGTGTGGGAGACCGTCCAGCGGGACCTTCCGCAACTGCTTTCCATGCTCCGGCCGTTGGTAGAGGGGAACGAGATGAGGGGTGAGGGCAATGGCCAGGGTTCTTCCAACCACGGCACTGCAAGTCGGTAGCTTCTGGTCGCGACCCCAGTACGGTCTGTCCGTGGCCAGGCTAAGACCCCCACACGTGGCCATGAAAAAGCCGCACCAGGCGCAACGCCGTGGTTCGCCGGGACGCCACCAACCACCGAGCGCTGCGCCTGCTCATCGGCAACGACACGGAAGAAGCGGAGGCCGCGGGCCCGATGGGGAGTGGTCGGCCTTTCGCATGAGGACATCGAGGTCACCCGCTGTCTATGGGGCCGCAGGAAATCGCGCAGCTGGCCGGAATGGAAGGCCGGGGAAGGGCAGCCGGGCGTGGTCATGGAAGGAGCGACTCCGGTGCGGCGGCGAGCGGTGTTTCCGGGAGGGAGTGGCCCGGGCGTGGGTAGAGGCGCCGGTGGCCTTGCCGTGAAAGCCGAGCGCATGGTGGACGAGGGGCGGGCGGCCCTCGAGCGCGGGGACATGCAGCGGGCGCTCGCATGCTTCGAGCGCGCCACCGCGATATCTCCCATCCCCGCGGCGCTCAACAACCTGGCCCTGGTGGTGCTGGAGCACCGCAAGGACCCGGCAGAGGCTCTGAAGATCCTGCAGCCCAACCTGGAGCCGGCGCCGCAGCCGCAGTCCGATTCAGCGGTGCCGCAACAGGGCGCAGGCCACCCGTTTGCTCACGCCATTGCGGCCCGGTGCTGTCACGAGCTCGGCGAACGACAGGCCGCCCGCCGCCACCTCGACGCCGCGGTGCGAGCCTTCGAGCGCGGCCCTGCAGCGACGTTCCCGGGGCCACGCCGGACGTGGCTCGAATACACGGCCGTCATCCTGCATGCGGCCGGGACGCTGGGCGACGACCGGGGGGCGTGGGATCTCTACCGGCGATGGAGCGCTCATCACGTACTCCCGCAAAGCCACTACTTCGGGGGCATTGCGGCGTTCAATCTTCGGCGGTTCGAGGCGGCTTGCCGAGCGTGGCGGCAGAGCCACGAGCGCCGCTGGGAGTTCGTGGAAGCGTTCGCCGAGGTCGCGCAGCTCTGCGAGGCCGGACTGGTGCCCCCCTTTCGCCTGCCGTACGAGACGCCTGAGACGGAGCATCTCGCTGCCGAGCTCGAGAAGGCCCGAGGTGACGACGACGGGGTGGCGGAGATCGCCCAACGGGTGACCCGGGATCCGCTGCACCGGATGCTCCTCCTGAGCTCGACGCTGGGGAGCGGGGCATCGGGGTGGAACCGGGTGGTGCGGGAGACGTGGGCAGGCGGCGGGCGAGAGGCGGACCGCGAGAGCGGAGTGGCCAGGCCCGAGGAGAGCGGAGCGGCACTGACGGCCCTCGTGGCCTACACCGGCGAATGGGGCGAGCAACTGGCGAGATCCATCTTCCTCTCGAACCGCACCACGATGCGGCAGAAGATGGACGCCGCCCAAGGGCTCGTCCGGGCGGGCGTGCTCGCGCTGGGAGAGAAGGTGCGGGTGCTCGTCGACGGGCGGGTCCAGTACGTGACGTTTCGCGAGAAGCCGGTCGTCATGGGCCACGATCCGGAATTGGACGAGAAGCACCGGGAGGCCCTGGCACTCAGGGACGCCGGCAGGGTCGAGGAAGCCAAGAAGATCCTGGAGGGACTGCTGCTGGAAGGCGAGCGCGTGTGGCCGCCGGCTGCCGTCACGTACGCCAATCTGTTGCGCAAGGAAGGAAAGCTGCGAGAAGCCAGAGTCTATCTCGAGATGGCCCGGAAGCTGATGCCGGATGACCCGGCCGTATTGTTCAACCTGGCGGCTCTGAGCCTGCAGGAGGGCGATTTCAACCAGGCCACAGAGCTGGTCGCGCGCATCAAGACCGACGATCCGGCGATCCTGGACGCAGTTGGCCGGCTCAACCGGCAACTGCACGAGTTGGGGCGGCGAGAGTAGCCATGGCCCGGCGCCTATGGCCTGGCGGCGGGCAAGGGCGTCCTCGTGGACTCGTCGCTGTGGACTGAGGACTACCGTCCACGAGCCGCTGGCAGGAGAGCCGGACGAGGACAGGCAGTTCGAAGAGGGGGCCGCGTCGCGCCGCAGGCGCTACTCGCACGAGCTCAGGCGCATGACGTACCGGGTCACGAGGGGATAGACGGGTTCCAGCACCTCGACCAGGTCACGGCCGGAGAGGGTGATCCCGGAAGGTCCGAGCTGGCGGAGGATGGCCGCATCGACGGCGGGGGGCGCCGGCATGCGGGCGAGGCGGGGAAGCTCGCTCGGGGCGCTCTGGGCGGCGGGAGAGGCCAATGGCCGCAACAAGGCGTCGAACAAAGGGTCTTCCGCCTCCGGCATGGCGCCCGCCGCCGGCCCGCCGTTCGCGGCCGGGACGCCATCCGTGGCCGGTGAACCGGTGGTATCGGATGAACCGGCGGTATCGGAGGATGTTTGCATCGCCTTCTCGGGCGCCCCGGCGCGCAACGCCCGCAGCGCCTCGAGAAGCTGCTCCTTCGTGCGCCCCCGCAGTGTGAAGAGGAGGAAGGGATCCCGGTCGAACTCCTCCGCCAGCAGGTAGTAGACGGCCGCGACGTGCTTGCACGGGTTAGCCCAATCCGGGCACGAACACGACGTGACGAGTTCCCGGCTGCTCTTGGGAAACAGGCTCAGCCCGGCCGTCTCGAAGGCCTCCTCGATGTCTTCCGGCATCTCGCCGGCGAGCAGCTGCGCTGCGAACACCGCCCGGCTCGCCATCTGCCGGGTGGCCGCCTCCCACTGGGGGTCCGTTAACACCGGCAAGCGGATCTCGACCCGGTACGGCGTAACCCGGAAGCCCTGCACCCGAGCCTTCGCCTGCCCGGGATGCACGTCGATGGCGAGGACCTGTCCCCGCCTCGCGTAGACCCGCCCCCGGGCGAGCCGGTTGCCGTACCCGAACGACTCGAGCACCGCCACCCATCGCCTCGACCACCACGTCTCGCCGATGGCTCCCTTCCGGCTGCGGGCGCGTATGCCGCCCTCGACCGGTATCGGTTGCGTCCGCTCGGGCCAGGGGCTGTAGCGTCCCCAGTCAGTCACGTTCGTCGCCTCCGATGGCGTCGGCCGACAGGCGCAGGAGCTCCCGCAGCTGGGCGTTGGTGAGTTCCGTGAGCCATTGCTCGCCGGCGCCGACGATGCGGTCGGCCAGGCCACGCTTGCGTTCCATGAGCTGGTCGATGCGTTCTTCGAGAGTGCCCTGGCAGATGAACTTGTGCACCTGCACGTTGCGCCGCTGCCCGATGCGAAAAGCCCGGTCGGTGGCCTGGTCCTCGACGGCGGGGTTCCACCAGCGGTCGAAGTGAAAGACGTGGTTGGCCGCCGTCAAATTGAGCCCGACGCCGCCTGCCTTCAGCGAGGCCACGAGCACCGGCGCCTCGCCACCCTGGAAAGCTGCCACGAGCTCGTCGCGCTTGCGCTTGGGGGTGCCGCCGTGCAGGAAGAGGACGGGCTGTCCCAGGCGGGCCGGCAGGTAGCGCTCCAGCAGGGAGCCCATCGAGGCGAACTGCGTGAAGACCAGCGCCCGGTCGCCTGCCGCCAGCAGTTCGTCGAGCATCTCGGCCAGGCGCGCGAGCTTGCCGGAGCGCGCTTCCCCGTTGTGCCCCTCCAGCGCGCTGTCGTCCTGCAGGAAAAGGGCCGGGTGATCGCAGATCTGCTTGAGCTTGGTCAGCGCCGCCAGGACCACGCCGCGGCGCCGGATCCCGGGCGGCGCGCCGGCGGCCTCCCCAGGCTGCCCGCCGCCCGTTTCGCCGGCCCCGTCGTCGCCCGGCGGCTGGGCCGGTGTGCCCTCGATGCTCTCGAGCTCTTGCATCAGGTCGTCGACGACCGCCTGGTACAGGGTCGCCTGCTCGGGCGTCAGGGGGCAGAACACCTTCATCTCCATCTTCTCGGGCAGGTCCTGCACGACCCGGGGGTCGGTCTTGAGCCGCCGCAGCACGAACGGCCTTACCAGGTGGCGCAGGACGGCGGCCTGGCGCTCGTCGCCGTAACGTTCGATGGGGATGGCGAAACGGCGGTGAAAGCCCTGGGCCGAGCCCAGATAGCCGGGGTTGAGGAAGTGCATGATGGACCACAGCTCGGAGAGGCGGTTCTCGATGGGCGTGCCCGTCAGGGCGATGCGCCGGGCGGCCGGCAGGGCCCGGGCGGCCTGGCTTTGGCGCGCGGAAGGGTTTTTGATGTTTTGCGCTTCGTCGAGGACGACCCGATGCCAGCGCACGGCCTGCAGCGCCTCTAAGTCCCGGTGCACCAGCCCGTATGTCGTGATGACCACGTCGGAGGCTGCCGCAGCCCTGGCGAACCGGCGCCCCGTGAGGCGCTGGGGGCCGTGGTGCACCAGCACCCGCAGCGTCGGGCCGAACCGCTCGATCTCCCGCTGCCAGTTGCCCACCACCGACATCGGGCACACGATGAGGGTCGGGCCCACGCGAGCCGGCCCGGCACCGTCGCCGGCCGCCTGCTCCTGCCGCTCGTGCAGGAGCAGCGCGATGATCTGGACCGTCTTGCCCAGGCCCATGTCGTCGGCCAGGCAGGCCCCCAACCCGGCGCTGTCGAGCCACCACAGCCATGCCAATCCCTGGAGCTGGTACGGGCGAAGCTGCCCGGCGAAGGCCGCGGGCTGCGGGACGGCCGGCAGCGCGGCGCCGTCGGCCGTGCCTTGCCTGGCCCCCCTGCCGTTGCTTTGCACCCCGCCCTGCCCGGCGGTGCCGCCGTTCCCGTGCCCGGCGAGCGCCCGTAGCCGCTCCAGCACCTTCGTGAGCGCCGGGTCGGCCCGGATGCTGCGAACCTCGATGGCCCCCGCCCCGTCGCCGGGAGCGTAGCTGGCGGGGCCTTCGACGGAGCCCGACGGGACGGAGCCCGAGAGGAAGATGCGCGCCAGGTCGGCGACGGTGCCCTCCCGGACGGCGTGCCGTTCCAGCATCTGCAGCGTCTGCTGCACCTGGGCCGGGTCGAGCTCGACCCACTGCCCGCGCACCTGCACGAGCGGCAGCTTGAGGCGCGCCAGCCGGCGGAACTCGTCGGCCGGGATCACCTGGCCCCCCAGCGCGACCTCCCAGTGGAACTGCACGAGCCCCTCGCGCCCCAGGCCGGCGCTGCGGGAGGCCGACGGACCGGCGGCGCTGCGGGCCGTCAGGCGCAGCGCGGGCCGCTCGGGCTTGCGCCACCACCCGGGGATGAGCACGCCGAAGCCGGCCTGTTCCAGCGCCGGCGCCCATTCCCGCAGGAAGCGGTACGCCTCGTCCGTCGAAAGGGGACACCCGGTGGGCCGCGGCTCCTGCAGGCTGCGCTGCAGCGGCGGGAAGAGACGGCTCGCGCGGCCGAGGTCGGCGAGGAGCCGTTCCTGGGGGTTGCGCCAGCGCCGTCGGAGATAGGCGAGGGTGGAGGAGCGTTCCTGCCACACCCGGGGAGCCTCGACCAGCAGGCTCGGGTCGTCTTTCGCCTGCAAGACGAACTGGACGAGCCACGGCTGATCGCCGCATGCCGGCTCGCCGCCGGCGGGCGACGGCACATCGCCGGAAGTCTCTGGCCCGCCGGGTGTCGACGGCGTGCCGGGCGGCACGAGGCGGAAACAGGTGCGGAACTCGGCCTCCGGCTCCTCGAACAGCGGCCGCAACCAGGCGTGCAGCGCCGAACGAAGGCGTTGCCGGGCCGCCCCGTCCTGCCTGTCGCGCCTCAGTCGGCTGCGGGCCTTGCCGTTCTCGGAGGAGGGAGGCTCTGCGGAGCGGGTGAGCGCGGCCACCCACTCTCGCACCGCCTCGTCGTCGGCTGCCCTCTGGGCCAAACGCCTGCTTGGGCTGCGGGCCGGCTGAAAGCCGCCCAGATCCGCTCGCTCCGGGGCGGCGGCCGCGAGCGCCTGTCGTACCGTGGCGTCGAGAGCAGCCGAAAGGAAATCGAGGAGCAGCTCGGCGGCCGGCGTCGAGGGAGCGGCGCTCCGGCACTCGGGCGGCATGGCGGCGGCGAACGCCCGCACGCGCCGGACCTGGTCTGGCGAGAAGCGGGCCGGGTACCAGCGGGCCTCCCCGGTCGCGGTCAAGTACGGGACGAACTGCTGCGCGGCCGCCAGTTCCAGGGCGAAGCGAGCCACCTCGGCCCAGTACCTGACCGATGGCCCGGCGACGGCCTGCACGGTTGCCCCGCCGGGCGGCGTCCACGGGATCCGAGCCACGCCGCTGCGGTCAGCGGGCCACTTCGCCAGCCATGCCAGGGCCTGCTGCACCGGAAGCTCGACGGGACGCGCCCCGTGACGCCGCCTATCTTCGCCATCCTGCACAGATCCGGCCGGAGACGGGGCCGTCCAGATCCTGAGAAAACGGGTGTCCCATGCAGCCTCCAGCGTCGGCATCGCCAGGCCAGTTCGGCGGCGGCCCTCCGGTTCCTGCGGTGCCGCTCCCCCCAGAGCCGGTCGCTCTCGTGCTGCTCCAGTGCCTCGACCGCCCGGCTCAGCCCGTTACCTCGACGGTGCGGCTGCGGTCGGCGTAGACACCCGTGTCGAGGCTGCCGGTGAGGCGGCTCGTCAGGATGCCCGCCAGCATGCTGCCGCTCACGTTGAGGAGCGTGCGCCCCATGTCGATGAGCGGCTCCACGGAGATCAGCAGCCCGACCAGGCCGACCGGGAGGTTCATGGTCGACAGCACCAGCAGCGCCGCGAACGTGGCGCCACCGCCCAGCCCGGCCACCCCGAAGGAGCTCAGGACGACCACGGCCAGCAGCGTCGCCAGGAAGGCCGGCGAGGCCGGGTCGATCCCGGCGGCGGGCGCCGTCATCACCGCCAGCATGGCCGGATAGACGCCGGCGCACCCGTTTTGCCCGATCGACAGCGCGAACGAGGCGGCCACGTCGGCGATGCCCGACGGCACCCCCAGCTGCCGCTGGGCGCTCACGTTGAGGGGCAGCGTGGCCGCGCTGCTCCGTGAGGTGAAGGCGAAGCTCAGGACCGGCAGCGCCTTGCGCGCGTACGTGAGGGGATGGAGCCCCGCCCCGAGCAGCAACAGGAGGTGCACCCCGAACATCACGGCCAGCGCCACGTACGACGCCACCACGAACTCGCCCAGGCTCACGATGGCCCTCAGGTTGCTCGTGGCCGCCGCCCGGGCCATGATCGCCAGGATACCGTACGGCGTCAGCCGCAAGATGATCCGCACCAGGCGCAGGATCACCCCGTAGAGGGCCTCGACCAGCCGGGCGAAGTCTCCGGCCTGTTCCGGCGAATTCTCCTTGAGCCCCAGGTAGGCGAGCCCCAGCAGCCCCGCGAAGAGCACCACCCCGATGACCGACGTCGGCCGGGCGCCCGTCAGATCGAGGAACGGGTTGGCCGGCACGAGCTCGAGGAGCTTTTGCGGGAGGGTCTGCGACTGGACCCGCTCGAAGCGGGCCTCCAGCTCTCCGGCAGGAGGCGCCGTGGCCGCCGCTGTGGCGAGCCCGGAGCGGTGCAGCCCGAAGCCCAGCGCCGAGGCGATGCCGATGGAGGCGGCCACGGCCGTCGTCGTGAGGAGCACGATGAGCACGAGGCCCCCGATCTTGCCGATGTCCGAGGCCAGCTTGAGCCGGGTGAAGGCGCTCAGGATCGAGACGAAGACGAGCGGCATGGCCACCATCTGCAGCAAGCGCACGTAGCCGCTGCCCACGATGGCGAACCACTCCGTCGACCGCTTCACCACGTCCGACTCTGCCCCGTAGGCCAGCTGCATGGCGAGGCCGAGCGCCAGCCCGAGCCCGAGGCCGGCGAAGACCCGCCCGGAAAAGGAGAGGTGCTTGCGTTGCAGGGCGTAGAGGACGACCAGGAGACCCACCAGCACCGCTACGTTGAAAGCCACCATCCAGGTGGACACGCGAGTTCCCCCCAAACCGAAATCTGTACCCAACACCCGTGGTACGCGGCCATGAGCCCGTGCCATGCGCAGGCCAACTGCCCGCTACGGCCGGCAGGGCCCGCAGGGCTGCTTCACGCAGGATGCGGGAACGCGCCGCGCGACGGCCGGCGGATGCAGGCGGCTGCCGCGCTCGCTTCCCGCCGCGGACAGATGCAAAGGCGTGGAGTATAGGGCGACAGGCGAGGGGTATGCGGCGACCGGCGAGACGCGCCGTGCGACCGGCGAAAGGCGCGGGAGGAGCGGCGGCCGTTCGCGGGCCGCTCGCGCACCATCCTCGACGCGATGAGGAGCAAGACCTCCACCGGTGCCGTCACCTTCTTAGTTAACTAGCTCAACTATTGCGGACTGTCAAGCACCGAAGGGGTCGCGGCACCGGTGGGGGGATGTACGCAGCCGGCGGGAGGCACACCCGCCGGCTGCCCGCTAGTCGCCGTAGAAGTTGCGGATCCAGCGGTGCGCTTTCAGCTTTCGGAGCTGCTCGGGCGGGAGCCCCTTGCCGTCCCCGGCGGACACGTTGCGCTCCACGTGCGCGACCGACCGCATGCCGGGGATCACGGTGGAGACGGCGGGATGGCTCAGGGTGAAGCGAAGCGCGACCTCCGGCAGCTGTTCGGCCGTGATGGCGAGGTCCCGGAGGATGCGCTGCACCCGCTCGTAGACCTGCCGCTTGCGGTCCCCACGGAAGTAGTCGTTGCGCCAGTCGCCGGGCGGGAAGGTCGTGTCGGGGGTGATACGCCCGCTGAGGCCGCCCTCGTCCAGGGGCACCCGCACGATGACGCCCACGTTGTGCCGCTGGCACGCCGGAAAGAGCCGGTCTTCGGGGCTCTGGTCGAAGATGTTGTAGATCACCTGCACCGTGTCGACCACGCCCGTCTCGATCAGCCGCAGGGCGTTGTCCGGCTGGTGGTCGTTGATGGAGATCCCGAAGAAGCGGATCTTGCCCTGAGCCTTGAGCCGCTGCACCGCATCGAGCCAGTCGCCCTGGCCCACCCACTCGTCGGACCAGACGTGCAGCTGCAGGACGTCGATGGTCTCCAGGCCGAGGTTACGCAGGCTGCGCTCGGCGCAGTCGACGACGTAGGCGCCCGGGAAGACCTCCCCCGCCGGTACGCCGGGGCGAGCGGGCCACTCACCGTTTTTCGGCGGTACCTTGGTGGCCACGTAGATCGGTCCCGAGCGTTGCCGCACGACCTGGCCCACCAGCCGTTCGCTGTGGCCGTCGCCGTACGCGAGCGCCGTGTCGATGAAGTTGAGACCCAGGTCGATCGCCCGGTTGAGCGCCCGGATCGACTCCGCATCCTCGGCGCCCACCCACATGCTCTTGCCGATGCCCCAGGCCCCGAACCCGATTTCCGAGACCCGCAGGCCTGTCTTGCCCAGCGTGCGATAGTGCATCTGCCGAAAACCTCCCAAGGCGTTGTGCTGGGACCGGTCCCTTCGGCGCGGAGCGTGGGTTCCCTGTCCGGCCGCTCAGAGGGAACGACGATCGGGTAAGGGCCCGGGGGCCACCGCACGGCGCGGGCGGGGCAAGGCGTCACGGCCCGGGGACGGTTCGCGGGCGAAAGGGAGCGGAGGGCCGAAAACGATCCCGGCGGGATGACGATCATCCCAGGCGCGTAGGGACATCTGTCAATGGCCGCCGTGGTGCGGAAAAGGTGACGATCGAAGGGGCGTATCGTGAAAGTGGTCACGGGCACATCACCGAGGAGGTGTGGGTGTGGCGGTCCAACCCAGGGATGCAAGGTCCTCGTCAGGGCCCTCCCGGCGCAGCGCGACGGAGCACGGGCGGTCCACGGCCTCGCGTGGGCCGGCGACCACCCGCCGTGCCCGGTGGCTGGCGAGTGCGAGCACCCCCACGCGGCCCAACATCATTCCCATGTTGCAGAGCATCCAGGAGCAGTACGGGTATCTCCCGCGCCAGGAGATCGCGAAGGCGGCCGAGCAGTGCGAGATGAGCCTCGCCCAGGCGTACGGCGTCGCCACGTTTTACAACTTCTTCCGCCTCCAGCCCCCCGGCAGGCACACCCTTCGGGTATGCCGGGGCACGGCCTGCCACGTGAGGGGTTCGGCGGGGCTGCTGGACTACGTGGAGCAGACCCTGGGCATCCGGGCCGGCGAAACCACGCCCGATGGGGAGTTCTCGCTGGAGACGGTCGCATGCCTCGGGTGCTGCAGCCGCGCTCCGGTCGTGGTGGCGGACGGCGAGATCCACGGCAGGATGAGCCGCCAGGAGGTCGTCCGGTTGCTGCGCCGCCTCGAGAGGAGCGAGAAGCGTGACTGACGCACCGGTGGAAGTCCGCGTGGGCGCGGGCAGCTGCGGGCTGGCCGCCGGCGCCGAGCGGGTCATCGAGGCCCTCCAGCAGGCGCTGCAGGAGGCCGGGGTGTCCGCCACCGTGCGCCGCGTCGGGTGCATGGGACTGTGCGAGCGAGAAGTGCTGGTGGACGTCCGGCGCCCGGGGGCGGCGACCTTGACTTTCGGCCCCGTGAGCCCTGACGCCGCCCGGCGGCTGGTCGACCGGTACGTGGTGCACGGTGTCGTGCCGGAGGATCTCCTGGTGGGGGTCGCTCTGGGCGAGCCACCCGGAGACGTGGAGGCCCCCGTGGAGCGAGGCCCGGCAGCAGGCCGGGGCAACGGCCGGGAGGCCGGCAACGCCGAAGCCAGGGCCGCCGGTGCACCGGCGGCCGCTGCCTGCGTGCAGGTGCTGCCCCGGGTGGATCAGCTCCCTCTCATGCAGAAGCAGCAGCGCATCGTGCTCGCCAACTGCGGGCGCATCGACCCGACCCGCATCGACGAGTACGTCGCGGCGGGCGGCTACCGGGCGCTGGAGAAGGCCCTGCGTTCCATGACCCCGGAGCAGGTCCTCGCCGAGATCGAGCGCTCCGACCTGCGGGGCCGGGGGGGTGCCGGCTTCCCCACCGGGCGCAAGTGGCGGATGGCCTCGCAGCAGCCGGACCCGGAGCGCTACGTCGTGTGCAATGCTGACGAGGGCGACCCTGGAGCGTTCATGGATCGGAGCGTGCTCGAGGGTGACCCGCACCGGGTGCTCGAGGGGATGGCGCTGGCCGCCTACGCCATCGGGGCGAGGCACGGCTACATCTACGTGCGAGCCGAGTATCCTCTCGCGGTCGAGCGTATCCAGAAAGCCATCCTGCAGGCCGAGGAGTACAACTTCCTGGGGCGGCGCATCCTCGGGAGCGACTTCGAGTTTACCATCGAGGTCAAGATCGGCGCCGGAGCGTTCGTGTGCGGCGAGGAGACGGCGCTGCTCGCTTCGGTGGAGGGCCGCCGGGGCATGCCCCGTCCTCGCCCGCCGTATCCGGTGGTTTCCGGGCTGTGGGCCCATCCCACGGTCATCAACAACGTGGAGACGCTGGCCAACGTGCCGGCGATCATCGAGCGAGGGGCCGACTGGTTCCGCAGCATCGGCACCGCCACGTCCAAAGGCACCAAGGTGTTCGCCCTGACGGGCGACGTGGTCAACAGCGGTCTCATCGAGGTGCCGATGGGCGTTACCCTGCGCGAGATCGTCTACGAGGTCGGCGGCGGGATCCGGGACGGGCGCCACTTCAAGGCGGCCCAGATCGGCGGGCCGTCGGGCGGGTGCCTGCCCGAAAGCCTGCTCGACACGCCCATCGACTACGAGTCGCTGATGACGACGGGAGCCATCATGGGTTCGGGCGGGCTCGTCGTCATGGACTCGTCGAAGTGTATGGTCGACGTGGCCCGGTTCTTCCTCGACTTCCTGCGCCACGAGTCGTGCGGCAAGTGCGTGCCGTGCCGGGAGGGGACGACCCGGCTGCACGAGATGCTCGAGCGGATCGTCAGCCCGCCGGGCGGGCGGCCGAAGCGGGTCTCCCGGCAGGAGGCCGAGGCCATCCTGGACGAGATCGAGAGCCTGGGCACGCTGCTCAAGATGACCGCCGCCTGCGGGCTCGGCCAAACGGCGGCCAACCCGGTGCTGAGCACGCTGCGCTACTTCCGGGACGAGTACGTGGCCCACCTGGTGGAGGGGCGCTGCCCTGCCCGCCGCTGCGGGCCGTACCTCACTTACCGCATCAATCCGGCACTCTGCCCGGGATGCGGGGTGTGTGCCCGCAGCTGCCTGCAGGAAGCGATCGTGGGCGAGAAGCGCCAGCCGTACACCATCCTCGACGAACGGTGCATCCGGTGCGGGACGTGCGTGGAGGTCTGCCGGTTCGGCGCGGTGGAGGTGGCGTGAGATGACGGCTGCGAGCGACAAGCCAACCGTCCGGCTGACCGTCGACGGGCGCCTCGTCGAGGCGCGCCAGGGCCAGACCTTACTCGAGGCCCTGCGCCAGGCGGGTTACGAGGTGCCGACCCTGTGCCACCTCGAGGGGCTCGCGCCCTTTGGCGGGTGCCGCCTGTGCGTGGTCGAGGTGAGCGGGGCTCGGACGCTGGTCACCGCCTGCTCCCAGCCGGTGAGCGAGGGTATGGTGGTACGCACCCACACGCCGGCGGTCCACAAGGCCCGCCGGCAGGTGCTGGAGCTGCTGCTCGCCGACCACCCGCAGGAGTGCGCGTCGTGCCTGCGTTCCGACGACTGCGGGCTCAGGAGCCTGGCGGCGCGCTACGGCGCCAGGGTCGGGCTGTGGGCCGACGGCGTCCACCGGCGGGCGCTGAAGGAGGAGCCCGATGTCTCGAGCCCCTCGATCGTACGGGACGCGGCCAAGTGCATCCTGTGCGGGCGGTGCGTGCGAATCTGCCAGGAGCAGCAGGGGATAGGGGCCATCGACTTTACCGGGCGGGGTTTCGACCTGGGGGTCGCGCCCGCCTTCAAGGCGCCGCTTTCCGAGGCGGCGTGCGTGTACTGCGGCCAGTGCGTGGTGCACTGCCCGACGGGTGCGCTCACGGAGCGGGACGACACGGGGCGCGCCTGGGAACTTCTGGGACGCCCGGATACGACCGTGGTGGTGCAGATCGCGCCGGCCGTGCGCGTCTCGGTGGCCGAGGCGTTCGGCGCACCGGTCGGCACGCCCATCACCGGGCAGATCGTGGCGGCGCTGCGGCGGCTGGGGTTCTCCAGGGTGTTCGACACGGACTTCGGTGCGGACCTGACGGTGATGGAGGAGGCGGCCGAGCTCGTGCACCGGCTGGCCGCTCCCAGGGAACAGGCGCCCCTTCCGCTCATGACGTCGTGCTGCCCGGGCTGGGTCAAGTACGTGGAGCACTACTTCCCCGAGCGGCTCGGGCACCTGTCGAGCTGCCGCTCCCCGCACGAGATGGTCGGGGCGCTGGCCAAGACCTACTACGCCGAGAAGGAGGGGCTCGATCCCTCGCACGTGGTGATGGTCTCCATCATGCCGTGCACGGCCAAGAAGTTCGAGGCGCAGCGGGAGGAGCTCCAGGGGTCGGTCGACCTGGTGCTCACCACCCGGGAGCTGGTGCGGATGCTGCGCTTGGCCGGGATCGACCCGACCCGCCTGGAGCCGGAGGCCTTCGACCCGCTGATGGGCGCCTCCACGGGCGCGGCGGTCATCTTCGGGCGTACGGGCGGCGTGGCCGAGGCAGCGCTGCGCACCGCCTACTGGATGGCGACCGGGAAGGACTTGCCGGAGGAGAAGCTCGAGTGGGAGGAGCTGCACCGGGCGGGGCAGATCCGGCGGCTGCGGGTCGAGCTCGGCTCACGGGTGCTGCGGTGCGCGGTCGTGGACGGTTTGAAGGCGGCCCGGGAGCTGCTCGAGAGCCCGGAGTACGAGCAGCTCGACTTCGTCGAGGTGATGGCGTGCCCCGGCGGGTGCGTGGGAGGCGGCGGCCAGATGCGCGGGCAGGACCTGGTCGCGAGAGTGGAGCGCCGGGCGCAGTCGCTGGCCGGGCTCGACCGGACAAGCCCGCTCCGCCGGGCCCACGAGAACCCCGAGATCCGGGCGGTGTATCAGGAGTACCTCGGCTCGCCGGGAAGCGCCCGCAGCCACCAACTGCTGCACACCCACTACGTGGACCGGGGCGTGCCCCTCGCCCGGTGACGAAGCGGCGGGCGCCGGGCCGGAGCCGGCGCCCGCTCCGGGCGGCAGGCCCCCGGTCTTACTCCAGCACACCCGCGACCCGGACGGATACCTGGCGGCGGCGCGGCCCGTCGAATTCGCAGAGAAAGACGCCCTGCCAGCGCCCGAGGGCCGGCCGGCCGTCCCGGACGGGAAAGCTCACCGAGGCACCGACGAGGCTCGCCTTCACGTGACCGTCCGCGTTGCCCTCGCGGTGGCGGAACCCCGGATTGGCCCGCTCGATCAAGGCGTCCAGGAACCGCATGAGGTCGTCCATCACGTCGGGGTCGGCGTTCTCGTTGATGGTGAGCCCGGCGGTCGTATGGGGGCAATAGACCGTGGCCACGCCGTCGCGCACCCCGGAGCGGGCGATCACCTCGGCGAGTTGCCCGGTGATCTCCACCGCCTCCGTGCGGCGATGGGTCGCCACCGACAGTTCGTACCACATGGCGTCCGCCTCCTGCATGGGTACGTTCTTTCAGCACTCAGGGTACCCTCCCGAGCGCAGCAGCAGCGGGGTGGAGGTGGGCACCTTCAGAAGGGGTGCCAGATCCGCGAGGCGCACCGTCCAGCCTCCTCGCCAGCCGGCGGGCTGAAGCGGGAGCTGCAGGACCTGCCGGTAGCCGGCGTCGGGGTTGGGCTGCTCGTAGTAGACGACGAGTTCGGCCCGGACCGTGGCGCCGGAGACGACCAGGCCGACGATCGTGACGTGGCGGATGTTCTCCAGGAGGCGCCGGGCGAGGGTCGCGTCCCAGCCGGTGACCGTCAGGTGCAGGGCCGCCTCGTCCGATTCCTGGACGGCGGCCAGGGCCCACTGCACGAGCTGGGCGGGAGGCGCTTCGGCGAGGCGTTCGATGAGGCGGCCGCTCGCCTGGTGCACCATGAGCTGGTGGGAGGGGTCGATTCGCCCGGAGGCGTGCACCTGGCTTCCCAGGAAGTGGAGACAAAAGTGGCCGGGAAAGTCGTTGGCGGCGATGAGGCCGTTGCCGTGGGGCATGCCGTTGACGGAGGCCGCGATGCGGCGGTCCTGGATGATGGCTACCACGGGCCGGCGCCGCCAGGTCCACTGGCCGCCGAAGATGCGGTGGAGGACGGCGGTGTCCTGGCGGGTGACGGGTTCGACGTCGGCGTGGCGGTAGCCGCCGTAACGGCGCACCCGCAGCCACAGGCCCGTGCGCAGGTCTTCGATGGTTGCCTCGGCATCGAAGGGGAACATCCGGTCGACTTCGGGCCACGGGAGGGGTTCGCCGAAGAGGTGCTCCGATAGTTCCAGGCCGAGCGCCTGCGTCGCCTGGCGCAACGCCGCGCCGCCGGCCGGGGCGCCCGAGGCGGCGTCGCGGAGCGTGCCGTCGGGCAAGGCGACGAACTCCCGGGCAGAGCCCTGGGGGTAGCGCAGGATGAGCTGCCAGCGGGGGAGGGGACCGCCGAACGAGGCGAAAGCGTCGCCCTCTTCGTCTGCGGCGGGAGGACGGGCAGGCGGCGGCACAGGTGGAGGGCGCGGCACCGGGCGGTCGGGGAGTGCGCGGGCCAGCTGGCGCAGCACGGCCGGGTCGGTGATCTCGAGCTGCCGCTGCCAGCCGGGCCAGGGCACCCGCAGGACGGCCGAGGCGGGGACGTCCCCCCGGATGCCCCGACCCGGCCACCACCCCGAGCGAATCGCGGCGGCCAGGAGCGCGGCCAGCCCCAGGCCCGCCAAGAGCGCGGCCAGCCCAAGGCCGGCCAGGATCCGCTGACGCGGGGGGAAGGCGGGGCGTGCCATGCGCAGGCCAGGGCGGTCAGGCCGCCGGCCGGCAGGCGTACGCGCCCCACCCCCGTGAGGACGGGACGGGCACCGCCACGAACGGGCTGGCGCCCGGCAAGGCGGCGGGCAGAGGGCGCGCGGGCAGCGGCCGGGAAGGCCGGCCTGCCAGGCGCTCTGGGCGGTGGGGCCAGCGCGGCGGGCCCGACCGGTGGGCCGCCCGGACGTCCACCCGGCGCGGGAGGGGACTCGGCGCCACGGGCGCCCGGGAGAACCAGCTCCCGAGCCCCGCATGACGGGCCAGCGCCTTGAAGCTTGCCAGCGCGGCGCGGATGTGGAGGGAGAGGATGGAGGTGCCGGCGATGGCGAAGCGCACGTCCGCTTGCACGAAGAGGCCGCGGTCCAGGGCCTGGCCGACCGCCTTGCCGAGCAGCCCCGCGACCACCCACGGCTCACTCATGAGGGCCTCTCACCTCACTTCGGCCACAGTGTATGCGGCGCCCCTCCCGGGTTGACCGGATGAGACCAGGTGAGGAGCCCGGGGCCAGGGCGCAGCAACGAGGCCCGGCAAGGGAGGAGGCTCAGGACGGCGCCGGGGCCGGGTGAGGCCGGGCCGGGCGGCACCACAGGGCCAGCAGGCAGCCGGCGCAGCGGGTGACCAGGCGGACGGGACCCCGGTACGTGCGTTCGGACGGAGGCCGGCGGGGGCCATCGGAGCCTGCCGCGGGCCGCGCCGGGGAGGTGGGCGGCACCCTCTCGGCGGCGGCGTTGGACAAAGGCTCCCCACCGGTGGCACGGGACGGGGGCGGTGCCGGCGGCTCGCCAGGGCGGCTGGAGGGGAGGCCGAGGCGGTGGGTGCGCTCCTCGATCTCGGAGGCGAAGTCGTCCACGAGGCGGCGGGTGTCGATGCCGAGGACGTCGCCGTCCGGCGCCAGGCGGCGCTGCATGGTGCTGATGAGGCGCAGCAGGTCGTCGCGCATGGAGAGGAGCGCGCGGCGGCGTTCGGGGCCGAGGGCCGGCAGCGCCCGGCGGATGTACTCCTGTGCGAAGGCCTGGTGGCGGCCTTCGTCGACCACGATGCGCTGCGAGAGGCTGCCGAGGATCGTCGAGGGGAAGCGGTCGATGAGGGCGTGGTAGAAGTGGCGGGCAAAGACGTCGCTGATGAGGATGCCCCACGCCCAGTCGAGCTTGTCCCCCTGGCGCAGCCGGTGGTGGTAGCGCAGCATCTCGGGCATCTCCCGGATGCCCACGGGATCGTACCCGAGCTGCCGGTAAAGGCGGGTCATGGCCTCGAAGTGGCGGGCCTCGTCCATCACGAAGCTCGCCAGGTAGATCTGGGCGGACGTCTGGTGGGCGGCGGCCACCTCCTTGAGGGCGGCGGCGCCCCCGAGCATGGCCGTTTGCTCGCCCAGGTAGACCGGGGTGATGATCCGGGCGGCGGCGCGCCGTTGCGGCTCTCCGATGCCCTCCCACGCCTGCCAGTCGAAGTCGTCGGAGTTCCAGTCCATCCGGGAGCCTTTGCGGAACAGATGGAGCAACAGATCGTCGTCGAGGGCAGGCAGTATCTGGATCACGGCCGCGCCTCCTGTTAGCAATAGCCATTACCTTATTTTTGTAACCGTTGTGTTACACCGTCCTCCATGGAAGGATATGGTTGTCCGTGGCCGCAGGAGGAACGGCCCGGACAGGCCGCTCCTCCTGCAACACCCCCGGCGTCAGAACGAGGCCTGCACGAACGCCATGGCGCCGGAGATGGAGATGTCCTGGGTGCGGGGCTTGAAGGTGTAGTCCCGGTAGCTCAGCTCCGGCGAGACAGGGACGTTGCGGTGGAGCGAGTAGAAGACGCCGGCGCCCACGCTGACCGGCCCGAGGGGGTAGCGCAGCGTGCCGTGGAGCTGGGTGACCGGGATGGTGGCGGGCACCTGCTGGCGGAACGGGACGTCGCCGTGGAGGACGACGTTGCGATCGAACGTGCCGTCCTGGTTGTCGTCGAACCACTGGTCGTCTATGTCCACGAAGCGGCTGGCCAGCGCGAACTGCCCCGAGGCCCATCCCTGAGACGCCGAGGCTTCCACGTACGTACCGCCGAGGCGGCCCTGCAGCCGGAGACCCATGGACGGGCCAAGCGCCGTTCCGGTGCTGGATGCTGTCTGATCGAGCGACACGTTGTTGCGGAGATAATAGTCGGGGCTGGGCTCCGGGTCTATTCGACCGTTGTCGTTGGCATCTACCGGCGATTCCGCCACTCCGGCCCATCGCCGGTCGAACCGGTGATCAAGGTGGAAGACGGCCACGCCGCCTTCGGCCGCCACCTGCAGGTTGCCGCCGTTGAAGAGCAGGGCTCGAGCGCCCAGGGTGCCGGAGGCCAGCTGGATCGCCCCATCCGCATGCCAGTCGATGGGGGACCAGCCGCTCGGATGAGTTACGTTGATCAGTCCGAACGCGCGCTGGTCGGGCAGCCGCCAGTTGCCTTCCCACAGGAACACGCTGTTGGCGTAATCGGTCGTGGCGGTGTCTGCGGGGGCTTCGAAACGCCGGGTGGCGGAGTCGTGCCAGCCGAGGAACAAGCCCTCGGCTGCGACCGAAAGGCGGGAGCTGATCCCCACGGACGCTCCGAGACGCGGCACGAGGGTCGGTCCCGGGCGAAACCACCGGGGGGTGATTTGCGCAGAGTACGTGAGGTTCTGGCCTTCTGTGGTCACGGTCTCCAGGACTTCATCGAGGATGTGGAGGTCCGCCCCGCTCAGCGCACCGTACATCGGGGCGACCCACACCGTCCACCCCTCCTGGGCGCCGGCAGGCGCTGCCAGGGCCGTGACCGCGACGGCCACCGCCGCCGCCACCACCACGAAGCCCGACGCCCAACGCCCAACGACCAACGACCACCGACGCAACGACCACCGACGCAACGGGGACGGGGCAAAGAGTCGGACCACCATGTCGCAGCTTTCCCTTCCTCCCTGGGAGATTGGCATCGAGACCGGGATCGAGCTCAGGAGTGCCCGACGTCAGCACTTCGCCCGCGGGCCGGGCGCTGCGACGGTAGGTGAGCCCTCTGAGAGCCGTCAACGTATGGAGACCGAGGTACGGAGCGGGCACATTACCAGATCATGCCTGGTGAACGGATGGTCGCCTCCACCTGCACGGCGAACCGCAGCGACGGGAAACGCCGGACGTACTCGCTCGGCGGGAAGCAGCGCCCGCAGGCCGTCCACACCTGGAGGCCCAATCCCGTCGGATCGACGGCCCGGCGCTGCAGGCGCTCGAGCGTCGCGGTCAGGCGACGGCGCACCGTTTCGGCGATGGCGCGTTGGGCGGCGCCGCGGGTCGACGGGTCGCGCAAGTCCGGGCGAATCCCCCCGGAGAGTTCCCCGACCTGGGCCGTGAGGCGGATCGAGATCCGTACCGCCAGGGCGCCTACCGCCTCCACCCGCATGCTGGAGCGGGTCAACCAGAGGGCGAGCTTCGCCGGCCGGGCTGGGGGCCCGGAGGAGGCGGACGCCGGAATGGTCACGGTGAGGCCGCGGGTCTCGTCCGGTTTGACGCCCTGGCGGAGAAGGGTCAGGGACCAGGCGTCCTCGGGCCCGAGGATGCCGGCCAGCCGGTCGCCCCGGAAGACCCCGATGCCCACCACCCGGCCGCTCTTCGGGTCGACTGCCGGCAGCGCCAGGGCGCGCAGGGGGTCGTAGAGCGTGCGGTACGCCTCGAAGGCGGGCACTTCCAACCACCGGGTCCCGACCGACGTCTTGGTCAGGAGTTTGAGGAAGTAGTCCCCCGGGCTCGACGTGCCCTGCTTGGGCGTGGCCAGCGCCTGCTCGGCCGTCCCCGTGGCGGTGATGAGGACCGGAGGGGAGGGCGGCACCCGGGGTTCTCGCGTGATGAAGTCGAGCACCGGCCGGACCCCCTGCCGGGCGAGGTCGTGACCCAGCAGGATGACCTGGGTGTGGTCGGGCTCGAGCACCCGGTCGATGCGGCCGGTGATGGAGTCCATGGCGTCGAGCGGGCTCGGGCCGGCTTCGGACAACACCAGGAAGCCCTGGGCTCCCTGGGGCGATGGGCCTCCCCCTCCGCCGCCCGCCCCCGGGCCGCCTCCACCCCCGCGCACGCCGCCAGGAGTGCCCTGCGGGGGAGGGTTGCCCAGGTGGAACGAGACCCGAACACCCCGCGGGTCGGCGTCGAAACCCATCGCCGTCACGTGGAACCGCTGGTCGATGTCGGTGTAGTCCCAGCAGCCCGCGCTGACGAGCGCGAGCCAGGCGAGGGCGCACCCGAGGGCGACCCGGCGAAGGGGGGTGCCCCGGGCGCCGCGCCGAACCTT
Source organism: Limnochorda sp. L945t (assembly GCF_035593305.1). GTDB lineage: Bacteria > Bacillota > Limnochordia > Limnochordales > Geochordaceae > Carboxydichorda > Carboxydichorda subterranea. The sequence goes on along the minus strand of NZ_CP141615.1, from coordinate 1,537,629 downwards.
CATCCGGCCTTCGCCTCGCCCGACGCCGGGCCAGGGCCGGGCGATCGCCGGGAGCCCTCTCGTCCGAGCAGGGGGCCTGCCCAGCGGGCCACGAGCCAGCTCAACGAGGCCAGGCCCAGGAGCAAGCCCGCCAGCGGCCCCAGCTCGAGCCGGGCGAACTCGGTGAGGGGGATGAACGCCACGGCCACCAGCCAGGCCGCCACGACGGCGCGCATGGTAGGCAACGGCCTGCCCCAGGCCGCCTGAAGGGCGCCGGCGGCGGCGTGGGCCATCAGGGCGCCGTACATCTGCAAGCCGACCATCCAGCCCGGGCCCGAGAGGTAGATGGCTCGAGGGTTGCCCAGGCCCGGTACCGTCGTGACGGCCAGGGTCGCGAAGAAGGGATCTCGGATGGTCCGCACCACCGCCGGCCCGAAGTAGGCGACGGGGACCGCCGTGTGAAGGGCCACGACGAGGGTGGTGACGACCATGGCCACCGTCGACCAGCGCGGCAGCGCCGGTAGTCGCCCCGCGCGGGGCCCCTGGCTCCACACCCATGCCAGGGCAAGAGGCAGGGAGAAGAGGATGAGGGCTCCGAGGGCCGCCCGGGGGCTGCGGGCGAAGTGTGCCACCGACTCCATGGTCAGCCGGACGACCGACGACCAATCCCCCCGCCGGACATAGTTGATGCTCGTGAAGACGAGCAGCGGCACGAGCAACCACCCCCACAGCTGCGCCGTCCAGGCGGTCACCTGCGGCGGGAGGAGCAGCGAGTACAGGAGGGGCAGCGTCGTGAGCAGCCGAAGCGCCCAAATGGGCGTGAGCTCCAGCACCGTGTCGTGCAGGATGGCGGACATGTGGGCGATGCTCAGGAGCAAGGTCAGGCCCAGCGACAGGGCCGAAAGGAGGCCGCTCACCAACACGAGGCCCCGCACCGGCCCCGGCGACGGCGCGGCCCGCAGGGGCGTCGCGGGCGCCGGACCGGTCGTCCACGCGGCCAGCAGCCACAACGTAGCGATGGCGAGCCCCACGAGGGCGGCTACCCAGCTGGCCGGCCCCATCCAGGCGATCAGGCGATCCGGCAGGAAAAGGGAAGCTCCCAGGCCTGCCACGGTCGCCCAGGCCGCCAGCTGGCCCTCGCTCATGGGGTGACCTCACCGGACGCGGGCCGGGTGGGCGCGGCGTCGAAGGGCGGGACCTGTGGCCGGTACCGCCCCGGGTGCAGGATCTCCCAGCGCCTCCGCAGCAGGGTATCCCGCAGGACGGCGATCCCCTCGAACGGCGCCATGGGGTACAGGTACGGCTCGTCCAGCGACCGGAGCGATGCCATCCACATCGTCATCAGCACGAACGCGACGAAGAGCCCCGGGAGCCCCATCAATCCGGCGGCCAGCATCATCGGCCACTTCATCACCCGCACGGCGTAGAGGATTTCGACGTTGGGCAGGGCGAACGACGTAATGGCCGACACTGCGACGACGATAATCATCAGGTTGGAGATGAGGGAGGCCTGTGCGGCCGCCTGGCCGATGATGAGGCCGCCCACGACGGTGGCCGCCGAGCCGATGGCGCGGGGCAAGCGGACGCTCGCCTCGACCAGGATGGTCATCATGAGCTCCATGATGAGCGCTTCCATCCAGGCGGGGTAAGGGACGCCCTGACGGCTGGCCGACACGGCCATGGCGAGCCGGGTCGGCAGGACTCCGGGGTTGAAGCCGACCAGCCCGATGTAAAACGGCGTGGCGACCAGGGCGAGCAGGAAGCCCACCATCCGGGTGAGCCGCAACGCCAGGGCCACCTCCGGCGGCTGGTAGTAGTCCTCGGCCGAGGTCAGCATCATGAAGAACGTGCTCGGGGCCACCAGCGCGAAGGGGGAGCGGTCGACGAAGATGGCGATCCGCCCCTCCCGCAAGGCGGCCGCCACGCGGTCGACGCGCTCTGTTTGGAAGAAGAGCGGCAAGACCCGCATGGTCGTCCGCCCCACCAACTCGGAGACGGTCTGGATGTCGACCGGCCCCAGGATGTCGTGCAACCTGCCGAGCAGGATGCGGCCGCGCTCTACCCGCTCCGGAGGGGTGCGGCCTTCCATCCAGACCATGGCCACCGAGATCCCGGGCTCCTTGCCGCAGCTGAAGAGCTGGACCCGCAGGTTGGGCGTGGGGAAGGTGACGCGCAGCAGGGCGAGGTTCTTGCGAAGTTCCTCCACGAAGCCGGTGCGAGGCCCCTTGGTGACGACCTCGCTCGGGGGTTCGTCGACGGCGCGGCCGGGCCAGTCGGGAAGTTCGATGCCCGCGGCCTGAGGCCAGCCATCGCCGAGCACCATGACCCACCCGTGGATGAGCCGGGTGGCAGCGTCGGGCACGGTGGAAACGAGGCGGACGTGTGCGGCCGCGATGACGCCGAGCAGCCCGTCGGGGCGGTCGAGGGCGCCCGGTGGGCCTTCGAGCAGCGGCAGGACGACGGCCCGTTCCAGGCGAGCCACGTTGACCAGGTTATCGAGGTACAGGACGAGCAGGGTGCGCGACGATCGGCCGGGCCCGGGCGACAGGGGCAAGAGGCGCCGCTGCAGGTCTCCCGGCCGGCCCAGGTGGCGGGCGATGGCCTCGGCGTCGGCCTGGGCATTGCCCGTGAAGTCGGTGACGGGTCCCGGCGAGGGCGGGCTGCCCGGTTTGACCCGAGGGCGCCGGTGACCCAGGAACCACGTGCGCGGTGCTCGCATCGCCGGCAAGCAGTCTGCCCTGCCGCCTACCAGATTATGCCCGTGATTACCAGCGCTGTCCTTCGGGCGGCCGCGGGTCGATCCGGGGAACGAGGCGGGCCAGCAAACGGGCGGCGCCTGCGAACGTATCATGGTGAGACCCATAGCCTGTAGGGCCTCAGGGAGGGGAGAGGGACCATGGAGGAGGTTGGCCGGGTGTGCGTGGCCTGGAGACGCTGGCAGCTTGCCATCGCGCTGGCGGGCATCGCGCTGGCGGCCGTCGCCGTGCAGGCGGGGCCGGCCGCCGCTTCGGCGAGGGTGAGTGTGACCCTGACCTCGGAGGAGCGGGACGCGGCGCGGACGTTGCTCTTGGGGTCGGTGAGCGCCTATTTCGGGCTCGGCGATGACGTGATGGTGGAGCTCGAGAAGGAAGAGCCGAGGCCCATCGGCCTGTTGACCGCCATTTACGTGGCCGCGGAGGAGAAGCTTCCCGTGCGGCGGGTCCTCACCATCCAGAAGGCCCGCGGATGGGGATGGGTGCACGGGCAGGGCCACGGCAAGGGGCCCAAGTGGAAGGCCAAGGAGAAGACGGTGGTCGTGGTCGACGACGCGAGCGTCGAGCGGGAGGCGTTTGTCCGGTTTGTCTACGAATATTACGCCGTGCCGCGGACCCAGGTCGTCGTGTGGCTCGACCAGGGCCTGAGCCCCGACGACGTCATCCTCGCCATCCACGTGGCGAAACGTGCCCACGTGAGCGTGGAGCGGGTCGTGGCCCTCCGCACGCAAGGCCTCGGGTGGCGGGTCATCGCCGCCCGTTACCACGTGCCGTGGGTGTGGTACCCCATCGAGCCGCGCGCCCGTTTCTCGGCCAGCATCACGATTGACTTCTGAAGCGCGCGGCGGGCTTTGGACGTGGCTGCGGGCACCGGGAGGTTCCCGCTGGATCTCCACGGTACCTCTAGGGCCCGTCGCCGGTTCGCGGGATGACCGGCAGGATCACGCACGACGGGCGCGCGGCGTCGTGGTAGACGGTCTGGTGGGCAACGACGCCCTCGGTCTCCGTCACCATGTCCCCGCCCGTGTTGAGGTTGCGGTCGTACTTGGGAAAGGCGCTGGATGCGATCTCCAGGCGGATGCGGTGGCCCTTCCGGAAGACGATCGACGTGTTCCAGAGATCGATGGTGAACCGGTAGACCTGCCCCGGCTCCATGAAGACCTGCCGCTCCATCCCCTCCCGGTAACGAGCCCGCACGATGCCGTCGCACAAGCGCTGGGCGAACCCGTGCGGCCACACGTCGAGGAGCTTGGCCGTAAAGTCCGTGTCTCGGGCCGACGACGAGGCGTACAGCTCCACCGAGACCGGGCCGGTGACCTCCAGGTCTTCCTCCAGCGGCGGCGTGGTGTAGACCAGGACGTCGTCGCGGCGCTCGATGGCCGAGTAGTCGTCGGGGCCGCCGATCTGGCTCGACGTAGGCTCGGTGATGAACGGTACCGGGTGGGCCGGATCGTAGTCGTAATGATCCGGGGGTTCGCCCGGGCCGGGGAGAACGGGGGAGAGGAGGCCATCCCCGAAGCGGCTGTTGGCGTGGCCGCCGCTTCGCAGGTAGTAGCGAGTCCAGACCGTGCGCGCCAGGGGCCACTCGCCCTCGTCGCGCCAGGTGTTGGCGCCCATCACGAAGATCCGGACCGGCGGCTCGTCCATGATGCCGGTGTCGATACCCTTGAGCCAGTAGTCCAACCAGCGCAGCTGGTAAGCGCGCAAGTCGATGACGGCCGACGGCCCGAAGTCGACGTCGCCCAGGCGGCTGGTGCGGTTGACCTGGTGGCCCCAGGGGCCCATGAGGAGCTTCTGGGAGCGGCGGGCGCGTTCGGTGCGAGCGTGGCGGGTCATGCCGGCGAAGTTGAGAGGGGTGCCGATCTGTTCGTCGTCGTACCAGCCGGAGATGTGCAGCACCGGCACGTCGATGTCGTGAAAGCGGTGCTGGTAGCGAAGGGGTTGCCAGTACGCGTCGAGGGTCGGGTGGGCCAGGTCTTCGCGCCACGAGGGGATGGTGCGGCCGAGCGCCTGCTCGTCCATCGTCGCCAGGGGGAGGTGCCGGTACACCTTCATCCAGTCGACGCTGTCGACGTTTTGCATCACGCGGCCGCTGGTCATGTGCGCCCAGCACAGGTGCATGGGGCTCGGGACGCCGGTCGGCACCTCGACGAACGGATCCGACGGGGTCACGAGCACCACCATGCACTTCAGGTGAGGCGGGCGCAGGAGCGCCGTCAGCCACTGGATGCGGCCGAGGTACGAGCCCCCCAGGGTGCCCACGTTACCGTCGCACCAGGGCTGGGCGGCCACCCACTCGATCGCGTCGTAGCCGTCCACGCCGTCGTGGCGGTACGGCACGAAGACTCCCTCGGAGTCTCCCCTCCCCCGCACGTCCATCCAAACCACGGCGTAGCCCCGGGACGCGAAGTAGGTAGCCAGCTCGTGCTGCTCTTTCGACACCTTCAGGTACGGCGTGCGCAAAAGGATGGCGGGGAAGCGATTCGCAGCAGCACCGGCATCGCCCGTCTCTCCGGCCGTTGCGGTGGCGGGCGCAGGCCCGGCGGGCCGGTAGACGTCCGCGGAGAGCGTGATCCCGTCCCGCATGGGGACCCGCACGTCGTATTCGACCCGCACCTCGTACTCGGGCCGGCGGTCGCTCATCGTGACACCCATCATCGGCCACGCTCCTCGGGCGGCATGCCGTCTGCGGTGAGGCGCAGGAAGTCGTCGAGCGGAGCGACGGCGGCCGCACACGCCTCGTCCCAGAAGGCCCGGCGGGTCAGGTCGGCGCCCAGGTGACGCCGGGCGAGCTCCTCGACGGTCATGCGCCCGGTGTCGCGCAGTAGGGCCGCGTAGGTCGAGGCGAAGCGGCTCCCTTCGGAACGGGCCCGGGCGTACACGCCATGGCTGAACAGGAAGCCGAAGGTGTACGGGAAGTTGTAGAACGGATGGCCCGTCAGGTAGAAGTGCAGCTTGGACGCCCAGAAGTGCGGGTGATAGCTGCTCAGGGCGTGGCGGTACGCCTCCTTCTGCGCCTGCTCCATCAGGGCGTTGAGGCGGGCGACGCTCACCTGCCCCTGCTCCCTCTCCCGGTAGAACGCTGTCTCGAAGAGGAAACGGGCCCGGATGTTCATGAGGTAGTCCGTGGCGGCGGAGAGGCGGCGGTCGAGGAGCGCGATGCGCTCGTGGGGCGACTCCGCCTGCCGGATGGCGCCTTCGGAGACGACGAGTTCGGCGAAGGTCGAGGCGGTTTCGGCCAGGCTCATGGGGTAGTGCTGGACGAGGGGCGGAAGGTCCTCGACTACCGAGTGGTGGAAGGCGTGGCCCAGTTCGTGGGCCAGGGTCTCCACGTTGGCCGGCATCCCGGCGAACGTCATGAAGATCCGGGACTGGCGAGCGATGGGGAAGCTCGTGCAAAAGCCGCCGGCCCGCTTGCCCGGCCGATCCTCCGCCTCGATCCAGCGCCCCTCGAACGCACGCCGGGCCAGGCGCGCCATGTCGGGGGAAAAGCTCTCGAACTGCTCGGTCACGAAGGCGGCCGCCTCGTCGAAGCCCCAGCGGCGCTCGTGGACGGCCAGGGGAGCGCTCACGTCGTGCCAGGCCGGCGCATCCACGCCGAGAAGGCGAGACTTGCGGCGTCGGAACGGGCCCGGGCGTACACGCCATGGCTGAACAGGAAGCCGAAGGTGTACGGGAAGTTGTAGAACGGATGGCCCGTCAGGTAGAAGTGCAGCTTGGACGCCCAGAAGTGCGGGTGATAGCTGCTCAGGGCGTGGCGGTACGCCTCCTTCTGCGCCTGCTCCATCAGGGCGTTGAGGCGGGCGACGCTCACCTGCCCCTGCTCCCTCTCCCGGTAGAACGCTGTCTCGAAGAGGAAACGGGCCCGGATGTTCATGAGGTAGTCCGTGGCGGCGGAGAGGCGGCGGTCGAGGAGCGCGATGCGCTCGTGGGGCGACTCCGCCTGCCGGATGGCGCCTTCGGAGACGACGAGTTCGGCGAAGGTCGAGGCGGTTTCGGCCAGGCTCATGGGGTAGTGCTGGACGAGGGGCGGAAGGTCCTCGACTACCGAGTGGTGGAAGGCGTGGCCCAGTTCGTGGGCCAGGGTCTCCACGTTGGCCGGCATCCCGGCGAACGTCATGAAGATCCGGGACTGGCGAGCGATGGGGAAGCTCGTGCAAAAGCCGCCGGCCCGCTTGCCCGGCCGATCCTCCGCCTCGATCCAGCGCCCCTCGAACGCACGCCGGGCCAGGCGCGCCATGTCGGGGGAAAAGCTCTCGAACTGCTCGGTCACGAAGGCGGCCGCCTCGTCGAAGCCCCAGCGGCGCTCGTGGACGGCCAGGGGAGCGCTCACGTCGTGCCAGGCCGGCGCATCCACGCCGAGAAGGCGAGACTTGCGGCGCAGGTAAGGCTCCAGGCGGGCAGCGGCCGTTTCCACCGCCTCCCACATCGCGTCGAGGGTGGCCCGGGAGAGGCGGTTGCGGCGCAGGGGCTCGTAGAGCACGTCGTGCCACCCGCGGCGGCGGTAGAGGCTCAACCGGAAGCCAGCGAGGTGGTTGAGGATGGCCGCGAGGAGAGGCGCTTCGGCCGCCCATGCCTGCTCCCAGCGGGCAAAGACGGCCTCCCTGACCGGGCGTGAAGGGCTCTCGAGACGGTTGGCCGCCTGGGGCACCGACAGGTATTCGGTTTGCCCGTCCTGCTCCACGGGGATGCGCATGCGCCCCTCGACGAGGTCGTAGAGGCGGCCCCACGCGTGGTACCCGTCCACCGCGAGGTCGCAGGCGAGGGCCTCCTGGTCGGGCGGGAGCTTCGCCCGGGCGAGCTCCCGGCGCTCGCCAAGCGGGAAGGCGACGGCGTCCAGCGGCGGGTCGGCGAGCAGCGCACGCCAGGTAGGATCGGGGATGGCGAGCAGCTTGGGGTCGAGCCGCGCCTCTGCCGCCTGCAGCGTCGCCGCCACCTGATGCACGCGGCCCTCGAGGATGCGGGCCTGCTCGTCCGCGACGTCCTGGGCGGTCAAGCAGGCCACGAAAGCATCGGCTTCCTCGACCCGCTCGACGATGTCTTGCAGGGCTGCGACGAGTTCGCGCCATGGCCCGAAAGCCTCCGGTCCAGAAGGAACCTCCATCCCGTCGACGCGCCGCCCCAACTCTGCCACGTCTCGTTGGAGGGCGGCGAGAAACTCGTGGAAGGTGGGAGACGCGCTTGCGCCCGGGAAAATGGCGTCGAGGTCCCACCGGATGGTGCTGTGCGCCGGCGTACCCGTCACGCCGTACGGCCTCCTCCCTGGTCCGGCCTTGGATGGTAGGCCGAGGGGCACGAACCCTGCCCGGCCCGTTCGAAGCCTGCCCGGCCCATTATAGACGAGGAACGGCCCGGCGATGGCAGGCCGGCAGCCGGGGATCGCCGTCCGAGGTGGAAGGATGGGGGCGCGGGCTCCGATGAACCCGCGCCCGGTGCGGCGAGTCCGCGCGGTCAGCCGGGTATGCAGAGCTGCTGGCCCGGGAAGATGAGGCTGGGATCGGGGATCTGCGGGTTACAGGCGATCAGCGCGTTGAGGGAGACGCCGAAACGCTGGGCGATGAAGAACATGGTATCGCCCGGCTGGACGGTGTAGATCCCGCCGCGGCAGCCGGGGCCGCACTGCGTGGGGGGCGGCCCTCCGGGTATGCAGAGTTGCTGGCCCGGGAAGATGAGGCTGGGATCGGGGATCTGCGGGTTACAGGCGATGAGCGCGTTGAGGGAGACGCCGAGGCGCTGGGCGATGAGGAACATGGTGTCGCCCGGCTGGACGGTGTAGACCCCGCCCTGGCACCCCGGACCGCAGAAGGGCGGCGGGGGCGCCACTCCCGGCAGGCAGAGCTGCTGGCCCGGAAAGATGAGGCTGGGGTTGGGGATCTGCGGGTTGCAGGCGATGAGCGCGTTGAGGGAGACGCCGAAGCGCTGGGCGATGAGGAACATGGTGTCGCCCGGCTGCACGGTGTAGACCCCGCCCTGGCACCCCGGACCGCAGAAGGGCGGCGGAGGCGCCACTCCCGGTAGGCAGAGCCGCTGGCCCGGGAAGATGCGGCTCGGGTCGGGGATCTGAGGGTTACAGGCGATGAGTGCGTTGAGGGACACGCCGAAGCGCTGGGCGATGAGGAACATGGTGTCACCGGGTTGGACGGTGTAAACCCCGCCATGACATCCGGGACGACAGAAGGGCCTGTCCGGACAGCCAGAGCCGGTGGACTGCACGCTCTGGCTTTGAGAATTGTTCACGTGCCGATGCCCTCCTTTGCGCACGTCGGGTCCGACTACGGCACGCTATGCGGTCTGCACGCGGCGGGTCGTAGGAGCAGACTCCCGATGGAGGCGAGAGCAAGGCGCGCAACGAGGATGCACTCTCCGGAGCGGGGTGCGGGCGACTCTTCGGGCGATGGGCCGTACAACGGCAGCACGCCGGCCCGCTCGCGGGGCGGGACCAACAAAAAACGCCCGCTCACGACGCCGGTCGTGGTGGGCTTCTCGAAGTGGTGGGCGAGACAGGACTTGAACCTGTGACCTCTACGATGTCAACGTAGCGCTCTAACCACCTGAGCTACTCGCCCGCCGCCCCTCAGCATACGGCCCGGCCGTGCCCCTGTCAAGGAGACGGGTCGTGCCACCAGAGGTCGCGCCACGGTCGAGAGAAGCCTGGCGGAGGCCTAGCCACGTGGTCTGGGGTGTGGCGGCGACCCAGCGGTCGAACAGGGGCCGGTGGGTTTCCGAGCGGGACGCTACGCCTGCCACCGTGTGGGGATCGAGCGGGTGGCCCTGGAACCCGACCAGAGTCACCGGGAACCCCTCGAGGAGCAGCCAGAAAGCGTCCGGAGTGAAACGCCAGTAGTCGTACGGGTGTTCGTGGATGGGGAAATCAAAGACCGATACCAGAAGCAATATTCCATCTGCCGCCAGGATCCGTCGCATTTCCCGCACGGCCTGAATGGGATTGGCCACATGCTCGAGGGTATCGATGCACAAGACCGTGCCGGCATAGCCGTCGGGGAAGGTCAGATGGTGTACGTCCTCGAGCCGGTCGACGCCCGGGCCCGGCCGCATGTCGCAGCCGATATACTGGCGCCCCGGGAAATATGGCCGGAGGTCTGCAAACCCCACCTGACCGGGCACCTGGAGGGAACCGATCTCGACCACGGGCTCCCTCGACGGGAAGACAGCTGTAAAGGCCTTGACCATGTCCTTGCACAGTTCCCGCATGGCCGTCACCTTTCCCGCGATATGCGGGATGAGCGGTACCGGTGCGCGGCTTTCGGACCAGACGGGCCGGAAGCCAAACGACAGGGGTTTGCCATCCACGGCGAGAGGCCGGGACGATGACCTTGCCGTAAGGCTACCGCAAGCGTGGAGCTGGCGGTCGGAATCGAACCGGCGAGTCGAGGTTTTGCAGGCCGGCCCAGGGGGTGTGGCAGCGAACAGGAGTGAACCGGCGGCGCACCGAAACCGTGCTCGGTGGTGCTCAGAAGGCCGGAAGTCGCCGGTGCAATGGCGGCGGCTGAAGGAGACGACAGGAAGGCACACAGCAAGAGCCGTCAGGTTCCCTCAGGGCTGCAGGGGGTTGCCGGGCGATGCGAACGTCAGCGGGGCAAGAGCGCCGGAACTCACCCGCACCGGCTGTAGCGTGGAGGAGCTCGTGGACTCGGCGCGTGGGACAGTTGATACGGGAGACGGCGGCGCTTTTCCTGGCGTACCGGGATCCCCGGGTCCCCTGGTACGCGAAGGCCTGGGCGGCGCTGGTGCTCGCCTACGCGCTCAGCCCCATCGACCTCATCCCCGATCCGATTCCTGTGCTCGGGCAACTGGACGATCTCCTCCTCGTTCCCGTCGGCGTGCTGATTGCCCTGCGGCTGATCCCCCCGGCGGTCATGGCAGAGGCCAGGGAGAAGGCGGCAAAAGGAGTCGTCCTGCCGGCCAGCCGGGCAGGCGGTGTCATCGTCGTCGTGCTGTGGGTAGTCACCGCGCTGCTGGTGGCATGGGCTGCATTCCGTGCGCACCTTTCGTGACGGAAACAGGATCGAGGGCATTACCCGGGTTCTACCACGGGGCCCCGGCGGGCGCGGGCCGAAGCGCCGGTGGCCAGAGCCAGCCCGGCAAGGCGGGAGGGGCACCGCCGGCCGGCCGGGCGAATGCGGTCGGCGTCCCGATCCCGCAGGTCCGGATGGCCCCGGGTCCGCGGATGCTCTACGGCCCTTGCTGTGTGCCTTCCTGAGGGTCGGGGTCTACGTCGAAGAGAAACACCTCCTCGATGGGCAGTTGAAACACTCGGGCCAGCCGGAACGCGAGATGGACGGAGGGGTCGAAGCGGCCGTTTTCCACCGCGTTGATGGTCTGGCGGGACACTCCCACCTTGCGGCCGAGCTCTTGCTGCGTGAGGCCGTGGGCCAGCCGGAGTTCGCGCACCCGGTTCTTCACGGTGGCCTTCCCTCACAGCTTGCGGGAGTAATGGGCAAAGGCAAGCCCTGCCGTGAGCAGGTAGACCGAGACCAAACCGGTCAGTGCCGGGTCGTCGTGGCCGGTCGCCGTGGAAAACACGAACATCCCCAGCAGGGCCGCTCCCGTGACGACGGAAGTGACGTATCCGACCTTGTCCAGGATCCGCTCGGACCGTTCGTCCCGGGATGGGTCTGCCTCGGGTTGGCCGAGGTCGGTCGTGAGGTACAAGAGCCCGAGGCCCCCCAGGATGGCGATGGCAATCCAGGCGGCCGCGAGCCAGCTTGGCGGCAGCAGCCCGCGCCACGCGAGGAGGACCAGGAGCGCGCTCGACCCGAGCAAGACGAAGCCCCGGCGGACATCGGGGAGCGGCCGGCCGCCTTCATCCCGCCACTTCCGGCGCCACCATGAGGGCGGCGATGGCTCCTCTCCGGCCAGCTCCGCCTCTCGGGTCTCCAGGACCGACACGTAGAGCAGCGCACCCACATGTACCGTCAGCACCAGCAGCAGGAGCCCTCCCTCCCAGACCGGCCGCAGTCCTGCCGCGAGGCCGTAGACGAGCAGGAAGAGGTCCGCGGCGCCGGCAAGGGCAAGGAGCGTGACGAACCACCGGCTTCGCCTCCCGATGTGCATGGCGGCCCACCTCGTTCCCGGGAAATGTAAAGCATACTTTACACCCATGGTATGCCGGCCTGCCCGGGCGGTCAAGTGCCACTTGGTGCGATCCTCTTGCCTGTTTACCCGGTTGCAGAGGCTCGGTAACACGGTGTAAACGGTGCTAAGATAGAGACAATCCCCGTGTGGTGTCGAAGCGCCGTCAAGGAGGTGCGTATGCTTCCCGGGGCTTTTCGGGCGTTGTGGTGGACGGTTGGTACAGGGCTGGTCCTGGGGTGCGCGTGGGCCTCGGCTGCGTCGGCGGGGGGGACGCAGGGTTTCGCGGCGAGCGGACAGGGGGCAGAGGTCCGGCGAGCGGCGCTCGAGCTGGAGTTCGCCGGTTTTCGAAGCCGAGGGGAGCTGCTGTTGCCGCCCACCGGGGAGGGGCCTTTTCCCGCAGTGGTCCTGATCGGGGGCTCCGGGCCGCAGGACATGGACGCGACGATCTTCAGCCCCTGGGAGTACGGACCCCAAGGTCCCGTCCTGCTCTCTCACATCTTCAAGGACGCGGCCGACCACTTGGCCGGCTGCGGCGTGGCCTCGGTACGCTACAACAAGCGCTACGTGGCGGGCCCCGGCCAGTTCGACACCCAACGGTTCGAGGGCCTGACGCTGGGGCAGATGCTCGAGGACGCCGAAGCGGTGCTCAACGCCGCCCGGGCTCACCCGCTGGTCGACCCCCACCGCATCTTCGTCTACGGCTGGAGCGAAGGCAGCACCGTTGCCACCGCCCTGGCCGCCAGGCACCCCGAGCTCGCCGGCCTCATCCTGCAGGCGCCGGTGGTGGGGGCCTGGAGGGACGTGTTCGTCTGGCAAGCGGTCGAGGTCGGCCTGCCGTACCTGAAGTCGTTTGCGGTATCCGGGCGTATCACCGGGGAATCGCTGCAACGCGCTTTCGCCGGCGATGGGGGGCTGGCCGCGAAACTGGCGGCCAGCTTTGCCGTGGACCCGAGCTTCTTCACCACGCAGACGCCCGCCGTCCACCGCTTCCTGGATACCGACGGCGACGGGGCACTGGCGCTGGACACCGAGCTGACGCCCGCACGCTTCGAGCAGGCCATCGACGCGGCGCTCGGCAATGGCTTTCTCGCCATGTACGCGCCGGATCGGGCGTTGCCCCCGGTGATGGAGCAGGCGTCGCGCTTGAGGATGCCGGTCCTGATTCTCCAGGGCGAACGGGACGCCAGCGTGCCGCCGGCGCAAGCCAGGATTCTGGCCGAGGCGCTGCGAGCGCAGGGCAACGCGGACGTGACGCTGAAGTGGTATCCGGAGCTCGGCCATTCGCTCGGGAAGACCCCGAGCACGGTACAGGACGATTTCCAGCCCATCGACGCAGCGCCGCTCCAGGACGTGTGCGCATGGGTGAGCGCCGTGGCCGCTCGTCCCGCGCCGGCACGGCAGGCGGCTTCCGAGGGCCTCACCCAGAACCCCACCCCGCAGGCGGCGCTGGAGCGGTTGTTCCGGCAGCGGCCGGTGCAGGCGGAGTGGTTTGCTCCGGGCTTCTTGGCCGTGCTCCCTGTGTCCCAGATCGAGGCCATCGTGGACGAGCTCGTTCGCAACTTCGGCCAGCTGCAGGAGGTGCGTCGGGAGGCGGGCAAGTGGTTGGTCGTCCTGGAACGCGGCGAGCTTCCGACGCACGTTCAGCTCGACGCGCAAGGCCGGTTCGAGGAACTGATGTTCGAGCCGCCTCGCAGCCGGGAGGCCATCGGGCTGGATCGGGCTGTGGCCGAGATGGACCGATTGGCGGGCAAGGTCAGCCTGATCGTGGTCGAAGACGGGCGGGAGCGGGCGGCCCTGCGCCCGGACCAACCGATGGGAGTGGCATCGGCGTTCAAGCTGGCGGTGCTGGCCGCGCTCCGAGAGCAGGTCGAGGCGGGCCGGTGGTCGTGGGATACCGTCGTCCGGCTTCGGCCGGAGTGGAGGAGCCTGCCGTCCGGATTCCTGCAGACCTGGCCCGGCGGGGCGCCGCTCACGTTGTACTCGCTGGCGGCCCTCATGGTCTCCCAGAGCGACAACACAGCGGCGGACGCCCTGCTGGCGCTGGTCGGCCGGGAGGCCGTCGAGGCCATCTCTCCCCGGAACCGGCCGTTTCTGAGCACCCGGGAGATGTTCATCCTGAAGGCCCGCGGCAACGAAGCGCTGCGGGCACGCTTTCGCTCGGCGGACGAAGGCGGGCGGTACCGGCTCGTCGAGGAGATGGCCGGGATGCCCCTCCCGTCGGAGGATGCCTTCGGGCCGGAGCCGACCGCGCTGGACATCGAGTGGTTCTTCACGACCCGGGAGCTGTGCGCGCTCATGGACCGAGTGCGGGATCTGCCCTTCATGGGTATCAACCCTGGCGTGGCTCGGGCTGAGCAGTGGGCGCAGGTAGCCTTCAAGGGCGGGTCAGAGCCGGGCGTGCTTAACCTCACCACGGCGCTGGTGAGCAAAGACGGCCGGCACCTGTGCGTCAGTGCCACTTGGAACTCGCCGGACAAGCTGGCCGACCAGCAGTTCATGAGCTTGTATTCCGGGCTTCTCGAGGCGCTGAAGTGAGGCTCGGCCCCGGTTGCAGGCGGACCGCGGCTCGCGCGGGGAAGGGTGGGGAGCGATGTCGGCGAGTCACGTGGCGAAGGCGCTCATCCCCCAGATTGTTCTGCTCGCCTACTTTCAGATCGTCGAGTGGGTCCCGCTGTTTCCGTGGAACGACCTCGCGGGCGGAAACCCACAGGGAGGCCTCGACATTGCCGTCGGCGCGGTTCAGACCGCGTTGATCGCGGGGACTGCGAGCGGAAACAGGCAGGCCCTTCATGTCGCCCAGGCGTTCTACGGCACCTGGCTGGCGCTTCAGGTCGTGAACTGGTGGGTCCCTTACTTCTTCGGGGCCGGCGATGCGGCCATGGAGAGCTATGCACGGCAGTTCGGACGCACGCACAAGTTCCTCCCGCCCATCGCCGACCACCCCGTCCCGGACTCGAACCACGTCGTGCTCCACGCCCTGCTGGTCTGGACCTTGGTCGAGCTTGCCCCCTAGCCCGTGGCTGTGCAGCCCGGCGAGCCGGGCTAGCATGAGATCCAAGGGCCATCGGCAGAGGAGGCGCCGGCGAGACCCTGCGCGGGGTGGGTGACGGCGGGCTGCCGGGGGGCTGCCACGGGCGAACGGGCGGCGGGACCGGCTTTGCCAGGCCCTCAGATAGGAGGGCCGGCACAGCTGGCCGGGACGAGGTGCCTTGCCCCTCGGACTTGTACTCGGATAGAATACACTCGAGGTCAACCGTCATGAGCCTTCACGTTCGCCTCAGCCCCTCCCTGGCCGCGATCGCAGGACAGCCCGTCCTTCGCTTGCAGGACGTGGAAGCAGGTCTTACTGCCCTCGGGCTGCGTACGCTTGTGGCCCGCCGATTCCCCGAACTGGCCCCGCACCTGCCAAGCGCCCTCGTCGTGGCTGATGGAAGGGTGCTGGGCCGCGACGAACCGATTTTGGACGCCTGTGAGATCGCTTTGCTAACGCCCGCCGCCGGCGGGCGTTAGACGCCAGGAAGGGGAGGTGCATCGCGATGGGCATTGAGGTAGGTGAGCGCACGGCGAGCCGCACCGTGCTGGTTTCCACCTTCACCAACGGCATTCTGGATCCCGGGGCCCCCATGCTCGGGCCGGTGCAGGACGGCGGCACCATCATCGCCAACACGGCCCCGGGATGTTGGGGCCCCATGATTACGCCCCGTCTTCGCGGCGGCCACGAGGTGACCCAGCCCGTCTACGTAGAGGGCGCCGAGCCAGGCGACGCGGTGGCCATCCGGATCCGTGACATCACGGTAACCTCTATGGCAACCGCCTCCGGTCACGACGTCTGGGTGGAGGGTCACTACCTCGGCGATCCCTACGTGGCCGCCCGTTGTCCCCGCTGCGGCACCCTTTACCCGGAGACGCGGGTGGAAGGCATCGGCCAGCAGGCCGTGCGGTGTGCCCGGTGCGGGACGCCAGTCACCCCCTTTCAGATCGAGCACGGCTACACGGTGGTGTTCGACGAGCCCCGAACGGTGGGAGTGACTGTGCCCCAGGAGGCGGCCGAGCGCATCGCTCGTGAAGCGGCACGCTATGCGGCGCTCCCGGACCACTCGGTGCAGCATCCCATCCTGCTCTTCGCACCGCACGACTTGGTGGGCGTGGCAGTGCGTCTACGGCCGTTCTTGGGACAGCTGGGGACGACGCCCGCCATCCGGATGCCGGACTCGCACAACGCCGGCGACTTCGGCTCCGCGCTCGTCAACGCGCCCCACGAGTACGCGCTGACCGTCGAGCAACTCGAGCTTCGCACCGACGGGCACATGGACGTCGACGCCGTCCGACCCGGCGCGCTGCTCCTGGCGCCGGTCAAGGTGCCAGGGGCGGGCATCTACGTGGGCGACATGCACGCCCTGCAAGGCGACGGGGAAATCGCCGGCCACACCATGGACGTCTCCGGGTCCGTCACCCTCCAGGTCGAGGTGCTGAAGGGGCGATCGTTGGAAGGCCCCGTGCTCTTCCCGCTGGTCGAGGATTTGCCGCCGCTGGCACGTCCGCTATCCGACGCCGAAAAGGCGCGGGCCCGCGAGCTCGCCCGGCGCTGGGGCCTGCAGGACGTCGAAGCATCGGCTCCCATCTCCGTCATCGGGACGGGGCCGGATCTCAACAGTGCGACCCAGGTGGGGCTGCGGCGGGCTGCCACGCTCCTGGGCATGAGCACGGGCGAGGTGCTCAACCGCGCCACCATCACCGGGGCCATCGAAATCGGGCGACACCCGGGCGTGGTGCAGGTGACGTTTCTCGCACCTTTGGCGAACCTGGAGCGGGCAGGGCTGCTCCCCTTCGTGAAAGAGCAGTACGGAATCGGCTGAACGGCAGCAGGGGCTTCGGCCCCTGCTGCGGGCGCTCTACCCGCTGCCCGCTGCCCGCTGCACCCTGGCGGTGTTCATCTACGCCTCGGTCGCGTCGGCTGGAGGCAGCGGGTGTCCGGCCGCGTACGTGGCAGGGATGGCCATCGGCTCCCCCAAACCCCGGAACGCTTCAACGTCGCGAGGAGCGCCGCGGCGGTGAGGGCGCCCGCTGCCGACGAGACGCTGAACGGCAGCACGTAGAAAAACGCCGTCGCCTCGTGCCCCAGCAGCCACCGCGCCACCGGATAAGCCACCAGTGCCCCCAGGACTCCCGTACCCAGCACCTCTCCGGCGACGGCTGCCGCTATCCGTCCGGTGCGCCGAAACGCCAGGCCCGCCAGTGCCGCCCCGATCATGGCCCCCGGGAAGGCGAGGGGCGTCCCCGCTCCGAGCAGATTCCGCAGGACTCCTATGGCGACCGCGATCCCGATGGCCGGGCCCGGCCCGAGCATCACAGCGGCCAGCACGTTGATGGCGTGTTGCACGGGAAACGCCCTCGCGACCCCTGCCGGGAACCAGATCAGATGAGCGCTCACGGTGCCGACTGCCACCAGGAGTCCCCCGATCGCCACCGCCGCCGTCGGTCCGGGGGCCTTGGCCCGGTCGTCAGGCCGGCGGGGCTCGGGAACCTGTAGCCGGCCGAGCGGCCCTGATGCCGCGGTCGCGGCCGGCTTGCCCACGTCTCCCCTCAAGCTCACGACGCGTCCCCTCCTCGATGCCCGTCGAGACCTCGCCGGGCGAGACCCCGCTCGACTGCGGCCAGCAGGCGGCGTGCCGCCGCCTCGGGATCGGGCGCGCCCATGACGGCGGCAATGACCGCCACACCGTCTGCCCCTGCCTCGATGGCCGGCGGTGCATTGCTCTCGTCGATGCCGGAGATGGCCACGATGGGCAGGTGCGTGGCCTTGCGCACCTGCCGGACGAGTTCGATGCCGCGAGCGGCACCTGCATCTTCCTTGCTCATGGTGGCGTACACCGGGCCCACCCCGAGGTAGTCGGCGCCGGCGCGCGCGGCGGCCGCCGCCTCGGCGGCCGATTCGACCGATGCTCCGATGATGGACTCGGGCCCCAGGATCGCCCGGGCCCGCTCCACCGGCATGTCGCCGGTTCCGAGATGGACGCCGTCGGCCTGTACCGCCTTTGCGACGTCGATCCGGTCGTTCACCAGGAAGACGGCTCCGTACTGCCGAGTCACGTCCCGCAAGGCATGCCCGAGCTCCAGCAGGGCCGGTGTCGGGAGCGTCTTCTCCCGGAGCTGAACGACGCGGCTTCCGCCGCGCAGCGCTGCCTCGACGGCCGGTACCACGCCCGCGACTCCCGTGCGGCGGGAGTCGGTGATGACGTAGAGCCGCGGGTCGAAGGCTCGAGCGGGCTGCCTGGTCAGAGCGTCCAGCTCGTCCAGGAGAACCGCCGGCAGCGTCCCGGGCCCGGCAACGGCGCCCGCTGCCCGCTGGCCTGCGATGGCGAACACCGCCAACGCTGCCGCCGCCGCATCCAGGCGCTCGTAGGGCCGGGCCACCGCCAGGAACGCTGCCACGACCGCGGTCACCATACATCCCGAACCCGTGATATCGCCCATGAGCGGGTGACCGTGGTGCACTTCGAGCGTACGTGCGCCGTCGGATACCACGTCAACCGGGCCCGTGATGGCCACCAGACACTCGAGCCGGCGCGCCAGGCAAGCGGCGACGTCCCGTATCTGCTCGAGAGAAGGCCGAGGGGCACCGCCGAGCAACGCCGGCTCCACCCCAGCCTGCCGTACCTCGACGGCAGGTTGACCCGTCTCGCGAGCGCGCAGGAGTTCCCACAGTGCCATCCCTTCGGCCAGGTTGGCCTTGATGGCGGACGGGCGGGCCGTGGTGATGAGGCGCAAGACGAGCTGCTGACGTAGCGTCGTTGCTCCCACCCCGACCGGGTCGAGCACGATGGGGATCCCGGCCCGAGAGGCGGCCTGGGCCGCCCTTAGCATGGCCTCGAGGTGCAGGTCGTCGGGCGTGCCGATGTTGAGGACCAGACCCCGGGAAGCCGCGGCGAGCGTCTCCGCCTCCTGCGGTGCATCGGCCATGATCGGTGCCGCCCCGACCGCGAGGGCGGCCGAGGCGACGCGCTGGATCGTGACCAGGTTGGTGATGGCGTGGATGGTGGGGCGTTCCGCGCGGATGCGCTGCACGAAGGGCGCGGCGCGCCACAGCCATGGCCGCGCGCCTATCGGCCACGTCTCCGGTGGGGGCTGCGGTGTCGGCGCCGGCTCCGGCACCGGCACCACCCCGCCCGACGTACTGCCCAGCCGCCGGATCGCCTCCAGGTCGGCTCCTGCCCAGTGGTTGGTGGGACCCCGGCCGTGTCCGAGCTCACGGGCCTGTTCGAGGGCGGACTGCATGTATCGCTGTGCCCGCCTCACCGCCTGGTCCACGTGAAAGCCCCGGGCGATGAAGGCGGTGATGGCAGCCGACAGCGTGCACCCGGTGCCGTGCGTGTGTACCGTTCGAATGCGGGGATGACGCAGGAGTTCGAAGTGGCGGCCGTCGAACAGCACGTCGACGACCTCGTCCCCTGTGTCGAGATGGCCGCCTTTCACCAGCGCCCACCGGGCGCCCATCGCGACGAGCTGCCGGGCTGCCTCCTGCATCCCTGCGACGTCTCGGACGGCCAGACCCGTCAACACCTGGGCCTCCGGGACGTTGGGCGTGACGACGGTCGCTCGGGGCAACAAGCGTGTGCGCAGCGCCTCCACGGCGCCGGGGTCGAGCAGGGAGTCGCCGCTCTTGGCTACCATGACGGGGTCGACGACGAGTGGGAGCTCGGGCCGCGTCTCGAGCGTACGGGCCACAGCCTCGATGATCGCGGACGAGGCAAGCATCCCCGTCTTGGCAGCGTCAGCGCCGATATCGGACAGCACTGCCTCGAGCTGGCGCATGACGAAAGCCGGGGAAAGCTCGACGACCTCGTGCACGCCGGTGGTATCCTGCGCGGTGAGCGCCGTCACGACGCTCGTACCGTAGGTGCCGAGCATCTGGAAGGTCTTGATGTCCGCCTGGATGCCGGCGCCCCCGCCGCTGTCGGAGCCGGCGATGGTCAATGCCCTGGGATAGCCCACGGTGATCCCCCCTGATGGACGGCCACCTGATCACCGGGGCGTACCGCGCGCGTGGCGTCACGTGTCCTCGTACCGACCGGCCCACGTCCCTACGCTGGTATGACCCAGATCAGGTTCGAAGGGTTGGGGCGCCTCGAGCGCCCCTCTCAGCGACCGCCCACTGCAGGCGGCCGCACCCCTCGTGGCCGTTCATGACCGCCCCTCCCGGGGCGGTGCTTGCTTCGTACCCTCGTCCCTTGCCTTGCTCGAACGATACGGCACCTCGTCACTCGGCCCGTGCCCGAAACTCCAAGGCTTTCTCCTGTAGCCCGTGTTCCACGGCCTCTTCCAGAGTCAGTCCGCGTCGTCTGGAGAACTCGTGCAACTCGTGGCTGATCTGCATGCTGCAAAACTTCGGGCCACACATGGAGCAAAAGTGCGCCACTTTGGCCGCATCCGACGGCAGCGTCTCGTCGTGGTAGGCCCGGGCGCGCTCCGGGTCGAGGGCCAGGTTGAACTGATCCGTCCAGCGGAACGCGTAGCGAGCCCGGGAGAGCGCGTCGTCCCACTGGCGAGCTCGAGGATGACCTTTGGCCACGTCGGCTGCGTGGGCGGCGATCTTGTAGGCGATCACACCCTCGCGGACGTCGTCCTTGTCCGGCAATCCGAGGTGCTCTTTCGGCGTCACGTAGCACAGCATCGCTGCGCCGTACCACCCGATCATGGCCGCGCCGATGGCAGACGTGATGTGATCGTAGCCCGGCGCGACGTCGGTCGTGAGGGGACCCAGCGTGTAAAACGGCGCATCGTGGCAGATCTCCCGCTCCAAGTCGACGTTCTGCTGGATGAGGTGCATGGGGACGTGCCCTGGGCCCTCGATCATCACCTGCACGTCGTGCCGCCACGCTCGCTCCGTCAGTTCGCCCAGCGTGCGCAGCTCCGCGAACTGAGCCGCGTCGTTGGCGTCAGCGATGGAGCCGGGCCGCAGGGCATCACCGAGCGACAACGCCACGTCGTACACCCGGGCGATTTCGCAGATCTCGTCGAAGTGGGCGTAGAGGAAATTTTCCTGGTGGTGGGCCAAACACCAGGCCGCCAGGATGGAGCCGCCCCGCGAGACGATGCCGGTTACCCGCGAGGCAGCGAGAGGGATGTAACGGAGCAGTATTCCCGCATGAATGGTCCAGTAGTCTACCCCCAGCTCGGCCTGTTCGATGAGCGTCTCCCTCACTGCCTCCCATGTGAGCGCCTCGGGCCGTCCACCCACTCTGTCCAGGGCTTGATAGATCGGCACGGTCCCCACCGGCACGGGCGCGTTGCGCAGGATCCACTCGCGGGTGGAATGGATGGCCCTACCCGTCGACAGATCCATGACCGTGTCGGTGCCCCAGCGGATCGCCCAGAGGAGCTTCTCCAGTTCGCCCTCGATGGAGGACGAGATGACCGAGTTGCCGATGTTGGCGTTCACTTTGACGTGGAAGGCCCGGCCGATGATCATCGGTTCCAGCTCCGGGTGGTTCACGTTGCAGGGGATGATCGCCCGCCCGGCGGCCACCTCCCGGCGCACCAGTTCGGGGTCGACGCCTTCGCGGAGCGCGACGAACTCCATCTCGGGGGTGACGAGCCCTCGCCGAGCGTAGTGCATCTGCGTCACGGCCCTGCCGGGTCGGGCCCGCAGCGGAGGACGCTCCGGCCCCGGCCAGCGGGTGTGGGCCATATGGGGATCACCAGGGCGCAAGCCGTCGTCTTCCGGGCGGTACGGCCGTCCCCGGTACTCCTCGACGTCGGCCCGCTCGCGGATCCAGGAGCGGCGCAGCTCAGGAAGCCCCCGGCGCGGATCCGGGCGAAAGGCGGGGTCGGTGTACGGGCCCGTCGTATCGTAGAGCCGGAGCGGGGGCTCGACCGTCGGGCCGTCACCGGTCGGTCCTTTCCCGGTCGGCTCCGGCGTGAGCGTCACCTCGCGAAAGGGGACCCGGAGGTCCTGTCGGGAACCCTGCACGTAAACCTTTCGACTCGCGGGAAGGGGGGCGATGGTGGTAGAAGCCGCCGTGGCCGGCGCATCGATGGCAGGCACGCCTGGGGCCGGTGCATCGCGCCTCGGCGCTGTGTCGATGGGGGTCGTGTCCGCAGGAGTCCTACCCGTGGGGGGCACGTCCGTCGACCTCCTCGCAAGCGCCGGTCGGAGACCCTGGGGCATCACGAGGGCGCTGGCGAGCGGAGAGCGGCGGGGGACGAGAGCGATGAAACTCGACGAAGGATGCTCGCACCGGCGACGGCACGAGCGGCGACTGACGTGCGGCTCCGTTTTCCCGCTTCCCTACGCAGGCATGACCCTGATCAGGTTCGAGGGGTCGGGGTGAATCCACCCCCCTCTCAGCCCGGTCATCCGGGCTCCCCCAGCGGGCCTACGGCCAGTGCTCTATGCAGTTTTGCGCGCAGCCCAGTATACCAGAAGCCCGGCTGGGCCTGCAACGCCGCGGCGAGGCTTGTGTCGCCGGACAGTGATAATGTCACCCCGTGAACGGGACTGAGATTTTGTCACTCCCCTGATGACCGGAGGGGGCCCGGGGTGGGGCCCCGGGGGGTGCCCCCCGGGGCCGACGCCCGCCCTGGCGAATGTCTCGTCCCCATGAAGGGTGACGTCTTCTTGCGTCCCGACGAGGCCCAGCGCATTCCCGTGCTCGAGCGTCTGCTCAAAGGCGAGATCACGGTATGGGAAGGAGCTCAAGCCCTCGGACTGTCCGAACGCCATGTCCTACGTCTCAAGCACGCCTTCGCCCAGCACGGGGCTGCCATCCTGGCCCACAAAAACCGCGGCCGCCGACCCAGCCATGCGGTCCCCGACGCCGTGCGCCAAACCGTCCTGGGTCTGGCGCTGGATGTCTACCGGGATGCGAGCTGCCAGCACATGGCCGAACTCCTGGCCGAGTACCATCAGGTCCATCTCAGTGCCAAGACCATCGCCCGCATCCTCAAGGCGGCCGGGATTCCCTTGGCCCATACCCACAAAGCGGCCCGCCGGCGCCGCTCCCGGGAGCGGATGCCCCAAGCCGGCGCCTTGGTCCAGGTCGACGCCAGCCCGTTTGCCTGGCTGGAAGACCGCGGTCCTCACCTCTGCTTGCATGGGGCCATCGACGATGCCACCAGTCAGATTCTGGGCCTTTGGTTTCTCCTCACCGAGCAACTGATGGGCTATCTCCAGGTCCTCCGCCAGATCCTCCAGCACCACGGCGTGCCCGTGCGCCTCTACTCCGACCGCCACACCCTGTTCTTCTCCCCCAAGCAGGGCCGGCTGTCCATCGACGAGGAACTGGCTGGCCAGACGATCCCACTGACCCAGTTCGGTCAGGCCCTGCAGGCCCTCGGGATCGTCCATATCCCGGCCCGTTCCCCCCAAGCCAAAGGCCGCATCGAACGCCTCTGGCAAACCCTCCAAAGCCGCCTGGTAACCGAGCTGCGCATTGCCCGCGTCCGCACCCTGGACGATGCCAACCACTTCCTGCCCGGGTTCATCGAACGCTTCAACCGCCGCTTTGCGGTCGCCCCGAAAGACCCCCAGCCCGCCTTCCGTCCTGCCCCCAATGCCCATGAGCTTCTCACTATCCTGGCCTTGCGGGAGACGCGCAAGGCCTCCGCCGGCTCCACGATCAGCTTCCAGGGCAAGACCTATCAGCTGCTGGATGCGCACCGCCACGTGGTGCCCCTGACGCCCCGCCGGACGGTCACCGTACTGACCGGCCTGGACGGCGTGCGACGCGCACTCTATGCCGGCCAGGTCTATACCCTGCAGGAACTGGACGTCGTTACGCCCCCACCACTGCCTAACCCCACACCGGTGACGGCCCCGCCGCCATCGCCCCGCCCTACCTCTCGCCCGCCAGCCACGCACCCGTGGCGCCGGCCCTTCAAGGACATGCGCGTCCCACGCTCCTCCGCTCTGTACACTTAGCGGGATGACATAATCTCGGTCCCCATGAACGTGCGAAAGGGTGACAAAGTCACTGTCCCTTGACACGCCGCGGCGAGGCTTGCCGCGGCTGCACCCGTTATCCAGGGTCTTGTGACGGCGACGTTGCGTCCCCCCGGGCCTTCGGCGGCAATGTCACGAGCCTCGGGACTCGAATCGTCGTGGCACTGGCCACGCTGCCGCTGCTCAACCGCCTGAGCCGGCGGCTGGGCACCCGGCGGACGTTCCAGTTGGGGATGCTGCTGGTGGCCGTCGCGGCGCTCCTGTTCTTCCCGGCTCATCTTTTCGCCGTCGCCCCGGCCCTCGTGCGGGGCGCCATCGTGATGGCGGTGGCCGGCTTCGGATTCGGGGCGCTGCTCACCCTGCCCAACGTGATGGTAGCGGAGATTGCCCGTGATGATGCCGCCCGAACGGGAGAGCAGCGAGAGGGCATGTACTTCGCGGTGCAAGGGGTCATCAACCAGGCAGTCATCGCCCTGTCGGGCTTGGTGCTCGGGCTGCTCTTGGAATACCTGGGCGACACCGCCGACCGCCCGCTCGGCGTGCAGCTCGTGAGCCCCGTCGCCGCCCTCATCGCACTGGTCGGCGCCTCGCTCCTCAACCGCTACCCGCTGGGGGAGCCGGCGCGGGAATCGCGGGAAGCGCCGTCGCCCTGAAGCCGCTGCGGGTGAAGAGGGCCAACGGGGAAAGTGCCTTGCATCCAGGGAGGCATGATCGCGTGTGACGAAGGATACGAGCGTTGTCAACGATAAGAGCGTCTTCAACAAGAGCGTCTTCAGCCGGGGCCCGGCTCACACCCGCCGCACGGCCCTCGCGGCGAGCACCACGAAGACGGCCGCAAAGGCGGCGAGTGCCGCCAGATGAGCCCAGATGGCCTTGCCTCCCAGACCCCGGATCATGACGTCGGTAAGGGCGGTCGTCGCGTAGGTGAGTGGCATGATGTACGCCAGCAGCCGCAGCAGACCCGGCAGCAGTTGCACGCTCACGATGAGCCCGCACAAAAGCGCCTGGGGGATGATGACGAGCGGGATGAACTGCATCACCTGCAGCTCGTTTCGGGCGAAAGTGGAGAGGAAGATCCCCAGGCTCGACGCTCCGAGGGTCACCAGGAGCTCCACGACCACGACCCACGCAAGGCTCCCCCGGTACTGCACGCCAAGCCCCCACACCACCACCGCGACCACCACCGCCGCCTGAGCAAGCGCCAGCAGGCTGAACCCTGCCATGTACCCGGCCACCACCTCGCCGGGCCGGAGCGGCGACGTCGGCATGCGCACGAGGGTCCCACGCTGGCGTTCTCGCAGGAAAGCGGCGGCCGTCAGCAGGAAGACGAAGAAAAACGCCAGGTATGCAAGAAGCCCGGGCGCCAGGTGATCGGTCAGCTTCATCCCGGGACCGCCGTACACATAGCGCACCCGAAACGGCAGGCCCGTGCCTGGGGCTGCGGTTGGGCCCCCCGTCCCGGCAGCCGCGCCCAACGGCCCCAGCGCCATGGCCCCCACACGGCCGGCCATGGCGGGGAGCACGGCCCGCAGGTCACTGAGGATGCGGCCGGTGGTGCCATACTCCGCCCCTTCGACCACCACCTCGAACGAAGGGGCCCGCCCCTGCAGTGGCGCGCTCAGCAGGTCGCCGGGCACCACCAGCACGGCAGACGCCCGTCCTGCCCGCACGACCGTCTCGGGATCATCGGCCCCGGCGTCGATGACCGTCCACCTGTCTCCGGCGGCCGGACGGACGAGGTGCTGAACCGCCCAGCCGGCGAGCCGTTGGGTGGGCGCCACGACGGCCACCGTGGGCGCTTCCGACGGGCCTTCGAGCAGGTACGTTATCAACAACATGAGTAACACGGGGATGACAAACATGAGGGCCAGGGTTCGTCTGTCTCGCCACAACTGGCGCATCACCCGCACGGCGACAGCCTGAGTCCGCCGCAGGCTCGCCCCCCACCCGCCGGGCGGATGACTCGTTCCCGAGGTTGAGCTCACGTTCATCGCCCATTCCTCCCTGGCCCCCGCACCTCTCTCCCGGGCGACCCTTCCCCGGATACCTCTTCCCCGGCTGCACTGCCGGCCGCAAAGCGCAAGAACGCCTCCTCCATGTCGTCCGTGCCCGCCCGCCGCAGGAGTTGCGCCGGCGTCCCGCACGCCAGCACCCGGCCGGCCCGCATCAGCGCGAGGCGCCCGCAACGCCGCGCCTCGTCCATGTGGTGGGTCGAGACGAGCACCGTCGTGCCCTGCCGGGCCAGGGTCGCGAAATGTTCCCAAAACGCCTGCCGCAACTCCGGGTCGACGCCGACCGTCGGCTCATCCAGCACGAGCAGGGCCGGGCGGTGCAGCAGGGCCGCGGCGAGCGACAGCCGTCGCCGCATGCCGCCGCTGAAGTGCTCCACCAGCCGTCCGGCGACAGCGGACAGGCCCACCAGGGCGAGTACCTCGTCCATACGCTCTCGCAGGGTGGCACCTGTAAGGCCGAAGATGGCGCCGAAGAAGGCCAGGTTTTCCAGGGCCGTGAGGTCGGGGTAGAGCGCGTCCGCCTGCGGCATGTAGCCGATCTCCGCCAGCACGACGGGATCGGGCATGGTGCGGCCCAGCACCCGCACCTGTCCCGCCTGCGGCCGATCGAGCCCCACCACCATGCGTATGAATGTGGTCTTACCGGCGCCGTTGGGCCCGATGAGCCCGAAGGTGACTCCATGCTCCACCTCGAGTGACAGGCCGTCCAGCGCCGTGACCTGCCCGAAGCGCCGTACCAGCCCCTCTGCCTCAATCGCTAGCTGCATGAGCTCCGCCCCGACCGCCCACAGCGAAACGAACGCCATCGAGAGGGCCCCCGGAAACACCCGGGCAGCAAGCTCCGGGTCGATGGCGCGCATCCTGCCGGAACGCTGCTCCTCGGCAAACCAGGGTGCGATGCGCCGTCGCAGGCGTCCGGGAGCCCGCGACGAACGGCCTCGGAGCAGCGGCGGCAAGGGGGTCCGGAACAGACCGGGTGTACGCCGAGCATACGGGAGAACCGGGCAACGAACGTGCCGAGGCTCGAATACCCACCTCGAAGCACACCTCGGTGATGCTCAGGCGGGTGGTCGGCAGGAGGCGCTTCGCCTCTTCCATCCCTGCCTGTCTTGCCCCGCCGCTCATGCGCTGCCCGTCCTCTCGCTCGGGGTTTCCCCTACGACGATAAGGCAAACTCTCCTGCAGCCGGCAGGCCCAGGTCGAGGCTCGCCCACTAAAAAAGGATCGGGCCCGCTCGCCTGACCCGGTCACCCTGACCCGGTTACCCTTTCCATGGGGCCAACACTTCGGTTTTCCACAGGGAGAACGACCCGGCCGTCCACACCGAGTGGCCGTAGGCCGTACCCCGCTGCTTCGGGCGTTCGAGCAGCTGGAGCCGCACGTAGCGGGCCGGGGCGGGGCCGAACCGCACGAGTCCGGGCGGCAGTTCCTGGGCCTGGCCCTGGCCGGCGGCCGGGGCGGCGGCGGGGCCGGTGGCGGGCGCGGCGGCGGCGCGGGTTTCCGGCAGCTGCACCGAGACGGCGGCCAAAGCCGGCACTTCGAAGCCCCGGGCAACGTCTACCCTCGAGTGGAGGCGGTCCGGGGTGCTCGTTTCGCT
This sequence comes from Limnochorda sp. L945t, assembly GCF_035593305.1. Classification (GTDB taxonomy): domain Bacteria; phylum Bacillota; class Limnochordia; order Limnochordales; family Geochordaceae; genus Carboxydichorda; species Carboxydichorda subterranea. The sequence continues at coordinate 1,510,251 of NZ_CP141615.1, read as the reverse complement.
CAGGATCCGGCGAAGCCCGTGGTCTTCGGGCTCGAAGCCGCTCACGTCGAGCCGGACGGTGCGGGGGCTTCTTTCCTTGTTGTAGCCGCAGACGTGGACTTCGATGGATCGGGCCCGGTCGGGTAGCGTCTGCGCCAGGAAGCCCAGGCCCCGCGGATGCGGCGGGGGCAGGGCAGGATCTTCGGAGGGCTTTCGTCCCTTGCCGTGCCGGGGCGGAGCGGTCGACAGCCCGGGGTAAGTTTGATGACGCTCGAAGCAGGACCTAGCGGCCACCTCCCACCCTCGGGCGGAGGCGATGGGGGGCGCCGGCACGCCGGGCGGGGGCGAAGGAGCCTGCGGCCGTCGCGGCCACGGCGGCCATGAGCTGGATGGCAACCAGCGCTGTCCAGGCCGCGGGGTAGGAGCCAAGCCGTTCCACGAGCCAACCGAAGCCCGGCGGCGAGAGCATGGTCCAGACGTAGAGGACGGTCATGCTGATGCCCAGCATCACGGCCGAGGCCGGGCCCGAAAGCTCGGAGATCAGCGTGATGTACAGGCCATTCCAGCCCAGGAGGGTGAGCCCTGCCAGCAGGGCGGATCCCGCCACGGCGGCCGGCGGGAGCGGCGCGAGGGCGAGCGCGGCGATGAGCGCGGCACCCAGCGCTCCGCTCAAGGAGACGGTGACCAGCGGGGCGACCCGGTCGCCGTGGAAGCGACGGTCCGACACCCAGCCCCACAGCAGCCGCCCGGCGATGCCACCGGCGTGGACGACGAGGAGGAGCCGGGAGGCGGCCTGCCGGTCCCAACGGAAGACGTCCACCATGTAGAGGGGCAGGTAGCCCGTCAGGCTAAACTGGCTTGCCGCCAGCAGGCAGGCCATCAGCGTGGTGGCAACCAGCGCCCGGTCGCGTAAGAATTGGCGGGGCGCCTGGAGGAAACCGCCTGCGGGCAAGGCGCGCACGGGGGAAGGCTCACGGTGGAGGGGAAGCCCAGGGCGGGCAACGGCGCCGGAGTGGGCGGCCGGTTCGCCGTCCGGAAGAGCCAGGAAGGTGGCCAGGCCGGCGAGGATGCAGCCTGCCCCCGCCACCACCATGGCCAGGCGCCAGCCGGCGGAGGCGGCAACCCAGGGCAGCACCAGGGCGCCCGCAAGCCCTCCCAGCGGGAGCCCCGCCTGGCGCACGCCCATGGCGACGCCCCGTTCCCGAGCGTGAAACCACCCCATCACGGCATGGCTGCCGGCCACCTGGCTCGACGGGAACCCGGCCCCGGCCAGGGCCAGGACGATCGCCAGTTCCCGCATGCCGGGCGCCGCCGCCGAAGCCGCCGCCAGGAGCCCCGTGAACCAAGCTCCGAGCGCCATGACCCGGCGCTCCCCGAACCGGTCCGTGGCGACCCCCGTGGCATAAAACGCCACGAGCGCGCCGAGGTCGAACGCCCCCAGCACGACGCCCGTCTGGGTAAGCGAAAGGCCCAGGTCTGCCCGGATGAACGGGGCGACGGTCGGCAGGCCGAAACGCACGAACGTGAGCCCCGCCTGCTGCAGCGTGGCGACCGCCAGCAGCAACCACCGGCGCGCCGCCTCGGACGGAGGCATGGGGGCGCTAACCACGGTGCTCGAGGATGGCATGGCTGACCTCCGGCGTCCGTACCCGGGCAGGCGCCCCTGCCCGGAGAGATTGTAGCACGGCTCCCGATGCGAGAGGCCGGGACAGCCACCGTGAAGCCGTAAACGGCCGGCCGGGCATCAGGAGCTGGGAGCGGAGCTGACCGCCACCACCCCGGACACGGCGAGCTGGTGCACATCGGCCGGGGTGAGCCCCAGAACCTCCTGGAGCACCTCCCGGGTATGTTCACCCAAGAGCGGCGGGTGCCCACCCGGCGCGGCCGGCGTGCGGGAGAGGTGCTGCAGGGGGCTTGCCACGACGGCAAGGGTGCCGATGACGGGGTGCGCCAGCTTCCACACCGATCCCCGCGCCTCGGCCTGGGAATCGGTAAACGCCTCGGCCAGGTCGTTGACGGGGGCGACGGGCACGCCGGCGGCTCCGAGCCGTTCCACCCAGTCGGCCCGGGGGCGAGTGCGAAAGATCTCGGCAAGGCGCGGCACCAGTTCACCCCGGTGCTGCACGCGCCCGGCGTTGGTCTGAAAGCGCGGGTCTCCCCACAGCTCCGGGTGCCCGATGGCCTCGCAGGTGCGGCGGTACTGCTGGTCATTGCCGACGGCCAGGATGATCCAGCCGTCGCTTGCCTCGAAGACCTGGTAGGGAACGATCTGCGGGTGCGCGTTGCCGATCCGGCGGGGCGGCGAACCGGTCACCAGGTAGCTCTGCGCCAGGTTGGCCATGGCCGCCAGGCCCACGTCGAACAGCGCCAGGTCCAGGTGCTGGCCCCGGCCGCTCCCGGCCCGCTCGTGGAGGGCCGCCAGGATGCCCACGGCCGCCATCATGCCCGTCATCACGTCGATCCAGGCGACTCCCACCTTGGTCGGGGGGCCGGCGGGGTCGCCGGTGATGCTCATGATGCCCGTCATGCCCTGGAGCGCTATGTCGTACCCGGGTTCGGCGCCGCGAGGGCCGGTCTGGCCGAAGCCCGTGATGGAGACGTAGACGATGCGGGGGTTCTCGGCCGAAACGGCGGCGTAGCCGAGCCCGAAGCGGGCGAGGTCGCCCGCCTTGTAGTTCTCCACGAGGACGTCGGCCCGGCGCGCGAGCTCGCGGACGATGGCGGCGCCGCGGGGTTCCTTGAGGTTGACGGCGACGCTCTTCTTACCGCGGTTGACGGAAAGGTAGTAAGCGCTCTCTCCCTGGACGAACGGCGGGCCCCAGCCACGGGTCTCGTCGCCCCAGGGAGGCTCGATCTTCCAAACGGTCGCGCCCAGGTCGGCCAGGATCTGGGTGCAGTACGGCCCGGCAAGGACGCGGCTCAGGTCCAGCACCTTGATCCCTTCCAACGGCCCGGGCACGGCGGGGTCACCTCGCTTCCGACAGCGTGCAGCGAGTGGCTTCCACGAAGCCGCCGCGGGTCCTGCCTGGCGGGAAGACTCTTGATAGCGGTCTCTACCGGCTGGCAAAGGAGATCGGGCCTGCACAGCATAACGGTACTCAATAACGTTCCACTCATCCTGCGGGTCAGAGGAGGGCCACTATGAGCGGCAGCTGGGATCGCAGGCAAGTCCGGGCGTTCCTGGTCGTTGTCCTGAGCCTGGTTCTTGTGACATCGCTTACGGGAAGTCTCGCGGCTCTGGCTGCGGCGGGCCGGTACAACGTGGTGGTGGCCACCGGTGGGATCGGCGGGGTTTATTACTACTACGGTACCGCCGTCGCGGAGCTGATCTCCCGGTACGCCAACCTGTCGGGTACAGCCATCCAGACGGCGGCATCCATCGACGACCTGCTGCTGATCCGGGACCGCACCGACCTGGCGCGGGGCACCGTCTACTGCGCCACCGTGCTGCCGGACTCCGCCTACCTGGCGTACACGAGCCGCCATGAACGCTTCGCGTCCAAGCCCGCGCCCATTTCGATCCTGTGGGCCATGTACCCGAACCACCTGCACATCGTGACCGCCGACGACACTGGAATCAAGAGCCTGAGCGACCTCAAGGGCAAGCGGGTCTCCACGGGCGCGCCGGGAAGCGGCACCGAGGTAGAGGCGCTGCTGGTGCTGGAGGTGGCCGGGGTCGATCCGGCCCGGGACTTCGCGAAGTGGGAACGCCTCGGAGCCAGCGAGAGCGCCCAGGCGCTGGCGGACGGGAGCATCAGCGCCTACTTCTGGTCGGGCGGGCTTCCGACCGCTTCGGTGGTTGAACTCGGCACGACGCTGAGCCGCCGCAGCCGGCATCTGCGCCTGGTCCCGGTGCCCGACGACCTGGCCAGGCAGTTCGCCGTGCGCTTTCCGGGGCTTGCAGCCCCGGCTAGGGTTGACGCCTCGGTGTACGGCACCCGGGAGGCAACGCCGACCCTTGCCTTCTGGAACATGTTCGTTTGCCACAAGGACACCCCGGAGGAGGTCACCTACGCGATCACCAAGGCGGTGTTCGAGCACCTCGACGAACTGGTGAGGGCGGTGCCGCCGGCCCGGGACACCACGGTGGCCAACGCCGCCATGTACCTGGGCG